>JAPLRD010000193.1:0-41813 GCA_026399375.1 Pseudomonadota bacterium
TCCGTCGTGCCGGTGGTGTCCCTCGCCCTGGGATCGGTCGCCGGACTGGGCTCGGCGCGCGTCGCGGCGAGCCACTACTCGGTCATGGTGAAAGATACCTCGCAACTGTTTGTCGCCGGCCCGCCTGTGGTGGCGCGGGTGGAGAAGAGCTACGAAAAGAACGAACTCGGCGGCAGCGCCATCCACACCCGCAACGGCGCCGTGGACGACGAGGCGGAGAGCGAGACTGAAGCCTTCGCGCGCGCGCGGCGCTTCCTATCCTATTTGCCGAACTCGGTGTATGAACTTTCGCCACGCACGGAGAGCAATGACGATCCGGCGCGCAGCGATCCCTGGTTGATCGAGGCGGTGCCCAAGGATGTGCGCAAGGTCTACAAGATGCGCAGTATCGTCGACTCGCTCGTCGATCGCGATTCATTCTTCGAAATCGGCAGGCTGTGGGGAAGATCCGTGATCACCGGCTTCGCCAGGCTGGACGGCTGGCCAGTTGCGCTGCTTGCGAGCGACCCGTACTTTTATGGCGGCGCGTGGACCGCGCAGGCTTCGGAGAAAGTCACCCGGTTCGTCGATCTGGCCGAAACCTTTCACCTGCCGGTGGTGCATCTGGTGGACATTCCGGGCTTCCTCATCGGTCTCGAAGCCGAGCGCACGGCCACCATACGCTATGGCGTGCGCGCCATGGCCGCCGTGTGCCAGGCGAGCGTTCCCTGGTGCTCGATCATCGTGCGCAAAGTCTTCGGCGTCGCCCGCCCCGCACACCAGAATTCGGGGCGCTACAACGTGCGCTACGTCTGGCCTTCCGGGGAGTGGGGTTCGCTGCCGATCGCGGGCGGCCTGGAGGCTGCGTACAAGGCCGATATCGAGGCGGCAGCCGATCCGAAGGCCAGAATGGCTGAGATTGAAGCGCGCCTGAAGGCGCTTACCTCGCCCTTTCGCAGCGCGGAATCCTTCATCGTGGAGGAGATCATCGATCCGCGCGACACGCGCAGGCTGTTGTGCGAATTCGCCGAGCTGGCGGCGCCGCTGCGCACGCCGGGCAGGACGGCGTTTGGCATTAGACCCTAGGACCAGATTGCACCTACCCGGCGCCATCGGATCATCAATTTGCGCCAAGGCGCTCCAACTCGTAACCCCGCCTTGCGTTTGCGGTCCGGATCGACGAGCGGAACCGGCGGCGGTTACTCAAGTTGCGCTCCGGCATCCTTGACGATCTTGGCCCAGCGCGCGATGTCGTTTCGCATGAACACGCCGGATTGCTCAGCCGTGATGGCCATCGCTTCCATGCCGATTGCCGCAAGGCGCTCCTTTACCTCCGGCTGGGCGAGGATTTTCATTATTTCCGCATTGAGGCGGTCCACGATCTCGACCGGTGTGCGTGCCGGGGCGAGAACGCCGTACCAGGCTCTCACGTCGAATCCGGCCAATCCCTGCTCGGCGATTGTCGGCAAGTCCGGCAGCGCGGGCGCGCGCTCGGCCGAGGTAACACCGAGCGGAAGCAGTTTGCCACTGCGGATGTGCTGCAATGCCGTGGGTATGTCGACGAACAGCATCGACACCTGGCCTGACAGGAGATCGGTCATGGCCAGGGCGCTGCCCTTGTAGGGAACGTGAACCATGTCTACGCCCGACAGCGCCCGGAACAACTCGCCGGAAAGGTGCTGCGAGGTGCCGGTGCCGGCTGAACCGAACGTGAGTTTCTTGGGATTGGCCTTCCCGTACGCGATGAGTTCCTGCACGCTCTTCGCCGGAACCGACGGACTGACCACCAGCACGTTCTTCTGTATCGCGGCGACGGCGACGGGTTCGAAGTCTTTCACCGCGTCGAATGGCAGTTTGGCACCGTACAAAGTCACGTTGATGCCATGCGTGGCGCTGGATCCCATCACCAGCGTGTAGCCGTCTGGCGCGCTTTTCGCGACGTACGTGGTGCCGATGTTGCCGCCCGCCCCGGTGCGGTTCTCCACGATAACCTGCTGCCCGAGGTTCGCCGCTAGGTGCGACGCGACGATGCGCGCCAGCGTGTCCAGCGAGCCGCCGGCGGCGAAGGGATTGACGATGCGGATCAGCTTTTGGGGATAAGGCTGCGCGAAGGCGGGAAAGGCCAGGGTCATCGCCAGAAGGCAGGCTCCGAGACGAAGGATTGTTCTATTGAGCATGATGGATTGTCGTCCTCTGGTTTATGTAATGTCGGTACTAAGGCGGCGTGCGGCCGTTGGCGGTCAGGTCATCCGCACCTGGTTCTTTACAGCCCCATCTGCTTTGCGATTATGGTCCTTTGGATTTCGGAACTTCCGGCGCCTATCATGCCGATGCGCGAATCGCGGAAGAACAGTTCCATGTCGTATTCCTTCATCACGCCATATCCTCCCATGATCTGCACGCCCTCATTGGCTATGGCGAATATCGCTTCCGACGCATACAGTTTCGCGATCGACATTTCCTTGAAGCAGGGCAGTCCCTCCTTGAGCATCCATGCCACACGGTAACTCAGGAGGCGGGCGACATCCGCCTTTATCTGCATGTCGGCGAACTTGTGCTGGATGGCCTGAAACTTGGAAATCGGCTTGCCGAACTGGATCCGCTCTTTGGCGTAGCCAGCCGCATAGTCTATGATCGCCTGGGAAGTTCCGGCATACATCATCGCTACGCTCAATCTTTCGATGCCGAGGCCCTTGTTCAGGTTTGCCCAGCCTTCGTTCAGCTTTCCCATGATGTTCTCTCCGGGAACCCTGACATTCTTGAAGGTTACTTCGTTGGTGTGAGTCGCGGCCCTGCCCATCTGCTTTAGCGGCCTGATTTCGAGCCCCGGAGATTTCGCGTCAACAAGGAAAATGGTGATTCCATCGTGCTTCCTCGCCGCATCGCGCCTGGTACGGGTGACGGTGATGATATAGTCCGCGACGTGGGCGCAGGTGATGAACATCTTGGTGCCGTTCAGGATGAAGTGGTCGCCGTCCTCCGCGGCAAAGAGTTCCACGGAAGCGGCGTCGGATCCGACATTCGGCTCGCTCAGGGCGAATGAGAGCTTGCACTTTCCGCTGATGATGCGCGGCAGGAAATATTCCCGCTGCGATTCCGTTCCATAGGTAAGGATGTTGTAGCCCCCCAGGATGACGGTAGTGAAATAGGACACTCCCGCCGCATACCAGGCGTAGCTTGCCTCCTCCAGGAAGATCGCCAACTCTACGGGTCCCATGCCTGCGCCGCCGTACTTTTCCGGGAAGGGAATTCCCATCCATCCCTGTTTGACCATGTTGTCGTAAAGTTCGATGGGGAAGCGCTCGTTCTCGCTCGAATCCCTGATGTACTCCCTGGTGCACTCATTTTTCATGAACCGGCGGATGGATTCCCTGAGCATGCGCTGCTCTTCCGTAAATCCGAATTCCATTATTTTCTCCCGTATAGAGGTTGCGGCGAAATGGGTTCAGGTTCTGTCGTCACAACTCTCGACGGAGTTTTTGGACGTAGCGAAACCGATCCCCGGGGTAGACGCTTATGACTGCGTACAGGGTGCGGTTGTCTTCCCCGCAAAAGCGATGGAGAACCCGCAGTGCCGGACTGCCCGCAGGCGCGTCGAGTATGTCCGCCATGGCCTTCGGCAGCAGGCAGGCGCCGATGTCCTGGGCGATTTGCGTAATCGATTCGCCATGGGCTTTTTCGATAAGCGCGTAAACCGGCCCGGGCTTGAGGCCGATTTTCGGAACGACGCTTCTAAATTCCGGGCGAAGATAGTATTCCGTCCAGGAAATGGGCAGCTTCGTTTTTGAGGAGATGCGATACGCAGACACCCTAATCCAGGGCTCCTTTTCACCGCACTGGAGGTCGTTGCAAAGCACGGAATCCGATAGCACATCTTCGGTTTGACTGGGGCGAACAAGAGTGGCGTCGATGAACCGAAGGAGGTCGGGGATGCTGCCGCCGGAGACGTTGTACTTGAGGCGGTTCGCTTTGGCGATCACCACGGTTCCGACTTTCGGCTTGCGCGACAGGTAGCCTCTTTCTTGCAGATAGGACAAGGCCGAGCGTGCCGTAAAGCGGCTGACGGCAAACTGCAGGCTCAACTCGGCTTCGGTTGGAAGCTGGCTTCCTATGGGATATGTTTCAGCTTCGATGGCCTCCCTGAGTTGCCTGGCCATTTCGAGATAACGGGGGTTCCGCGCTGTCTTGGCGCCGCGGTGCGTACTAATTCGGGTCACCGGAATTCTCCATTACTTGCGCCGTATCATGACTGCGTCCACCGCTACAACCCCCTGTCCCTCGGGCAGTACGATCAGCGGATTGACGTCCATCTCATCCAGGAATTCGGCGTGCTTGGCTGCGAACTGGGACAGCCGCACCATGGCATGCACCAGCGCGTTCTCGTCGGCGCGTGCTTGTCCCCGATAACCGCGCAGCAGGGTCGCCGCGCGCGTGAGGCCGATGAGGGTCTGCGCGCCCTCGGGGCTCAAGGGACATCTGCCGAACGCCACGTCGCTGAACAACTCTACGGCGACGCCGCCCAGACCGAACATCAGCATCGGACCGAATTGCGGGTCGCGTTTGATACCCAACACCACTTCCACACCCTTGCCGGCCATTTTTTCGACCAGAAACCCGCGCAGGGGAGGGCCGCCGGGACACTGCGCCATGCGCTTGGCGGCCGAGCGCGCGCCTTCCGCGGAGCCAAGATCGAGCGCCACCAGACCGAGTTCACTCTTGTGCATGACGCCATCCGCCAGACCTTTTACCACCACCGGGAAGCCGAGCCCGGAGGCTATGGCCGCGACGTCATTTTCGCAGACAGCCATGCCAAAGGGGGGCACCGGGATGCCCAACCGGGACAGCACTTCCTTGGAACGCAGCTCGTCTATGACCTCGCCATCCGGCAAGTCCGGCAGGTCGCGTCCGTGCCGCCCGGGCGCGACCACGGTCTTGTACGCCGTGCGGGCAGCAGATATGGTTCGAACCGCCGCGCGCAGGCTCCTCAGTACCGGAATGCCGAGCGTGCGGGCGCGGCCGAAACCCGCCTCCTCGGGGTAGCCGGAGAGTGGGATGATGGCCGCCGGCTTGCCGCATTCCTGGAAAATATCCAGCGCCTGGTCCAGCATCATTTTCGAGCGCTCGTCCCGCGGGGCTCCCACGCCGACCCACAACACCGCTTCCACATTGTCGTCCAGAGCCGCTATGGCCAGAGCCTTGCGCGGCAAGTCTGGATCTGAAAACACACCTCCGCCCACATCGAACGGATTGCTTGCGGTCGTATAGCCGGGAAGAATCGGTTTCAGGCTGGTCAATGTGGCTTCCGTCAACGGTGGCAAAGTCAATCCAGCGGTGCTGCACTCGTCGGCGATGATGGAGGCAGCGCCTCCGGAAAGGGTGAATACGAGAAGCTTTCCCTCGCGCACGGGACTCTTCTTTGCCCACGACGCCAGTAGCGAAGCTGTCGGCATCAAGTCCTCCGGCTCATCCACACGGACGATGCCGTGCTCCCGGCAGACGGCGGAGAATACCTCGTCGGATCCCGCCAGCGCACCGGTGTGCGACTTGACTGCGATTCGCCCCAGCTCCGACGCTCCTGCCTTGAACGCCACAACGGGCTTGCCCTGCTCTCGCGCAAGGCGCGCTGCCGCGACGAAGCGGCCCGGTTCCCTGACGCCTTCGATCATCAGCGCTAGAACGCTTACATCGGGGTCATGGACCATATGCTCCATGATTTCTTCCAGCCCGACGTCCATGGCGTTGCCTACGTGCGCGAACAGTGCCAGGTCCGCGCCCATGTCCTCGCCATTCAGGATGATGCCCCCCAGCATGGCTCCACTCTGCGTGACCAGGCCGATGCGCCCGCGCCGCGGGAAGCTGATCGACTCGAACGAACTGTTGTAAGCCAGAGACATCCCTATCGCCGGGTTTCCCGAACCCAGGCAATTTGGTCCGAGCAGTCTCATGCGCGAGCCGTGCATAAGCAGGCGCAGACGCGCCGCCCGGGATTCGCCTTCTGCGGTTCCGGTCTCTTCCCAACCCGAGCTGCACGCGATTACCGCGCGAACGCCTGCCGCCTTGCATGCCGCCACAGCGTCCAGCGTGGCCTCAGCGCTCAGGGCTATCATCGCCAGATCGACGGGCTCGGGTATTTCGGTCAATGAGGCGTGACAGGCCACTCCAAACAGGGTCTTGTGCTTTGGATTGATCGGATAGAGTCCGCCCTTGAATCCCAGTCTGACGCAATTGCGCAGGCCGCGCGAGGCAGGTGCCGTGCTGCGTTCCGAAGCACCGATGAAGGCGATTGATCGCGGTTGGAACAGCGCGTCCAGACCTCGGACAGCCATTTTCTTCGCAGCGGTTGGATCTTCCTTCGAATGCATTGGTCGCCTCTCCAGATTGGGTCTTGCACTTGATCAGGCAGCCAAGTAACGCCTCGCTCCATGCTCGTCCAGCGCCGAGCTCAGAGCGCCACGCCCCTCCAGGTAATTTAGATGAGCGACACCTTCCCCCAGGCCAAAGCCGAGTTCTTCATTGCGCAAAGGCCGTCCGAACAAGGCGGGAAGAGCTTCGAAGCAGGTCATGGGTCTTGCGCATGCGTCAGCAAGGTGGCCAAGGCGCTCATCGTGGTGGTGCCTGAATTCAATCACCCTTTGCACCAGTCCGCGGAACGGCTGTTTATGCGAGGGCAGAACCAGCGGATCGCCGCCCAGGCTCATGAACTTGCCCAGGGAATCCAGGAACGACTGCAGAGGATTCTGGTCTCCCCCGGGCCAGACCGCTATGTTGGGCGTGATTTCCGGCAGTATCTGGTCGCCGCTGATCAGAACATCGGCACTTGCGTCATACAGGCTCAGGTGCTCGGGGGAATGTCCGCGTCCGATTATCGGGCGCCATGACTTGCGCCCCAGCAGAACGGGTTCTTCCAAGTTGACGAGCGCGACCTTGTCCGGCAACGGTTGAACATGCTTTGAGTAGCGCGGCATGCGCTGCAACAACCATGAGACGAGGTCCTCGGGCAGGCCATGTTCCCGCCAGAAGGCCATGCGCTCGGACACGATATCCCGGGTGGGGTCGGAGTAGCGTCCCGCCACGGCGTGCTCTCCCGCCGTGATCGACATGGGCGCATCGAAGCGTCGTGACAGCCAGCCTGCGAGCCCGATATGGTCCGGATGATGATGCGTCACCAGTATGCGGCGCACGGGCCGGCCGCCGAGCAATGGCGATGCCAGCGCGGCATCCCACGCCTGGCGCGCGGCCTCGCAGTCCACGCCGCAGTCGATCAGGGCCCAGCCGTCGCCTTCGTCGAGCAAGTAGGTATTGATGTGGTTCAGAGCGAAGGGCAAAGGCAGGCGCAGGAGGACGATGCCTTCGGCCATCAGTGCAGGCTCGGCAACGCGAATTTCAGTTTCGACATACCGGATCGGCGGATGTTCGCCGATTTCGGCAGGCTCCTCTGGCGGAACGCTGCCCGGATTTCTCATGACGCGCGCACCCGTGATCTCCTGGTGCGATGGACGGCAAGCCCAGCCAGGACCTGCCGAGCCTGGCCGCGCCGGTTACTTGACATTGACTTTGAAGCTCACTTGTCCCCAGCTGCCGTTGCAGAATCCTGCATCCTGGCAACTGAATCTGTTGAACCACATGCCATCCGGGTCCAGGCCTTCCGCGATGCGGTCATGCGCCATCGCGGCATGGATGGTCATCGGCGCCACCGCATAAATGCAGACATTGCTGCTCTTCACCACGCCCGCGGCCGAAACCTCGATGGTGTCGCCGCACTTGAAGCCGGCCGCACATCCATGGCTGGCGACCACTTCTGCTACGATCGTCTTTCGATTGGCCTGGCCCAATGCCTCGGCCGCCTTCCGGCGGCGGGGATCGGCCTTGAACTCCTCCATTTCCCGATCGCTATATCCCATGTTCTGCTGGAATTTCGCCCAGTTGAACGGCTTTGCTTTCTCGCCCGCGTCGTTCATGCATCACCCCTATCTTCAAATTGGAACTGGCAGCTGACAGCAGCCACTGCTTGCTCCGTCCGCCTCTGCCCCCTGCGCTTCAAACCATCGAACAATGTGCCTCAAATCGCGCAGCCGTGCGCAGCGGCGCGTTTCCGTCAATACCCGCGGCGCAGCATTGACTTGAGGTAATCGCTTTGCTGGCTGCGTACCCGGTCCACCTCGGCGGAAGACAGCCAGTCGGTGAGGTTCACCGTGGCAAAGGATCCGCGCTCATATCGATCGCGCAGTTTGAAGGAAGCCGTGGCGTCGAAGGCGATCTTCCGGCCTGTTCCTGCCGCATCCCCTTCTGCCAACATGCCGCTTACCTTCGCCTTGGGTGTGATCATGATGTCGTTGCTCAGATCTGTGCGGGTTATCAAGGCCCACAGCACTTCGTCCGAATTCATGAGATCGATGTCGTGGTCGACAGCGATGACCCATCCCATGTCCGAGTGTGCCGACAGCGCGCCAAACAGCAGATTGGTCTGTACACCTTCGTCGCGAAAGCCCTTGCGATTGATGCGAAGCACGACGCCGAGACAGCCGCGCATTCCCGGCAGGACATAGCAGGTGTCGAAGACCTTGGGACTTATGCGCCTGCAGGCGTCGAAGATCGACGCCTCGGCGGGCATCGCCATCAGGCTTGTCGTTTCCGCATTGATGGCGAGGGGTGCCCAGTAGATGAAGTCGCGCCGATGGGTGATGGCGGTGATCTTGAATTCCCATACTCGCCAGGCGCGCCCCATGTAGCCCCCGGCCTCCGGCATCATGGCTTTGACGCCGTCCTGGCCCGAATCCTCCTCGGAGACCAGGCGGTCAGTGTCGATGTAGCCCTCCAGCACCAATTCGGCGTCGGCGAAACCCCAGGCGCCCGGTTGCGTCCGCGACGCCACGTAGCGGACAGCTTCGCCCTGAATGGCCCCGGCAAAGCCGAGTTCGTCGTAGCCAAGGGGCGTCAGCGTCTGCTGGGTGCTGCCCGAGCATGCCAGCAAGGTTGCCGGCCCGGCGCCGATGTTCACCGTCACCGGCACCTTGTTCTGGCCTTGCTTGCGGAACTTCCTGACGATCTCGAGCAGGTGTCTTCCGGCCTGGATCGTGATGCAGGTCGAGTCCGGGCCCAGCACCCGCATCCGGTGATAGGAACTGTTGAAGTCGCCGGTTTCGGGGTCACGCGCGAATACGATGCCGCCGGTGATCACGTAGCCCGCGTCCTGCGCCGTCTGCTTGGTGATCGGGACCGTTTCCAGGACGTTGATGTTCCTGGTCACGACTTCCTGCTGGCTCGGCGCATCCGTGATTTCCACCGGCGCGACCGGGCGCGCGGCGGCATCGGCGAGAAAGCGGGGCAGGTATTCCGCCGCGACGCCGCACCAGGCGGCGATGCGCGAGCGGTCGCTGAAGATGTTGGAAATCACGCGACGACCCGGATAATTCTTGACCTTGTCGAACAGCATGACAGGACCCATGTCTGTGGCGCGCACCACGGCCGCCAATTCCAGCACCGGATCGACTTCGCGCTGGACTCGAATCAAATCATGATCTTTTTCTACGCGCTCCAGAAGGGAGCGGATGTCCGTTATTCCTTTCATGTGTTCATCCTTGCAAGTGGTTCAGGCAGATGGCAGTGCCGGTCATTTCGCGCAGCACGACAACCGCTATCCTCGTTGCATGACCGGCGCGAGCTATTTCGTTTGGTATGGACTAATATAATGGTCTGGACAATACACACCTCGCCGGGACAGTGTCAATCCTTTCTGTCGCGCGGCGCTGGACCTGGTACCGAAGGGGAGGCAACGCGATGGGAATGGTCAGCGGTTCGCAGATACTGGCACGCGCGCTGCGCATGCAGGGCGTCGACACGATGTTCTACCTGATGGGCGGTCCGATGATCGAGGCCGAAGCGCTCTGCATCAAGGAGGGGATCCGTTCGATCGATGTCCGCCACGAGCAGGCGGCTGCGATGATGGCGCATGCGTGGGGGCGGGTCACCCGCCGGATCGGCGTATGCATGGCAGCTTCCGGGCCGGGCGCCGCCAACCTCGTGACCGGCGTCGCCAACGCCTGGGCCGATGCTTCTCCGCTGCTGGCGATCGGCGGGGCCGCGCCTCTGGCGGCGTCAGGCAGGGGTGTGTTCCAGGAATGCGATCAACTGAGCATCTTCAAACCGATCACCAAATGGGCGGACCGTTGCATGGACCCGGCCCGCATTCCGGAGATGATCGCCACCGCCCTGCGCCAGGCGGGGACTGGGCGGCTTGGACCGGCCTATCTCGAAATGCCGGGCGATGTTTTGCACAAGGAGGTTGACGAAAACTCGATCGTCTATCGTGAGGGAAGCACCTCGATGAACCAAGCCCGCCTGAGCGGGGATCCTGACCGGATCCACGCTGCCATCAAGCTCCTGGGCGAAGCGGAGCGGCCGATCCTTGTGTGCGGCACGGGCATCATTTGGTCGGAGGCGAGCGCCGAGTTGCGGCGCTTTGTGGAACTGGCCGGCATTCCGTTTTACACCACGCCCCAGGGCCGCGGCGTGATCCCCGATGATCACGCGCTATCCTGTCTGGCCGCACGCACGACGGCATTCAGCAAGGCCGACTGCATCCTGATCGTCGGCACGCGGATGAACTACATCAACGGTCATTTCACGGCACCGCGTTTCAGCGCGAATGCCAGGATCATCCAGGTCAATATAGATGCAGGCGAGATAGGCCTCACCCGCCCATGCGACGTCGGTATCGTTGGCGATGCGAAGGCGGTGCTAGAGCAGTTAATGGACGAGGCGCAGGGAAAGCTCGATTCCCGACGCTACTCGGCCTGGGTAGAGCAGTTGCAGGAGGTCGACAGATCCAGGACGGCCGAGCAGGAGAAGCGGATGAGTTCTGGCGCGGTGCCAATTCACCCGTTGAGGCTGTGCAAGGAGGTTCGTGATTTCCTCGATCGCGACGCATATCTGATTGTCGACGGTCAGGAGATACTGAACTACGGCCGCCAGTCGATTCCGACTTTCGAGCCGGGCCACCGTCTCAACTCGGGTACCTGGGGAACGATGGGCGTCGGTCTTCCATTCGGCTTGGGTGTCAAGGCGGCGCATCCGGGCAAGCAGGTGATGGTGCTCCACGGGGATGGCTCCTTCGGGCTGAATGGCATGGAACTGGACACGGCCGTGCGGCACGGTCTCAATGTCGTGTGTGTGGTCAGCCTCAACGGCGGCTGGACCGCCGATCCGGATCGTGACAAGCCGGGCCGCGAACTTGGTTACACCCGCTACGACAGGATGGCCGAGGCGCTGGGCTGTCACGGCGAATATGTCGAGGAGCCCGGCCAGATCCGGCCGGCCCTAGAGCGTGCTTTCGCCGCCGGAAAACCGGCGCTGGTCAACGTCAAGACCGACTACCGCGCCCGCGCCACCACAGCGAAATTCTCGACCTATTCCACTTAAACAGGCAACAAAACGGGGTGGAAACGCGCAGCCGCGCGCCGCTCAACGTTTCGCTATGCGAACGTCATGCTTAAAATCTTGACAGCACTCGATGTGCCGGTAATGATCGAAAGCACGCGCGGCGCACAGAGTATTCGCGCCCGAGGCCACATCGAAACCTGGAGTGCGGCTAGTCCGACAGAGTTCGCCCTTCGTTTCGGCCACATAAGGCAGCAGCAATGAGCGAACTCATCACGCCAGAAGTCCGCGCCTGGATCGGCCGCGTAGAGCCGACGCCACGGGTCGAGGTCACGCGCCGGGACATCATCAAATACTCCGTCGCTACCGGACAGCGCCAGCCGAAGTACCTGCGCGGCGACGAGGCGCCGCCGATGTTCCTGTTCGGCGCCTTGCGTGAAATCGTGCCGATCGACGCACTCGGACCGGACGGAATACAGACCTCGTCGATGATGCCGGAACTTCCGCTCAAACGCATCATGGCCGGCGGTACGAAGACCCGCTATACGCGGCCCGTCAGGTCCGGGGACGTGCTCGTGGGCAAGCGCACCCTGGCGGACATCTATTCGAAACAAGGATCGGGCGGCCCTTTGATCTTTGTGGTGGTCGAAATCGAGATCGAGACCGAAGCGGGCGAGACTATCATGCGGGAAACCCAGACACGGATCGTGAGGTGAACATCATGCCGAGACTTCAGGACATCCGGGTGGGGGACGAGTTGCCGGGGCGGGTCTTCAAACCCACCAATGTTTCGCTGTTTCTCTATAACGCCGCCATCTGGAATGCGCACCGCATCCACTACGACGAGCCCTACGCAACCGGAGTGGAGAAGCACCCGGCGATCGTCATCGACGGTCCGCTGCAGGGGGACTGGCTGACGCAGGCGGCCGTCAATTGGGCGGGCGACGACGGCCAACTGATGGAATTCGAGTATTCGAACCGCAAAGCTTGTTACCTTGGCGCGAGCCTGACTTCGGGCGGCGTAGTCAAGGCGGTGGACGCGGCGAGCGGCAACGTCACGCTAGAGCTTTTCATCAAGGACGAAGATGGGGCAGTCACTTCACCCGGAAGCGCGGTCGTTCATTTTTCAAAATGACATGCGCGCGGCATCGGAGTCGAGCGCATCCACACGAGGGAGGAGGGGAAATCATGGCGACCTACGTACGCTATATCGATAGAATCCGGGAGTACTACCTGTCGAAGTACAACAATCCCTACCGCTGGGCGCACTTCGAGGATGTTCCATTTACGCCATTGAAGAAGCCCCTGGCCGAAAGCCGGGTCGTGCTTGTCACGACCAGCCAGACTACGGCCCGCAACGTGGAGCGAAAGGAAAGCGACGGCATGCAGAACGCAGGCGGCATGTACTCCCTTGCGGTGGATACGCCGCTGGATCTCCTGTACAGCCCTGCGGACAACTACGACACCGCCGCGACGACGCTGGACGACGTGAACGCCTTCTATCCGACTTCGCGACTGCATGAGGCGGTCGCCTCCGGCCGCATAGGAAGCCTGACCGAACGCTTCCATGGCGTCTACAACGCCTACAGTCATCGTCGTACCCGCGAGCGGGACATACCGGCGGTGCTTGAACGCTGCCGCGAGGACGGCGCCGACGTGGCGGTACTGACCCCGGTTTGACCGGTTTGCCACCAGACCGTGAGTCTGGTTGCCCGACATCTGGAGGCAAACGGCATTTCCACAGTCGTATTCGGCGCCGCGCGCGACATCGTCGAGCATGTCGGCGTTCCGCGCTTCGTGCACAGCGATTTTCCGCTCGGCAGCCCGTGCGGCGAACCGCACAACGCGGCGCAGCAGCGGGAGGTGCTGGAGATCGGGTTCAAACTGCTGGAACGGGCGTTCGTGCCGCGCACGACGGTGCAGACGCCATTCCGATGGAGCAAAGGCGAAGTCTGGAAGGATCTCGTATTCACGCCCGAGCAACCCTACCAATCACCCGAGGCCGAGCGGGAATGGCTGGAGAGGAAGGAGCATTACCGCAAGCTCAGGGCCGAAGGAAACGTATAGGGTGCACGGCGCTTTCCGTGATATCCGGACCGGAAAGTCATTGAGCCGGGCTTGCATCTTCGGTCGCTTCCGGCCGCAGGCGTCGAATACTGGCGCGATGCCCGGATCGGACCGGGGACCAGCCGCGCAGCGGTGAAATCCCGCGGCGTCAGATGATTCCCGAGCTTCGCAGCCGTTCTATCTCCTTCGCCGAATAGCCGATTTCCTCCAAGACCGCTGCGGAGTGTTCGCCAGGCGTCGGGGCGCGACCGCGGATCGACCCCGGCGTGTCGGACAGGCGGATCGGCGTGTCCACCACAGGCGCCGGCTGAGGCATGCCGGGGTAAGCGAGTTCGCGCAGGATGCCGCTGGCGCGGATGTGCGCATCGTCGAGTGCCTCCTGCGGGCTGTGCACCGGGCCCGCTGGAATGCGCGCGGCGTCGAATGCTTTGAGCACTTCTTCGCGCGTGCGGGTTGCGCACCATGCCTGCAGGCGTTCGCTTACCAGATGTGCGTTGTCGCCACGGCCTAGATCGTCCTTGAACTTCGGATCTGCGAGCCAGTCGTCGGCGCCCAGCATCTTGCAGAACTTCTCCCACAAGGGCTGGCCCACCACCTGGGCAATCAGCCAGCGGTCGTCCGAACACTTGAACAGGTCGGCAGGTGCGGAAGAATAGCCGAGGTTGCCCTGAGGGATCCGATTCGGCTTGGTAATCGCCTGTTCCATCAGGATCGTATTCGAAATCGTGAGTGCGGTCGTCAGGAGCGAACCGCTGACTTCCTGGCCACGCCCGGTGCGCTCGCGGGCGAGCAGCGCGAGGATTGCGCCGAAGGCCGCGGAAATCGCCGTCGAGTAATCGACATACGCGGCGAGGGCGCGGCGCGGGGCACCGGGTTCTCCGTTCAGATATACCGCGCCCGACATGCACTGGGCAATGCCGTCGAAACCGACCTTGTGCGCGTTGGGCCCCGTGTGTCCGTAGGCGTTGGTGGTAACCAGGATGATGCGGGGATTGATCGCCGACACGGTCGCGTAATCCAAGCCCATGGATTTGAGCGTCGACGCGGGCAGGTTGGCAACGACGATGTCGCTGCGAGCGAGCAGTTTGCGCACGATCTCGCGGCCGTCGGGGGAAGTCGGGTCCAGGCTCAGAGAGCGCTTGCCGCGGTTCACCTGCATGAACATGGGGCCTTCGCCGCTTTCGGCTAGCGGCAGGATGAAACGGTCCTCGCTGCCACCGACCCTGTCGACGCGGATCACGTCGGCGCCGTGATCCGCGAGCAGGGCGCCGCAAAACGGCCCGGCGATAAAACGACCGAAGTCGAGGACGCGGATTCCGGAAAGCACACCTTCAGTCATAGTCTCAACTCCATTTTTTTGCGCTGTGATTCGAAATCGCATACAAAACCACATCCGGGGCAAGTCAACGGTTCACAGCGAACCAGAGACCCATGCGCAAAGATACCGCATTCGGTGTCGAAGTCGTTCGCTTTCTCGGTGTGTCGGGATGTGGCAGTACGAACCCCAAAAAATCTTATCACGCGACTGCCGGCGGAAAGATCAATGTTTCTCTATGCGAACGCTAGTTTGGAATTCTTGACACCGCTTGAGTGGCCGGTGATCATCAAAATTGCGATAGGGGCGCGCGACATTGCAGGGTTTGTCTTTGCCTCAGGTAAAGCATGATACGGGCTGTGTCCCAGCCGGGTGATGATCGCGTGCAGGGAGGAGTGCCTTGGGGCCCATGACTGGTGTGCATTTCGGATCATGCGGCAAGGACAGGTGTCATTTCATTGTGACCGGGAAGGAGGAAGGTATGTCAGGTTTTGTACGCTATATAGAAAGGGTGCGGGAATACTATCTCCCGCAATACAAGAATCCGTATAAGTGGGCGCACTTCGAAGACGTTCCGTTTGCGCCGTTGAAGAAGCCGCTGGCGGAAAGCCGGGTCGTGCTGATTTCGACCAGCGAGATTACGGAACGGGGCGCCGAGCGTGAAGGCGGCGACGACCGGCAGAGCGGAGGGGGAGTCTACACCATCGACGCCGATGTGCCCGTGGAGCAACTTTATAGCCCGACGCACAGCTACGACAAGTATGCGACGACGCTGGAAGACGTGGGGGCATTCTATCCGGCGGCGGCGCTGCACGAGGCGGTCAAGGCCGGCCGCATAGGCAGTCTGACAAAGCGCTTCCACGGGGTCTACAACGCCTACAGCCAGAGACGCACGCGTGAAACGGACGTGGTTGAAGCGCTCAGACGCTGCCGTGAAGACGGCGCGGATGTCGCCGTACTAACCCCGGTTTGACCGGTATGCCACCAGACCGTGAGTCTGGTTGCCCGGCATCTGGAGGAAAACGGGATTCCCACCGTAGTGTTTGCTGCGGCGCGCGACATCGTCGAGCACGTCGGTGTTCCGCGTCTGGTGCATAGCGACTTCCCGCTCGGCAGTCCCTGCGGCGAGCCGCACAATGCGGCGCAGCAGCGGGAGGTCCTGGAGATGGGATTCAAGCTGCTGGAGCGTGCGTTCGTGCCGCGCACCACGGTGCAGACGCCGTACCAGTGGAGCAAGGGCGACGCGTGGAAAGATCTGGTGTTTACGCCGGAGCAACCTTTCCAGACGCCCGAAGTCGAGAAAGAGTGGCTGGCAAGGAAAGAGCATTACCGCAAGCTCAAAGCCGAGGGAAAGCGATAGAGCGCACGGCGCAGGAAGGAGTGCAATGCACCCTTTTCTGCGCCTTCCAAAGGCACAGGGCGTAATTCCGGACCACGGGGATGGGTTCGCAGGCGAGGCCGTACCTCCGGGGGCAATTTGACGCGGAACTGGCGGCGGAATTCGCATGCGATGGCGGGGCGGCATCAAAACAATCATCAGGCTAGATGAGTATTCAAAAAGATAGCTGTACCGGAAAAATTATCTCAACGAGGAGGCGAAAATGAATTTCAAACTTTTTTCGGGAAAAGTGCTCCAGGCGGGCGCGATTCTGTCGCTGATCATAGGCGGATTGGCGGCATCCGGTCAGGCGCTGGCACAGACTACCGAATTGAAACTCGGCTTGTACCAGTCTGAAACTCACATGTTCGTGAAGGTCGCCAACAAGGTTCTTCCTGAACTGGAACAGAGGACACAAGGTCGCTACAAGTTCGGCGTGTACGCATCCGAGGTGATAGGCAAAGCGGCGGAACAGTTGGATCTGACCAACCGCGGCCTGGTGTTCGCGAACCTCATGTGCACCTGCTACTACCCCGGAACCTTTCCCCTGTTCAACATCGAAACGCTGCCGATCTGGAGCCAGGGAGTCAAAGGCGTCGAAGCCGCGTACAAGGGCGGCCTGAACAAGCTCTACGAGGAATACCTGCATTCGAGGGGGCTGAAAAACGTGGGTTTCGTGGGCGCCACGGCGTTTTCGGTGCGGTCGCTGGGAATGAAGAAGAAGGCTGTTCATCTGCCCACTGATTTCAAGGGGTTGAAGGTGCGCACCCTGGGGCTGGAACGGGTTCCGGTTCAGGTGAACGGCGGCGCCGTCATGAGCGTTGCGATGCCGGAGGTATACGAGGCTTTGTCGCGCAACATGATCAGCGGAATGATGGCGCAGGAGTCGAACTGGATCGACTGGAAGCTGTACGAAGTGCTCGACTACATCACATTCCTGGATTTGACGACATCCCCGATGAGCCTCGTGTACAGCATATCGGACATGAACAAGATACCGGAAGCCGACCGCAAGATTGTGCTGGAAGTCCTCAACAAGTTCAACGACACTCTGGCTACCGAATACGGCAAATTTATGGATGATGGGCGGGTATTCCTGAGCACCAAGTGGAAAGGAAAGGTCGTCAATTTGACACCCGCGGAGAGGCAGGCGTTCATCAAGAGCGCGGAGACCGAGGGCATGAAGCAGTTTCTGGAAAAAGCCGGAGACATGGGGCCGAAAGCGATCGAAATCGTGAAGAAATACAATCCCTGATCCGGTCTGGTGCCGCGCGCGGAATGTTCCGGAAGATCAATCGTCCGCGGCGCCGGCAAGCGTCGCCTGCGCTTGAAGCGCACGCCCCTGGGGCCTGTGCAATATCAGCGGCCGTGAGCTTGTCTTGACAATTCCAAGGTAAATTTCAGCCGGTCATAAAGAGGGGAGGTGCGCATGGATTCGGTTCTAATCAAAATACTGGACGGCTTCGCGGCGGGGGTGCGCAAGTTGAACGCCGGGGCGGTATATCTCGGCATAGTCACTCTCATCGTGATATCAGTAGTGAGCCTGTACGGCATAGCCACCAGGCTGATCGGCATGCCGGTGAGCTGGTCGCTGGAATTTCTGCAGCTGATCCAGATCGTGCTGGCATTCCTGCCCGTGGCTTATGTGCTGAACCGGAACGCACACGTCCGCATGGATCTGGGGGTGGACCTAGTCCATGGAAATCGCAGACACATGCTGCAATGCCTCGCCTCAATCCTTGGCATGTGCATGTCCGGGCTCATGGTCTACGCTACCTCGCAAGGCGCCATTTCGAGCACCAGCATGCGGGAAGCTTCGGTTTTGACGTCGCTACCGGTCTATCCGTTCAAGATTTGCGTAGTCATTGGCTTCGCTTTGTTGACCCTGCAGTTTGCCGGCCACGCGTGGGAAAGCCTGCGCAGTATTCTGTTTTCGTCGGCTGATGCCGAAGCGGTCAGCCCGCATGTCTACCTGTGATGGACAAGATCCCCGCGCGGCTCCCTGTCCGTCCGTTCCCGAGCGATTCCGCCGACGCAGTAGCAGATTTTTCCGGAGAGTGATGAAATGACTCTGACGCTGATCGTTACCGCAGTCTGCCTGATTGTCCTGCTGGTGACCGGTTTGCCCATCGCATTCTGCATGGGATTGGCAGGAATTGTCGGCACGGTGGTGCACATGGGCCCGGCATCCATACTGCAAATGGGCGCCATTCCCTTTTCCTATACCAACGGTTTTTCCCTGCTGGCCATTCCCATGTTCGTCCTGATGGGCAATATTCTGCTGGAATACGGCATTGGTTCGGTGCTGTTCGAACTCGTCAACAAACTGGTGGGCAAGACCAGGGGCGGTCTGGCGATGGCCACCACCGTCATGTGTGCCCTGTTCGGTTTTGCCTGCGGTTCGAGCAGCGCTTCCTGCGCGACCATAGGCGGGAATACCCTGCCCGAAATGGAGAAGAGGGGCTACGACAGGCGCCTGTCCGTCGGCGTTCTCGCAATTGCCGGGTCGCTCGCCATCCTTATTCCGCCCAGCATCATCATGGTCGTCTATTCCATTCTCGCCGAGACTTCCTTGGGCGCTGTCATGATCGCCGGGATCTTGCCCGGGCTGCTGCTGACCGTGCTCATCATGGCCTACATCTATATCAGAGTAACGATAAATCCGGCGCTTGCGCCCGTCAACGAGAACAGCTACACGCTGAAGGAGAAGATCCGATCGCTGATCGGTCTGTTGCCCATCGCCGTGCTGTTCCTCGCGATCGTGGGCGGCCTGTTTCTCGGCCTCTGGGATGCGATAGAAGCGAGTTCCGTGGGCGTCTTCATGGCTTTGCTCATTTGCATCGTCTACTTTCGGCACGTATCGTGGAAGGTTCTCAAGCGCGCGTTGATCGGGTCGGTCAACACCACGGTCATGATCTACATGCTCATCGTCGGCGGCAACATGCTGGCGTACGTGTTCTACGTCACCGGGCTTCAGGCGAAAATCGGTGTTTTCGTCGCGGGATTGGGGGTGCCGGGATGGCTGGTGATCGTGACCATGGGAATCATCCTCATGATCATGGGGACGTTTCTGGACGTGATCGCCATGCTGACCGTCACCGTTCCCATATTCCTACCCATCATATTGAAACTTGGCTACGATCCGGTCTGGTTCGGGATCATCGCGACGCTGTTCAGCGAAATGGCCATGATCACGCCGCCGGTCGGGGTCAACCTGTTCGTGATTCAGGGCATCGCCCCGCCGGGGACGACGTTGAAGGATGTGGCGATGGGGGCGGCACCTTACGTCGGCGTGATCTGGATCATGGCCATACTCCTGATCATGTTTCCGGGCATCGCCTTGTACCTTCCCAGCTTGATGGAATGAAATTCCGGCACGGCGAGAGGCTGTTTCAGAATTGCCGACACGCCCCCTGAATAAGCGGGGGCGGGGCGGCAGTGTGTTCCAAGTTCAAAGCCGAAGCATCGACCGCGGCTAGAGGCCTTCAAATCGAACCTGAGCCCTCAGATTCCCGACTAATCGTACGCCCGAAACTTGATGGTCGGATCGCGCTTGATCTGATCGACCAGCGCGACTTCCCAGCTGAGATAGGCGCGCGCGTGCTTTTCGTAGTCTTTGGCATGGTCGTAAGGCTTGTACCAGACGTCGTCTAGCGACGTGGTGGCCTGGTCGACGCCTTGTTCGACGGGAAGTTTCGCTTCGAACCACGCGGCATTGCCGCCATCAAGCACGCTCACCTCCGCGCCTGGCCAGAACTTAGATGCCTCAGGCGCCGCCAGATGGGCTAGGGTTCCGTCCTCGGACGTCAGCACCAGAGCGGGCGCCTCGGGCAGACGCGCGCGCGCTTGATCCAGGCGCGCGCGCACCGCCCACCAGGCATCCGGGATGTGCCGCGCGCGAAAATGCAGGCTGGTCGCCAGGTCGAGCACGATTACGCCGCCCTGTTTCTGGCGGGCGGCGAGCTGTGGCGCGCCAATGGTGCGCCAGGGAGTGAAGCCGGCGGCGGCGTTCGCTCGCGGACCGCTTTCGGTCGGCCAACCCGCGAAGCCGTCTTCCCCTCCGGGCTCCAGAACATACACTTCATTCCACCCCATCTGATTGAGCCAGGAAGCGGTCATTACCGAGCGCACGCGCGCCGGATCGATGAGGACCACGCGCGAATTGCGCACGCCGATATACTCGTCCGTGGCCTGGACCACCTGCCCGCCGGGCGCATGGCGCGACCCCGCGATGTGACGCAGTTCGAACTCATCAATCGAACGCACGTCCAGCAGGAACAGCGTGCGCCCGGCATCGTGCTGCCACGCCTGCACTTCCGTGCGCGTGGCAAACTTTACTTTGAACTTTCGGGCCACTAATTCTGCCGCGGCACGCGCCCTGGCGCCGCCTTCGGCCGAGGGCAGGGGCGCAGCATGAGTGGAGCCGCGCTCGCACTGATATCCGGCCAGTTCCCAACCCATGGTGCCGTCCTTCAGCGCGACGACCTTGTTCGGAATGCCGGCGTTGCGCAGTGACTGGCAACCGATGATGCTGCGCGTGCGGCCGGCGCAATTGACCACGACCAGCGTGTCCGGATCGGGGGCGAGGTCGTGCACGCGGTACACCAGCTCTGCGCCGGGTGCGTCGATGCCGCCGGGGATGTTCATGCGGTGATATTCGTTGTAAGGCCGGGAATCGAGTATCACCAGCTTGGTCCCGCCGTCGATCAGCCGCTTGACTTCTTCCGGCGGCACCCGCGGCGTATCGTAATGATGCTCGACGAACTCGCCGAAGGCCTTGGACGGGACGTTGACCCCGCTGAAGAGCTCACCGCCCGATGCCGTCCAGCCGGCGCAACCTCCCTCGAGAATCGCTATGTCGCCGTAGCCCAGCGAGGCGAGCTTCGCCGCGGCGCGCTCGGCAAGACCTTCGTTGCCTCCGTCCAGCAGCACCACAGGCACGGCGCGCAGCGGCAGCAGGTCCGCGGCCATGAGTTCCAGCCGCGACAGCGGCAGGGAACAGGCGAAGAACGGATGCCCCCGGTAATGCACGCCCTGTTCACGCACGTCCAGCAATGCCAATTCTCCGCCCGCAATCAGGCGCTCGCGCAACGCGGCGCTGGAAATGGTCTTGGTCCCGAACCGCCCGGCGCGCGCTTCGCGGATGTCGGAATGCGGCGGGAATATGGCCCATGCGTTCTCCTCCGGCTTGTAGTACTCGCGCCGGTGCAATTGCTCAAGAGCGAGGCCATACATGTGAAAATTGAGCACAGGTGCGGCGATGTGGATGGAATGCAGATCATCCGGCATGAAAGACACGCCCGAGCCCTGTCGCACGACGTGCTGGCCATTCTCGCGCACGCCGTTTTCCTGAGTCCGGTCGTAGAAGCGGTTCAGTTCCTCGCCGCAGATGCCGACGATCACCGCCCAGGTGGTGTGGTTGTGCGCAGGCGTGGCGTATCCGCCCAGTGAAGAGTTCGCATACAGGGCGTAGCGGTGGTCGGCGTCCTCGGACAGCCGATAGAGGCAGGAAGGGCGCTTGCCGCCGGGTTCGGGCGGCGGGAAGTCCTCTACCGTGAACAGATCGGTGCGTGCGGCGAGCTTGATCAGCCGCAGCCTGACTTTTGCCAGGCATGAGCGTGTTGCGCCCTCGTGCTGCTCGATGGCGCGGATATCGGCCATTGCTGCGTCGATCTCGCGGGTGCGTTCTTGTATCCTGTCCATGCGTAGCCTCGTGAAAAGTGCATTGTTCCCGTGCGCCGCGCCTGCGTGGATGGCGAGCGTTGCGGATTCTATCGCAATGGCACAGACGAAGTGGACTGTGGCAGCATCGCCCAGCGGAGGTCGTACAGCATCAATTTTCACATATGCTAAAATATTTTCATGAATGTGAAAACGGCCGGGCGCACCCTCGATTTGTTCGATGCCTTCGCGCGCGAGCGCAAGCCGCTGTCGCTGTCGCAATTGGCGCGCGCGATCGGCGCGCCGGTGTCCTCCTGCTTCGGCATCGTGCGCACGCTCGAGGCGCGCGGCTATCTCTACGAAGTCAAAGCGAGGGGAGGGTTCTACCCGACCAAATTGCTGCTCGAACGTGCACGCGTTATAGCGAGCCATGATCCGCTGGCGGAACGCCTTTTGCCCATTCTGGAGAAGCTGCGCGACCAGACCGGGGAAACCGTGCTCGTGAGCAAACGCCTCGATCGGCAGGCGGTGTACGTCGAAGTGATGGAGAGCCCGCACAGCATCCGTTACAGTCCTAAGGTGGGCGACTTCAGGCCGCTGCACGCGAGCGCCAGCGGCAAAGCCCTGCTAGGCAGCCTAGCCCCGGCGCTGCGCGACGAGTTGCTCGCGGGCATGCGGCTGCCGCGCGTGACTTCCAAGCCCATCACGCCCCGCGCGACGCTGGAAGCCGATCTCGAGCGGGGCCGCGTACGCGGCTGGTACCTTACCCGCGGCGAAACCGTTGCAGACTTGATGGCAATGGCCGTGCCGGTTCCGGTAAGCGGAGAAACTTACAGTGTCGCTCTTGCCGGTCCCATGAACCGGATGGAGTCTGCGTTGAAGCGGCACGCGAAATTGCTGACCGAATTGCGCGTTTCAATGGAGCGTGAACCGTGAGCGCGCTTTTGTTGCACGCCCGCGACATCGCGGATTTCCCGGTTCTTGTTCCGGGCTTCGAGCGGGTCGGCATCGAGCGTCTGCCCCGATCGTCCTTGGCGCTGCGTGGCCGGAAAGAAAGAAGGCGCTAGAGATGGATTTTTCCCTGACCGAGGAGCAGCAGGCGATACGCGATGCAATCGCGAAGATCTGCGCGCAATTCAGCGACGAGTTCTGGCTGGAAAAAGACCGGGCGCACGAATTTCCGAACGAATTGCACCAGGCCCTGGCACGCGACGGCTGGCTCGGCATTGCGATGCCGGAGGAGTACGGCGGGGCAGGCCTGGGCATCACCGAAGCGGCGATCATGCTGCAGACCATCTCCGCCTCGGGCGCCGGTTTCTCCGGCGCTTCGGCGGTGCACATGAACATCTTCGGGCTCAATCCGGTGGTCGTGTTCGGCACCGACGAACAGAAGCGGCGCATGCTGCCGCCGCTCATTGCCGGCACGGAGAAAGCCTGTTTCGCCGTGACCGAGCCCAACACCGGACTGAACACCACGCGACTCAAGACCAAGGCGGTACGCGAGGGCGGGCGCTATATCCTTTCCGGGCAGAAGGTATGGATTTCAACCGCCCAGGTGGCCGAGAAAATGCTGATTCTCGCGCGCACCACGCCGGTCGAGGAATGCCGCAAGCCGGCCGACGGGCTGTCGCTGTTCTATACCGACCTGGACCGGCGCTATGTCCAGGTGCACGAGATCGACAAGATGGGACGCGCGGCGGTCGATTCCAACCAGGTGTTCATCGACGGTCTGCCCGTTCCGGTGGAAGACAGGCTGGGCGAGGAAGGGAAGGGCTTCGAATGCATCCTGCATGGTATGAATCCAGAGCGCATCCTGATCGCCGCCGAATCGGTGGGGCTGGGCCGCGCCGCGCTGGCGCGGGCCGCGCAGTACGCCAAGGAGCGCGTCGTATTCGACCGGCCCATAGGGCAGAACCAGGGAATCCAGCATCCGCTCGCCGAGTGCTGGATGGAACTGGAGGCGGCCAACCTGATGGTGTTCAAGGCGGCCAGCCTTTACGATCGCGGCCTTTCCTGCGGTGCCGAAGCCAATGCCGCCAAGTATCTTGCCGGCGAAGCATGCTTCAAGACTTGCCAGCAGGCGCTGATGACGCACGGAGGGTTCGGCTATGCCAAGGAATACCACGTCGAGCGTTATCTGCGCGAAAGCCTGGTCGGGCGCATCGCTCCGATCAGTCCGCAACTGATCCTGTGCTTCATCGCCGAGAAGGTGCTCGGGCTCCCGAAGTCCTATTGATGCGCGCGGAGGCGAACAGAGCCAGGGTTTGCAGCCTGACTTGAAAAACGGGGGGAAACTGCGGTCACCACACACTCGTACGGCGCTCACCGTACTGGCGATCTGTCTGCTATTGAACCTGATCGGACGCGGCACCGCCGATACCTACGTCGTATTCCTGCTTCCGCTGGAGCAGGACCTGGGCTGGAGCCGGTCGAAGATGACCAGCGTCTATTCCGTGTACCTGCTGGTGAACGGGTTGACCGCGCCCGCCATCGGATACTTCTTCGACCGGCTGGGTCCGCGCGTGGTCTACGGCTGCGGCATGGCGGCCCTGGCAACCGCATATCTGCTCGCATCGCAGGTGCAGGATCCGTGGCAGTTCTACGCTGCAGTCGGTGCGCTGACCGGAATTTCAGTTTCGGCGCTGGGCATGGTGCCCTCGTCGAGCCTGATCGCGCGCTGGTTTCGCGAACGCCTGGGGACGGCGATCTCGATCGCATTCGCAGGGCTGGGGCTGGGTGCACTGCTGATCGTGCCGGCGGTACAGTACCTGATCCAGCATTACGGCTGGCGCGATTCCTACCGGTTTCTCGGGTTCGCGCTGCTTTGCCTGGTGCCGCTGGTACTTTTCCTGCCCTGGAATCGCTATGTCGAAGGCCATCCGGATTACCATCGCGCGCGCCGGACCGGGGCGAAAGACGAGGTCAACTGGACCGTGCGCGACGCTTTGAAGACGAAGAGCTTCTGGGGCCTGGCCTGGGTATTTTCTCTGACGTCGATCGGAATGTTTTCGATCACCGTCCAGACCGTTGTCTATCTGATCGAGATGGGATTTTCGCCGCTGACCGCCGCCAGCGCTTTCGGCTTCGCGGCCATGATGTCGGTGTTCGGCATCGTCAGCACTGGCGCATTCGCCGACCGGTTCGGCCCGCGCCGCACCGTGAGCGCGACATTCGTCGGCAGCATCTCGGGTGTGTTCATACTGTTCTTGATTTCATGGTCGCCGGCGCAGAGCCTCCTGGTAGCGTATGTGCTGGTCTTCGGCCTGTGCCAGGGCGCGCGCGGCCCCATCGTCTCGTCCATGAGTGCGCGCCTGTTCCCGGGCAGCCAGACCGCCAGCATCTACGGAATACTTTATGCGTTCAATGCGATCGGCGCGGGCACCGGCGCATTGATGGCCGGAGTGCTGCATGATCTCAGCGGCAGTTACCGGCCCGGCTTCGTGATGTCGGTCTGCTTGATGCTGCTTGCGGTACTGCCGTTCTGGCGCGTGCCGGAGTTGAGGGATTTTCGGCTGTCCAGAACCCCTTCAAGGTGAGGGCGGGAGGCATAGCTTTGCGTTAAGATTCCGGCGACCCTTGATTCTGGCGGCAGCCAAGGGAAATCCGTTCGTGATGCGCTAACTGAGGTTACTTGGAGGCATGATGCATTTGAAAGAGCTTGGAATGATTGCAGTCGGTGATGCCATGGAGAAATCTCGGTGGTGCGCAATATGAACCAGCCCCTGGTGCCGCGCCCCGCGGCGACCCTGGTCCTGGTGCGCGACGCCGGCGACGGCATGGAAGTGTTCATGATCCGGCGCACGCAGTCGGCTGCATTCATGGGCGGCGCGCACGTGTTTCCGGGCGGCGGCGTCGATGCCAGCGATGCCTCGGACGAACTCGCTGCACACTGCCATGGCCTGGACGATGCCGAGGCGAGCCGCCTGCTCGGCCTGGAGCGGGGCGGACTCGCTTATTGGACAGCGGCGGTGCGCGAGTGCTTCGAGGAGGCAGGACTGCTGCTTGCCCACGACGCGGAAGGCGAGTACGCCGACCTGAACGAGGCGCAGCGCGCGCAGGTTTTCGCGCAATGGCGTGAATCGGTGCGCGCAGGGCGTTCGACGCTGGCAGATCTGTGCCGCGAACAGCAGTTGCGCCTGGCCGCGGGGCGCATGGCGTATTTCAGCCACTGGATTACGCAACCCGGACGCCCGCGCCGCTACGACACGCGTTTCTTCGTGGCCGTGGCGCCCGGGGCGCAAACGCCCTCGCACGACAACAGCGAAACCGTGGATCATATTTGGATACGGCCGGCCGAAGCGCTGGACCGCCACCGCAGCGGTGAATTCCATCTGGTGTTTCCGACGATCAAGACGCTGGAGAGCATTGCCGGCTTTGCCACCGCCTCGGCCTTGCTGGAGTTCGCGCGTTCGCCGCGGAAGATGCCGATCATGGCGCCGCGCACCGCGAGCAGCCGCGAAGGCCCGAAATTGCTTGTTCCCGGCGACTACGCCTACGCTGAGGTCGGCAAGCTTGATCCAGAGGGTAAAGGCACCGCGACCTGCGAAATCACTCCGGGTGCGGTCGTGCAATTGTCGCCGAAGGTCCGGCGCATCACTGCGCCGAATCCTGGTTTCATGACCGGCCCCGGCACCAATACCTACCTCCTGGGCAGCGACGGCGATATCGCGGTGATCGATCCCGGTCCGGCGCTCGACGCGCACGTCGAAACGGTGCTGGCGGCGACGGGTAACCGGATCAAGTGGATCCTGGTCACGCACACGCACAAGGACCACTCGCCAGCGGCGATGCTGCTCAAGGCACGCACCGGTGCCGAAGTCATGGGCATGCCGCCGCCGCCGTACGAGAACCAGGACCAGAGCTTTCGTCCGGACCGTGTGCTTGCCGACGGCGAACGCCTCCAGTTGGCCGGCTGCGTGCTGCGCGTGATACACGCGCCGGGGCATGCTTCTAACCAGGTTTGCTTTCTGCTGGAAGAGGAAAAGCTGCTGTTCACAGGCGATCATGTGATGCAGGGCTCGACCGTGGTCATCAATCCGCCGGATGGCGATATGAAGGTCTATCTCGACTCGCTGCGCCAATTGCAGCGGGAAGACATCGCCTGGTTCGCGCCCGGACATGGCTTCGTCATGGACAAGACCCAGGAAGCTCTGGAACGTCTGCTCATTCACCGCCTCACGCGGGAGAACAAGGTAATGAACGCGGTGCGTGCCGCAGGCGTGGCCACCATGGAAACTCTGCTGCCCGTGGTGTATGACGATGTGCAGGCGCGCTTGTATCCGGTGGCGAGCCGGTCGCTGCTTGCGCATCTTATCAAGCTGAAAACCGAGGGCAGGGTGCAGGAGGCTCAGGGGCGCTGGAGCATCGCATGAGCGAAGCTTCAATTCTTGAAACATGTAATCGCGCTTTGACGAAGCAGCCGGCTTCGGCGGTGCAGCGGACCTGCGAGCCCGTGGCGTGCAAGGATTGCGGCATCTACAACCTGTGCCTTCCGCTGGGGCTGGAGAAGGCGGACATGTCGTTGCTCGACAGCATCGTCAAGCGCAAGTCGGTATTCAAGCGCGGCGAGCTTTTTTTCCGTCCGGGAAAACGCTTCGATTGCGTGTACGCAATTCGCAGCGGATCGGTGAAAAGCTACATCAGCACCGGGGACGGACGCACGCAAATAACCGGTTTTCATATCGCGGGCGACCTACTGGGCCTGAGTGCGCTCGCGGCGCGCGAATATACATGTGAGGCCAGGGCGCTGGAGGAAACGTCGGTCTGCATGGTGGATGCAGCTCAATTCGACGAGCTGGCGCGGGAAATACCTTCGCTCCAATACCAGATGCTCACGATCATGAGCAGGCAGATTCGTCAGGACGAGGAACTGATGCTGCTTCTCGGCAAGAGGAGCGCTGAAGAAAAGCTGGCGGGTTACCTGATCGGGTTGTCGCGGCGGTATGCCAGCAGAAGTTTCACTCCGGTCGAATTCCACCTGAGCATGTCGCGCGGCGATATCGGCAATTATTTGGGAATAGCGGAGGAGACCGTGTGCCGGATCATGCGGCGTTTTCGGGATGAAAAGCTGATAACGACTCACAGAAGACAGATTCGGCTGAACGATCTGGACCGGCTGAGTGCGATAGCACCTGTTTGAAATCAGCGAGTTAAGCGTTTCGGCGTCGTTCCGTTCTGGAACCGGGTTACGATTGTTTCAAGAATGATCGGGGTACGAAAGTTGACCCAGGTCAGGGTTTTTTTGTCTGAATAACACTACTATCAACATGGCTTTTTGGATCCCCGTTTCCCTCCGCATTGTCCGGTACTTGGCGGCGCCGAAAGGGCGGCTTTTTAGAAGTGCCGGACTGATCCAAATCAAAAGAATCAATGGAGTCTGCCGCTAGACTTGCGTTGCAAACGGTCAGAATCGTACGTGGGTTTTTGTCAATCGATTACAGCGAGATGCGCATGGACAATACGAATACATACAATTACACGGTGGTTCGACAGTTTGCCATCATGACCGTGGTGTGGGGTATCGTCGGGATGCTGGTGGGGGTCCTCATCGCCGCACAGTTGGCCTGGCCGGCGCTGAATTTCGATATCCCCTGGCTGACCTACGGGCGTCTGCGACCGCTGCATACCAATGCGGTGATTTTCGCGTTCGGCGGCAGTTCGCTGTTCGCGACTTCTTACTACGTGGTACAGCGCACCTGCCACGCGCGCTTGTTCGCTGGCGGCCTTGCGGCTTTCACCTTCTGGGGTTGGCAGTTGATCATCGTGCTGGCGGCGGTGACGCTGCCCTTGGGAATCACCTCGGGCAAGGAATACGCCGAACTGGAGTGGCCGATCGACATCCTCATTACCCTGGTCTGGGTTTCCTACGCCGTCGTGTTCTTCGGCACCATCGCCAAGCGCAAGACGCCTCACATCTACGTAGCGAACTGGTTCTTCGGAGCTATGATCATCACCATTGCCGTGCTGCATCTGGTCAACAGCGCAGCAGTGCCGGTCAGCTTCTGGAAGTCCTATTCGGCATACGCCGGTGTTCAGGATGCGATGATTCAGTGGTGGTATGGGCACAACGCCGTGGGCTTCTTCCTTACCGCAGGCTTTCTCGGGATGATGTACTACTTCATCCCCAAGCAGGCCGCCCGCCCGGTGTATTCGTACCGCCTGTCGGTGGTGCATTTCTGGGCGCTGATTTTCACCTATATGTGGGCTGGTCCGCACCATCTGCATTACACAGCATTGCCAGACTGGGCGCAGTCGCTCGGCATGGTGTTCTCGCTCATCCTGCTTGCGCCTTCCTGGGGCGGCATGATCAACGGCATGATGACCCTGTCCGGCGCTTGGCACAAACTGCGCCAGGATCCCATCCTCAAGTTCCTGATCGTTTCATTGTCCTTCTACGGCATGTCGACGTTCGAAGGGCCGATGATGTCGATCAAGACCGTCAACGCGCTCTCGCATTACACCGACTGGACCATCGGTCACGTGCACTCGGGCGCGCTTGGCTGGGTGGGGCTGGTGGCGATCGGCTCGATCTACTACCTGATCCCGCGCTTGTTCGGGCGCACGGCGATGTACAGCGTGCCGCTGATCAACATGCACTTCTGGATGTCCACGATAGGCATCGTGCTCTATATCTCTGCGATGTGGGTCGCGGGCGTGATGCAGGGCTTGATGTGGCGGGACATCAGTCCGGACGGCGCGCTCACCTATACCTTTGTCGAAGCGGTGAAAGACACCTACCCATACTACGTAGTACGCCTGCTGGGCGGACTCCTGTATCTTGCCGGCATGTTCGTGATGGCCTACAACGTGGCGCGGACGGTCGCAGGGGCACAAGCGGTGAATGCACCCATCCCGGCTGTCGCTGCAGCGCACGCCTGAGCGGAGAGAAAAATCATGAACTTCAGTCACAGCATGGTCGAAAAAAACAGCGCCCTGATGATCGCTCTGATCGTCCTGGCGATCGCGTTCGGCGGTCTGGTGGAAATCGTTCCCCTGTACTTTCAGAAATCGACCACCGAGCCGGTAGCCGGAATGAAACCGTATGCACCGGTGCAGCTGGCAGGGCGCGATATTTATATACGCGAAGGCTGCTACAACTGTCATTCGCAGATGATCCGGCCGCTGCGCGCGGAAACGGAACGCTACGGCCACTATTCGGTTGCGGGCGAATTCGTCTACGATCATCCGTTCCAGTGGGGCAGCAAGCGCACCGGCCCGGATTTGCACCGCGTCGGCGGCAAGTACAATGACGACTGGCACCGCAGACACCTCGACAATCCTCGATCCCTGGTGCCCGAATCCAATATGCCGGGTTATCCCTGGCTGGCGAAGACCGCTGCGCGCAGCGACGACATCGAGGCCAAGATGCGCGCCCTGCGCAGCGTAGGCGTGCCCTATGCCGATGCGGATATTGCCGGCGCGGCCAAGGAACTTGCCGGCAAGACAGAGCAGGACGTGTTGATCGCCTATCTTCAGGGCCTGGGCACGGCGATCAAGCTGGGCGCTGCACCGGCGGTCGTGAGGAAATGATGGAACTCAATCTTTTGCGATCGATTATTACTGTGGTCTTTTTTGTGCTGTTCGTCGCCATCGTGATTTGGGCGTACAGCGACCGCAGCAAAGCGGCTTTCGATCAGGCAGCGCGCCTGCCTTTTGACGAAGATGACGACAAGATCGGATTCGGGGAGCGGAAATGAGCGATTTCACCAGCGGTTTCTGGAGTGTCTACATCAGCATCATCACCATCGTGAGCATCATCGCCTGCGGCGTGCTGCTGCAGGTGATGAGCACGCGCAAGGTGTCCGGCTCCGAAACGGAGACGACCGGGCATTCCTGGGACGAGGACCTGGTCGAGTACAACAATCCTTTGCCGCGCTGGTGGATCTGGATGTTCTATATAACCATCGTGTTCGGACTGTTGTATCTCTTTCTGTACCCCGGTTTGGGCACTTATGCCGGCTCATACAAATGGACGTCCATAAATCAGCTCAATGAAGAGGTGGCGCAGGCGAACGCGCTGTCCGGTCCGATCTACGAGAAATACTCGAAGACAGACGTGAAACAGCTGGCTGCCGATCCCGCTGCGATGGCGATCGGCCAGAAGCTGTTCCTGAATAATTGCTCGCAATGCCATTCTTCGGACGCTAGAGGCGGAAAGGGCTATCCGAACCTGGCTGACATGCACTGGATGTGGGGCGGCGAGGCGGAGCAGATCAAAGAGACCATCGCAAACGGGCGCAAGGGGGTGATGCCGCCCTGGGGCGCAGTGTTGGGCGAGGACGGCGTGAAGGACGTGGCGCATTACGTGATGTCGATCAACGGCAGCACCTTTGACTCACTGCGTGCTGCGCGCGGCAAGGAGAAATTCATGACCATCTGCGTAGCGTGTCACGGTCCGGAAGCCAAAGGCAACCCGGCCATAGGTTCGGAGAACCTGACCATCAAGGCCCTGTTGCATGGGGCGGACGAACCCGCGCTGATCGAGACCATCAGCAAGGGGCGCATCGACGTCATGCCGGCGCAAAAGGAACTGCTGGGCGAGGCCAAAGTGCATATACTGACGGCTTATGTGTGGGGTCTCTCCAACAAACTTGGCGCGGCGGCCGCGCCAGCGGCAAAACCCGCCGCCAAGTGAGCGCCGCATAGCGGCGCTCGTGCCCCCGGTTTTGGGGCGAATCGGGGCATGCATCCGTGCGCGAAATGGCTCGCGCCGGATGCCCGACGGGCTGCGCTCCTTCCCGCAACTTGGGTATTCGTGAACGATATTGCAAAGAATTCGGTCTTATCCAAGCCGGATGATAGTGCCGAGCAACCGCTTTATGAAGCGCGCCAGGAAATCTATGCGCGCGCGGTAAGCGGCGCGTTCGCCCGCTGGCGCTGGGCGCTGGTCTTCATCACGCAGCTGGTGTTCTACGGCGGTCCTTGGCTCATCTGGAACGGACGCCAGGCGGTCCTGTTCGATCTCGTCGCGCGCAAGTTCTATATTTTCGGCATTGTCTTCTGGCCGCAGGATTTCATCTACCTAACCGGCCTTCTCGTCATTTCGGCCCTGTCGTTGTTCCTCTTTACCGCAGTGGCAGGCCGGCTTTGGTGCGGCTTTGCCTGCCCGCAGACTGTATATACCGAGATCTTCATGTGGATAGAGCGCAAGGTCGAAGGTGACCGGTCCGCGCGCATGCGGCTGGATCAGGCGCACATGTCCGCGCGCAAGCTCGGCCTGAAGGCGGTCAAGCACGGACTGTGGGTTGCGCTGTCGCTGTGGACCGGATTCACCTTTGTCGGCTACTTTACGCCGATCCATCAGCTCGCAGCCGAAGTTGCGGGGGTTGCAGGGCAAATCGGTGCGCCGGCGCTGGGGCCGTGGGAAATATTCTGGATCCTGTTTTACGGATTCGCCACCTACGGCAATGCCGGCTGGATGCGTGAACAGGTGTGCAAGTATATGTGCCCGTATGCGCGCTTTCAGAGTGCAATGTTCGATCCTGACACTCTGATCATCACCTACGATCCTGCACGCGGCGAACCGCGTGGTCCGCGGGCTCGTAATGTTGACGCCAACGCGCTGGGTCTGGGACACTGCGTAGATTGCGGCGTCTGCGTCCAGGTCTGCCCCACCGGAATCGATATTCGCAAGGGCCTGCAATACGAATGCATAGGCTGCGCCGCATGCATCGACGGCTGCAATCAGGTGATGGCGCGGGTGGGCTACCCGACAGGGTTGGTGCGCTACACCACGGAGAACGCATTGCGGCAGAAGTTGTCCCAGCGTCAGATCGTTGCGCGCGCGCTGCGGCCGCGGGTTCTCGTCTATACCGGCATCCTTTGCATCATCATCATCGCAATCGGCGTCACTCTGGCAAGACGTGTGCCTCTCAAGGTGGATGTAATCCGCGACCGGGCAAACATCTCGCGCGAGGTCGACGGAAGGTGGGTGGAAAATATCTATCGCCTGCAGATCATGAACACGCAGGAGGTGCCGCATCGTTTCCTTATTCTTGCGCGCGGAGTGCAGACGCTGCATCTGGCAGATGACGCAGCGGTCGACATTCCGGGAGCCAGTTCCCGTATGGTTCCGGTGCGGCTTCGCGTTCAGAAAGACCAGTTGCAGGCAGGATCGCACAAGATCGAGTTCGAGGTTTCGGCGGTGGACGATGCTTCCATCGTGGCGCGCGAGCGTTCGGTCTTCCTGGCGCAATGAGGTGGCAATGAATTCGACGCCGACCCAGCCCTGGTACCGCGAGCCCTGGCCTTGGATATTGATGTCCGGCCCGGCAATCGTCGTCGTGGCGGGAACCATCACCGCATGGCTGGCGTTTCGCAACGCCGACGGCCTGGTGGTCGACGACTATTACAAGCAGGGACTCGCCATCAACCAGACTCTGGGTCGAAGCGAGACCGCGGCGCGCCTGGGGGTGAGGGCGGAGCTACGGCTCAGCGAAGGGCGCGTCAGCGTCAATCTTGGAGACGCCGCCGTTCGCGGAAAGCTCGTGCTGCGCATGGTGCACCCGACCCGTGCCGGCAGAGATCAAAACCTGGAGCTGGTTTTGATCCGGCCTGGCGTCTATGAGGGCACGTTGCAGTCCTTGCAGCCTGGAAGGTGGCATGTCGTATTGGAGGACAGCGCCTGGCGGCTGGCCGGAGACTGGATACTGCCCGCAGCGGGCGTGCTGACGCTGGCGGGGCGCTTGCCGGTTGCGGCGGCAGCGGGCGCGTCAAGGGAGGAGAAGAGATGAAACATCAGCTGATGTGGATACTGTGGCCGGCGTTTTTGATAGCCGGAATTGCCGATGGAATCATGTTCAGTTTGTTCGATCCGCAGGACATGCACATCTTCGGCGAACAGGTGAATCTGGACCGCAGGGCGATTTATTCCATCGGATTTTTCCTCTTCTGGGGATTCACAGCTGCATCGAGCGCGCTAACATGTTTTCTGCAGCGCTCACCGTTCGAGGTGAATCGCTGTCCGCTGCCGGAATCGGGGCGACCCGAAGGCTGCCCCCGCCGGGGCCAGCCGGGCGGATGCCGCTGATAGTCTTCCGCGGGTCGTCTCAGGATATCGACGCCGTCGCCGAATTAGGGAATTATGATGGAATGGGTTACTTCGCAGCGTAACCGGATCTCAAACTGGAGGCGCCATGTTTAAGAATGTTCTGATACCCACGGACGGCTCGAAACTGTCGGCAAAGGCGATCAAGTCAGGAATCGCATTCGCCAAGAGCATCAACGCCCGGGTCACCGGCTGCTATGTAGTCGAGCCCTTTCAGCCCTACTATTTCGGCGACTACGTTCCTCCGGACATGCCCACGCCGAAAGAATTCGAGCATCACGCCCGCGAAACGGGGGAAGCGTACTTGAAGCAGATCGAAACAGCGGCGCGTGCGGCGGGGCTCGCTTTCAGCGGGTCAGTGGTCAAGGCCGACAGCCCGTACGCCGGCATTATCAGCGCCGCAAAGAAAGGCCGTTGCGACCTGATTTTCATGGCCTCGCACGGGCGCAGCGGTCTGTCGGGGCTGTTGCTGGGTAGCGAGACGCACAAAGTCCTGACCCACAGCAAGATTCCGGTTCTGGTGTATCGCTAGCGTTAGGCCTCATCCGGAGGGACGCAGTCTCAGGACTGCGTCCGGGCGGGGGAGAGTAACGCTTGATTCTAGCTGGGATCCCTGCCGAGGACGCTCTTCAGGCCGTCGCTGTCAAGGATGCGTATGAATTTTTGCTGCACTCCGATCAGGCCGTCTTCCTGGAACTTCGAGAATGTGCGGCTGACCGTTTCCAGTTTCAGTCCGAGATAGCTGCCGATTTCTTCGCGCGTCATGCGAAGATTGAATTCGGACGGCGAATAGCCGCGCGAAGTGAATCGCTGCGACAGATTGAGCAGGAAGGCAGCCAGCCGTTCTTCCGCGCGCATACTGCCAAGCAGCAGCATGACACCGTGTTCGCGCACGATTTCCCGGCTCATGACCTTGTGAAAGTGTTGCTGCAGAACGTAGATCTCCCGCGACAGTTCTTCCAGCCGGCCGTAGGGGATAACGCATACTTCGCTGTCTTCCAGGGCGACCGCATTGCAGGAGTGCTGGTCCGCGCCGATTCCGTCCATGCCCAGCATGTCGCCCGCCATATGAAATCCGGTGACCTGATCACGGCCGTCTTCCATGACCAGCGTGGTCTTGAAAAAGCCGCTGCGCACAGCGTAAAGCGAGCCGAACTTCTCTTCTGAGCGGTAGACACTGTCACCGCGCTTCACCCGCTTGCGGGTGTAGACCATCTGATCCAGTTTTTCGATCTCATCCGCACTCAGGCCGGTCGGAAGGCACATTTCGCGCAAGCTGCAATTGGAACATGCGTTCTTGAGCGCATGTATGTCGATGACCTTGGCGAGTTTGGGTGCGCTCATATCCCGTGCACGCAAGCGAGAAGTGATTTGATCCACATCAACATTCCTATTCCGGAATTGGGCAGACTTGATCGATGAACGTGACAGCCATACGCATGAATCCGTACCAAAACAACCTGCAGGTTGATGCCGAGCTGCTGCGAAAATTCAATATCAGCGGCCCGCGCTACACCTCTTATCCGACCGCAGACCGTTTCGTAGAAGCCTTTGACGAGGCTGCCTATCGCAGCTGGCTGGCGAAGCGCAATGTGGGCGGCATGACCCGATCGCTCGCATTATACGTCCACTTGCCATTTTGCGACACCATTTGCTATTACTGCGGCTGCAACAAGATTGTCACCAAGGATCACGGACGGTCCGCTAAGTACTTGAAATACCTGGGGCGCGAGATTCGCATGCAAAGTACCGAGTTGGGCGGTCGGCGGCGGGTGACGCAAATGCACTGGGGCGGCGGGACGCCGACCTTTCTCAGCGAAGCCGAGCTAACCGAACTCATGCAGGTGGTGCGCGAGAACTTCGATCTCGATCCGCACGGCGAGCATTCCATCGAAGTGGACCCGCGCAAAGTCGGCGAGGCGAAAGTCGCGCTGTTGGGAAAGCTGGGAATGAACCGCATCAGCGTAGGCGTGCAGGATTTCAATCCCGAAGTGCAGCGCGCCGTCAATCGTATCCAGAGCCTCGAGGAAACCCGGGTGGTCATCGACGCCGCGCGCAAGAACGGGTTTCAATCGGTCAACATGGACCTCATTTACGGCCTGCCAAAGCAGACTGTGGCGGGTTTCAGCGAAACACTGGCGCAGGTCATCAAATGTTCTCCGGACCGGATCGCGCTCTATAACTACGCCCATTTGCCCGCCGTGTTCAAACCGCAGCGGCGCATTCTGGATACCGACATCCCCAAACCGGAGGTCAAGCTGCAACTCATGATCAGCGCGATCGAGACGCTGCTTGCCGCGGGCTATGTCTATATCGGCATGGACCATTTCTCCAAGCCGGATGACGATCTTGCGGTGGCGCAGCGGCAGGGCCGGCTGTACCGCAATTTTCAGGGCTATTCGACCTATGGCGACTGCGACCTCATAGGCCTTGGGGTGTCGGCGATCGGAAAAATCGGGCCGACCTACAGCCAGAACGTGCGCACGCTGGAGGAATATTACGACCGATTGGACAACAGTCTTCTGCCGATCATGCGCGGCATCGAAGTGACGGCCGATGATCTGGTCAGGCGCGCGGTAATACAGGCATTGTCGTGCCACTTCGAATTGTCGATGGAAGCCATAGGTATCGCGCATTTGATCGATTTCAAGGCCTATTTTTCCGCAGAATTGGCGGAGTTGCGCGACTATGCCAAGGACGGTCTGGTGGAAATAGACGGTGACTGGATCGTGGTCACTCCCAGAGGGCGGCTGTTGGTGCGCATTCTTTGCATGGTGTTCGACAAGTACTTGCGCCAGGCGAGCCGGCGCGCGAGCTATTCCAAAGTCATCTAGAGCAATATCGTGGAGGCCCAGTTCGCGGCCGCTTTCCTGATCGGGCTGCTGGGCGGCGTTCATTGTGTCGGCATGTGCGGCGGTATCGTCGGCGCACTTTCCGTGCAGCCCATGGGTCGGGGCCGCGCATGGAGCCTGCATCTGAACTATAGCGCCGGGCGCATTGCGAGCTATTCCGTCGCCGGGGCCATCATGGGCGCAGTCGGCAGCATGGGGCTTTTTTTTGACCAGGTATTGCCGGTGCAGTTGCTGCTATATGTATTCGCCAACCTGATTTTGGTCATCCTGGGCCTTTATCTTGCAGGCTTCGGCAGTCTGCTGCCGAGACTGGAGACACTGGGCTCAGGGGTGTGGCGCCGGATTCAGCCCTATAGCGCCAGGATGTTGCCGGCGGATACCCCGGGGAAATCGTTCGCCTTGGGTGTGCTTTGGGGGTGGTTGCCCTGCGGGCTGGTGTACAGTCTGCTCGCGACCGCGCTCCTCAGCGGTGGCGCTGCCCGCGGTTCGCTGATAATGCTGGCTTTCGGTCTGGGTACGCTGCCCAACCTGCTGCTGGCCGGGATGTTCTTCAAGCGGCTGCGCGACGTCACCTCGGACCGGCGGGTCAGACTGGCCGCCGGCGCCATCGTGGCCGGTTTTGGCATTGTTGGCTTGATCAAAGCCACGTTTATGGGGGAGCATATCCAGCATGGCTTCCTGTGCATTACCTGACCAGGGGACTGCAGAACGGCTGCAACCTGAATTTCGATCCTGAACCAACCATATCAGCAAGGAGAACAGCGTGACCACCATCCTCATCGCAGTCGACGGATCTACTCACTCGATCAAGATCGCCAAGGCGGCAATTGCACAAGCATCCACGTATAAGATTCCACCCGTGCTGCATCTTGGCTATGTACATCTGCCGGTTCCGACCCTGGGTGGCCTGATCAAACCGATCGGCCACCAGGCGCTCCAGAGATACTATCTGGAGGAAGGCGAAGACGCCCTGCGGGGGGCGAAGAAGCTGTTCGACCGGGCAAAACTGGCCTGCAAGCTGCATATCATGGTCGGGCCTATCGCCGAAACCCTGTCCGTCGAGGCGAAAAAACTGAAATGTGACCTGATCATCATGGGTACGCACGGTATGGGCGCCATGTCGGGCCTGCTGCTCGGATCGGTCGCCGCAAAGACAGTACACCTGGCACCCTGCCCGGTAATGCTGGTCCGCGACTGAGCGATACGGAGGGCGGTCGGCGGTTCGGGTATTCATGGAAAACGCCACCTCTTCAGGGCTGACATCGAACTTGCCGGTGCCGCCGGAAATATGGATGCTCCCCGGGGGCGCAGAGGCAACGATGCGCCCAATCCGCCCCGAGGACGCCGCTATAGAGCAGGAATTCGTGCGCAGGCTCTCGCCTGAATCGCGCTATTTCCGTTTCATGGCGAAAATGCGCAAACTGACGCCGGAGATGCTTGAGCATTTCACCCATATCGATCCCCGGCGCGAAATGGCCTTGATTGTCACGGTGGTGCAGGAGGGCGTAGAGACTGAGATCGCGGTGGGACGCTATGCCGCCAGCCTGGACAGCGAGGCCTGCGAATTCGCAATCGCCGTCGCTGATGCTTGGCAGCATAAGGGCATCGCCCGGCGCGTGATGCAGGCGCTCATTCGGCATGCGCGCGAAAGAGGGATCAAGCGCATGGACGGTTTCGTTCTGGCGCTCAACACCAAGATGTTCGGTTTGATGCATACGCTCGGATTCGAGTCGCACCGCGACCCCGAGGATTCGACCCTTCGCATATTCTCGAAGCAACTGCAGGCGGATTGAATCCGGCAAGGAATACTTTAATGCTCGACTGGATCAAGCATTTCGGCGGCAAGCCCGATCATCCGCTGCGCGACGAGAATGCGGCGAATGAGGTGCTGGCGGGACTGCCTGCGGGTGTGTCGGTCGACACCTTGGAGCAGATCTCGCATTGGCTAGGATCGGTCAAGGAGACTCCCGGCTTTGCCTGCGACGACCGGTTGGCCGTGACCTGCCGGCTCGACCGGGCGGGTGAAGCGCATGCGGATCCCCTGTTCAATCAGTTCTTCTCGAAGATTCATCAGCAAGATCACTCGATAGACAAGATCTGGGAAGTACTGTGCGAGTACTGGGGCCGATTGGCCGAAGGCTATGCGCAGTGCGTGGCGGACTTCGAACACGGCGAGAAGGGCGCGAAAAACGTAGAGGATCAGATCCCGCTGGCTTTGTCGCGTGCGCTGCGGGCCGCCGGCCAGCGTTTCAAGTTGCGCTATCTGCGTTTCATCGGCATCGAACCCGGAGCGTGGGCGCCGCTATATCGTATGGCTGCTTTCGCAGAACTGAAACAGTTCGAAAATATTCCGGTCGTCGCCTATGCGCGCGAAGTGCATACCACGGTGCGTGCGGAACTGCAAAAGATCCTGCTGCTCCATCTGGCGGCGCCGCATGAGCTGCCCCCGGCGCAACTCGAACTCGCGTTCCGGATACTCGCGCGCTTCGCAACATCCGCCGAATGGTCGGTTTCGCCGCAGGCCGAATGCAATTTTGCCATCGACCTTAGTTCCGGCGGACAGCCTGTCCATATGCCGGCGAAGCGGGCGGCGAGCGCAGGCAGGCGTTTCATCGGCGGCGGCCAGGCATTGACCAAACTCGAGGAGCTGCGGCTGCGGAGCGAGAAGAACATGCTGAGCCAGGAGCAGCGTTTCGGCGGGCAGTTTTCGCCGGCGCAGATCATCACCGTGATCAAACACCTGCAACTCTACCTCTGCGCGGCGCCCCCGCACCGCCACGATGCAAGAACTATCGCGGCGACCGGGCTGAGCGTGGTTCACGGACTGAAACCGATCTGCCAGCGCGTGACCAAGATAGAGCTCGGATCGGGAATGAGCCTCGGCGAGGACCTGGACATTAAAGCCAAGACAGCCAACATCATGAAGCTGGTTGCCGAGGAGGTGGAGTCCACACCCGAAACCTGGATACAAAAAGACCGCAGCGACTGGGGCCTGGGTGCGGACATTCCCCCGGATCTGGGCAAGTGGGCCGAACCGGGCAAACTATGCGGGATCCAGCTCCAAGGGGAGAAGAACTGGTGGGTTGGAATCGTTCGGCGGATGGACGCGAGCAAAGGGATGCACTGCGGCATACGGATATTTTCCAAGAGCCCGGTCTCGGTCTGGCTGCGGGTGCTAGGTGCAGGCGGACATGAGTCCGCCAATTGGGAGAGTTCGACCGGCTCGTTCGCCTTCGATTACCTGCGCGCAATCATGTTGCCCGATGCGCTCAAGTCGCACGACCATCCGGTGATGATCCTGGAAAACAAGAGCTATGTTCCCGGCCAGCTCTGCGAGGTGATGATGGGCGAGCACAGCCGCCATCTCAAGCTGGTTGAATTCCTGGAAGAGGGCGAGGATTACGTGCGCGCCGCGTTCGAGTGGCAGCGGCCCGCACCCGGAAAGCAGGCTCGTGCGTAAGCGGAATCCGGGCGGAAATGAGTCAAGCCACGTATAATGGGCGACTGAAATCCGACCTCTTCAAAGGCCTTCCATGAAAACCACTACCCTGCTGCTAGCCTTGGCATTTGCATCCACCTCGGCGTTCGCCCAGTCGATGCCATCCGGCCACCCGCCCATGGGCTCGGCGAAGGACGGCAAGGGTGCACCGGACGCGCAGTTGTCGCAGAAAGGCAAAGTTCTGAGCAGCATCGATGCAGGGCAGTACACCTATATCGAAGTTTCGCAGAACAAGAAGACCCTTTGGCTTGCGGGGACCAAGGTCGCGGTCAAGAAAGGCGACGTGATACGGTTCGATGACGGAATGGTGATGACGAACTTCGAGAGCAAGACGCTGAAGCGCACGTTCCCCGCCGTCACGTTTGTCAGTCAAGTCGTCGTTAGCAAAGAATAGGAACAGAACGCGGGGCCGGCGTCCGCACGACCCGGAATCGGTCCCCCGTCCTCACCCGGGCGGCTTCATGGCAACACAGGATCCATCGCAGATCTGGCAGTCGAGGCTGATCAAGCACGGCCTCTACGAGCTTCGCCGGCATGCATCAATGCGCCCCTTGAAGCCGAGGGCGAAGCGCTTCATATTTCTTCGCCACGGAGAAACGGAAGGCAACGCAAAGCGCGTCTACCAGCCGGCGGACATCCCGCTCAACGCCACCGGGGAGGCGCAGGCAAGACGGGCGGCCGAATATCTGCGCGAACACCCGGTCGAGCGCATTCTTGCGAGCGACATGCGGCGGGCGTGGCAGACCGCGGAGGCGGCGGCGCAAACGGTGGGAGCATCGGTCATTCCGGAACCGCGGCTGCGGGAACGGTGGTTCGGCGACCTTGTCGGTACCTCGTCAATCGATCTGGATTGGCGCATAGACCCGCCGAACGGGGAGACCCTGCAGCAATTCGTCGAGCGCACCCAGACGGGCTTCATGCACGCCCTCGACACCGACGCATCGACTTTGCTGGTCGCGCACGGCGGCTCACTTTATGTCCTCGTCTATAGCCTCGGCGCTGATCTGCTGGAAGATCACATTTCCAACGCCACGCCCCTGCTCTTCGAGTTTGAAGACAGCGCAAGCTGTTGGCGTATAAGCAATATTGCGCCAAAATCGGTCACGAATGAGTATCTCAAGACGGCGGATTAGAATCGTATTATTGATTTAATATTTATATATATTAGTGTATTAAAAGATTAAATTCGTTCGATTATTCAGATATAAACAGTAACGCATTGTTTTAAAATATATCTCTATATATTTTAGCCGCTCAATGGCGTGCACGAATTCCTGTTCAGCCCCTCTTGGAATGCATCAGCGCAACGCTGTGCACGCTTGTGCATGCGCGCGCGAATCCGCCCGTAGCCTCCGGATGAAACAGGCTTGTAGGACAAATTCCTACAGAATTTTTCGTGCGGCGGGCAGGGAATAAACGGACAAACTCCTATTACCCGGATTGGTGTCGCGCTGACAATGGCACCGTGCCTCAGCTAACGGGCTCGTGAGCGGTAAAAATCATCGGAGAACGGAAAAATGAACATGTCCGACATGATGGGCGAGATCAGAGATCTCAACCTGACCTACCTTATGCTTGCACAGCAGATGATCCGGGAAGACAAATCGGCGGCGGTATACCGCCTCGGCGTAAGCCAGCAG
>JAPLRD010000193.1:41852-48723 GCA_026399375.1 Pseudomonadota bacterium
AATCCTGGCCGACCTGACGCCCGCGCAGGTGCTGAAAATGGCCGGCTCCAACGTCCTGCTGTGCCGCATGCGCTTCGATGACAAGCTGATCCTGGGCCTGCTCACGACCCACGGCAAGGACCACGCCATGCCCCAATCGCACGCTGCGATCCTGATGGCGCAGCAGCCGGTCGAAGAACTGGTCTGACATTTCCGGCCCCGGAGGGCGAATGAAGAACAAAAGCGTGGTTTCCGAAGGTAAGCAGATCCAGCTCGCGATCGAACTGATCAACCTGGGTGCAAGGTTGCAGGTACTGGAGTCGGAGACCGGTCTGAGCCGCGAGCGCCTGCTCAAGCTGTACAAGGAAGTCAAGGGAGAATCCCCGTCGAAGGGCATGCTTCCGTTTTCAGCCGACTGGTTCCTGAGCTGGCAGCCGAACGTTCATTCCTCGTTGTTTGTCGATATCTATCATTACCTGACAGCGCACACCGATCTGCGCGGCATAGATGCGCTCATCAAGGCCTACCGCCTTTATCTCGAGCACGTGCAGGCAAACAGCCTGGAGCCGATCCTGACGCTGACGCGGGCGTGGACGCTGGTGCGTTTTCTCGGCTCTTTGCTGGAGACCGTTCCCTGCAAGCGCTGCGGCGGGCATTTCATCGTGCACCGTCTCGAGCTGAACAGCGACTATGTCTGCGGCCTTTGCCGGCCGCCATCGCGCGCAGGCAAGACCAAGAAACACGCTTCCGAATTGCTGCAAACCGCGCTTGCCGCGGCCTGAAAGGAAACCCGCCCCGCGCGCAGTGAGTTCCCCCGGCCGTTTGCGGCAATAGCGGGGTAATTGCACTGTTGTTTCCGGCTTCACCTCAATGCCGCAACTGCTATCTTTTCTCCGCAATGCGATATGGCCCCGCTCCGGTGACATCAACATGAACAACTTGGCGCGATTCGCACTTACGTAGGGAGACAATTGTGCTGGTCATCGTCGGTTACCTGATAGTCATCGCTTCTGTCTTCGGCGGCTTTGCGCTTGCGGGCGGGCACCTCGCTTCGCTGCTGCAGCCGGTGGAACTGCTGATGATAGGCGGCGCAGCCCTGGGCGCGTTCCTGGTCGCCAACACGGCCAAGGTGATCAAGGCGACGCTAAAGGCGCTGCCGACCCTGCTCAAGGGTTCGCGCTACGACAAGGCGCTCTATTTGGAGACGCTGGCGCTGCTGTTCGACATCCTGGCCAAGGTACGCAAGGAAGGCTTGATGTCCATCGAAGGCGACGTCGACGAACCCGAAAAGAGCCCGATCTTCGGCAAGTATCCGAAAGTCACGACCGATCACCACGTAGTGGAATTCCTGACCGATTACCTGCGTCTGATGGTCGGTGGCAACCTGAACGCGTTCGAAATTGAAAACTTGATGGATAACGAAATCGAGACCCACCACCACGAGGGGGAGATTCCGGTCCACGCGATCGCAAAAATGGGCGATGCGATGCCCGCCTTCGGCATCGTCGCCGCAGTGATGGGGGTGGTGCATACCATGGCGTCGGTGGGCATACCGCCGGCGGAACTGGGCATTCTGATCGCCAACGCGCTGGTCGGAACCTTCCTCGGCATCCTGCTGGCCTACGGTTTTGTCGGACCGTTGTCGACGCTGCTGGAGCACAAGCTGCACGAGTCGACCAAGATGTACCAGTGCATAAAGGTCACCTTGCTTGCCAGCCTCAATGGCTACGCACCGCAGGTGGCGGTGGAGTTCGGCCGAAAAGTCCTGTATTCGACCGAACGTCCGACCTTCGCCGAACTCGAGGCGGAGATGAAGGCGCGCAAGGCGCACTGAGGCCGGGAATCGGCCAGGACTGGACGCAATGAGCGACGAAGCACAGAGACCGATTATCGTAAAGCGCATCAAGAAGAACGCCGGCGGCGCGCACGGCGGCGCTTGGAAAATCGCGTACGCCGACTTCGTCACGGCAATGATGGCGTTTTTTCTTCTGATGTGGCTGCTCGGCTCGACCGCCAAGGGGGATTTGACCGGAATCGCGGAATATTTTCAGACCCCGCTCAAAGTCGCCCTGATGGGCGGTAGCGGCAGTGGTGACAGTTCGAGCGTGATCAAGGGCGGCGGCCAGGATCTCACGCGCACCGAAGGTCAGATGAAAAAAGGGGAAATCCCGACGGAGAAGCGCGTCATCAATCTCAAGGCAGCCGAAGCGGAACAAGCGCGCCAGGAGAGAAAGAAGCTGAGCGAGCTCAAGGGGCGCATCGAGCAGGCGATCGAAAACTCTCCCGCATTGAAGCAATTTCGCAACCAGATGCTGCTCGACATGACTTCGGAAGGCCTGCGCATTCAGGTCATGGACGAGTTCAACCGGCCGATGTTCGCCAGCGGCAGCGCGCAGTTGCAGTCCTACAGCCGCGACATCATGCGCGAGATCGGCAAGGCGCTGAACGATGTCCCCAACGCGATCAGCATATCCGGCCATACCGACGCGAAGCCTTATGCCGGGGGCGAAAAGGGCTACAGCAATTGGGAATTGTCGGCCGACAGGGCGAACTCGGCGCGGCGGGAACTCATTGCCGGCGGCCTGGTCGAGGACCGCTTCCGGCGTGTGGTCGGCCTGTCCTCCGCCGTATTGTTCGACGCCGCCAATCCGCTGAATCCGATCAACCGGCGTATCAGCATCCTGGTCATGAACAAGAGGACGGAAGAGGCGGTCAGCAAGGACGGCGGTACGATCGAGTCCGAGGCGAAAGAGACGGACGCAAAAGAAGGCGAAGCGAAAGAGGAGGTGCCCGGTGAGCAGAAAGATGCAGCCGCTGCCAAGCCTTGAGCCTGTGCTTGACATGATCGCGAGTGCAAGCGGCATCTATGCCGAGCGCGTGCCGCTGTTGGCCGCGGTCGCGGCGCAGGGGGCTGCGACTGTGATCGTGATATTCGTGATGGCGATAATTCCAGGTGACCTGGCCAGAGGCATGCATCCGATGTCCTGGGCGTTGCTGCAGGGCGTTGCGGCTGCGGCTCTGGGTTACGGCCTGCGCATGGAGCCCTGGTGGATCCCCATGCACGCCCTGTTTGTGCCCGGTTTGGTCGGTGCGCTTACTTTCGATCCGCCGCCGGAGTTCGCGCTTGCGCTGTTTTGTGTGCTCTGTTCGGTGTACTGGGGCGTTTCGCGCAGCCGCGTACCACTGTTCCTGTCGAGCACGGCGGCAGCGCGCGCAGTGGAGGACTTATTGCCGCGCGGGCGTAATGTCGCCTTTCTCGACATCGGCTGCGGCGTCGGCAGCGTTCTGGCGCATCTTGCGCGCGCAAGGCCCTCTGGCCTTTATCACGGCGTCGAGATCGCGCCGGTACCCTTCTTTCTGTGCCGGCTGCGTGCTGCGCTGACTGGTCGCGCGTACCGGGTAAGCTGGGACGATTTCAGGAACCTGGATCTGGGGCGGTATGACGTCGTCTACGCTTACCTTTCTCCGGCTGCGATGCCTGGCCTGTGGAAGAAAGCGTCGTCCGAAATGCGCCCGGGGGCGCTCCTTGTGAGCAACAGTTTTGCCGTGCCTGGCGCGCAGCCGGCATTGGCGCTGGATATCGGCGGCGACGGCGCATCGCGCCTTCTGGTATGGCGCATGTGAGTACATGAACGTGCTATTTACCGAAGCGCCCCGCAATGCAGCCACCTGGGCCTATCTTCTCAGTACCGCGAACATCCCGGTATTGCAGCGAACCATCGAGGAACTGGCGCGATTGCGCCAGGACGAGGACAAACTCACGGCGCGCGACATTTCCAGGGTATTGCTGCACGATCCGTTGTTTACGCTGCGCGTGTTGCAGTACCTGCAGGCGCACCGCAGGCCGACGCAGGTAACGGACATAACCACCGTCGAACATGCCTTGATGATGCTGGGCGTAACGCCGTTCTTCGCGCACTTCGCAAACCTGCCTTCGATCGAGAACGATCTTGCAGAACATCCGCAGGCGCTGACCGGGCTGATGAACGTGATGAATCGCGCGCACCGCGCCGCGCTCTACGCGCACGACTGGGCTGCCGTGCGCCACGATCTCAGGGCCGATGAAGTGGCGATCGCCGCGCTGTTGCACGACCTGTCGGAGATGCTTCTATGGTGTTTCGCGCCGGAACTGGCGTTGAGAATACAGGCCATGCTGCTCAACGACACGGCGCTGCGCAGCCGGGATGCGCAGCAGACAGTATTGGGTTTCAAGCTCTCCGATCTGCAAACCGCGTTGATGCTCGAATGGAAGCTGGCCGCAATGCTGCAGGCGCTGATGGACGACAAGCACGCCACGCATGCGCGGCAAATGAACGTGGTGGTTGCGGTCAACCTTGCGCGTCATTCGGACAGCAGTTGGGACAATCCGGCGCTGCCGGACGATTACGCAGCGGTCGAGAAGTTCCTGAAATTGCCGGTAGAGGAGGTGATAGAAAGAATACAGCGCGTGTCCCTGCAGGCCGGAAACAGCTGCGACTGGTATCACATGGAGAAACCGCAAGCGCCGCCCGGACAGGAAGGCTGATCGCTTCGGTCTAAAGAATGCGCGATAGTTGACGATATGAGATACGGAACCGGGAATCCGGCCGTTCCCGAATCGGGCAAGATGGCTCGCTGGTAGCGCGGGAAAATGGTGTCATGCCTGTATTCAGGGTATGGCGAAAGAAATGAAAACGAGGTCCTCGGATCGCTGACACGGAAAGAGAATATATGGCAGACCCCAATACAAAATTTCTGGTGGTGGACGATTTTTCGACGATGCGCCGAATCGTGCGCAATCTTCTGAAGGAACTCGGTTTCAACAACGTCGAGGAAGCGGAGGACGGTGTCCAGGCCCTCAACACGTTGAAGAACGGAGGCTTTCAGTTCGTCATTTCCGACTGGAACATGCCGAACATGACGGGCATCGACCTGTTGCGTTCGATCCGTGCGGACGCGGCGCTGAAGCATATTCCGGTCCTGATGGTGACCGCCGAAGCGAAGAAGGAAAACATCATCCAGGCCGCCCAGGCGGGTGCCAGCGGATATGTTGTGAAACCCTTCACGGCGGCTACTCTCGATGAAAAACTCGGCAAGATATTCAAGTCTATGGAAGGGGGGGTAAAGGCGTGAGTGCAACCACAGTAGCGGCAGATTCCGAAGACCTGGAGGCCCTGTTCGACAGCATCATTCACGACAACCAATTGCGCGAAGTCGTCGTGGCGCCGAAGAAGGAAGCGGCGCCGCCGGCCGAGGCGGGCGGGGGAGACGTGATGAGCCGGATCGGTCACCTGACGCGCACGCTGCACGACGCGCTGCGGGAACTCGGGTACGACCGGTTGCTCGAAAAGACCGTGTCCGAGATGCCCAATGCGCGTGACAGGCTGGCATACGTGGCGACGATGACGGAACAGGCGGCGACGCGCGCCTTGAACGCGATCGAGGCCGCACAGCCCATCCAGGAAAAACTGGAGAAGGAGTCGCAGCGCCTTTCCGGTGAATGGAAGAAATTGTTTGACAAGCAAATGAGCGTCGATCAGTTCAAGACCCTGGTCGACAGCACGCGCGCATACCTCGACGATGTGCCCAAACAGACCGGCGTGACCAACAGCCACCTGCTCGAAATCATGATGGCGCAGGACTTCCAGGATTTGACCGGGCAGGTGATCAAGAAAATCACCGAACTGGCGCAGAACATGGAACAGCAGCTGGTCACTCTGCTGGTGGACATGGTCCCCGCGGAAAAGCGCAGCGAGATCGATACCGGCCTGCTCAACGGCCCCGTGGTGAGCGCCGGCGCCGGTGGCGAAGTGGTGACAAGCCAGGACCAGGTGGACGACCTGCTGGGAAGCCTGGGCTTTTAGGCCGGGCAAACGGGCAAACGACAGGGCGGGCCGCTGGTTCCCGGGCAGTCCGCCCTTTGCTTTTGCGTGTCGTTCGCGCATGCCCCGAGGGCTTGCCGCAGGCGAAAATTCACGGCCCTGCTATGGCGGGCAGGCGAACTTAAGCGCCGCTTCCAACGCTGCGAATTGCACCCCAAAACCAGCACTGTTCTATTGATCGCGTCTTGCGCCGACCGCTGATAATCCTGTTCAATCAGCCAGGAACAGGACATGGCAGAAGAGAGCGGTTTCGAACGAACAGAACCAGCATCAGAACGAAGACGCGAACAGGCGCGGGAAGAGGGCCAGGTCGCGCATTCGCGCGAGCTGTCCACGCTTACCCTTTTGCTTGCCGCCGGCGGCGGGCTGTGGTTCATGGGGTTCGGCCTTGCCGACAGGATGTCGGACATGATGCGCCGCGGTATGCAACTCAGTCGCACGCTTGCGTTCGAACCCGACCTGATGCTTCTTCGGCTGAAGGACTTGTCGCTCGACATCCTGCTCGCGTTTTCTCCCTTGCTGTTGCTGCTGGTGCTCACGGGTGTGTCCTCGGAACTCCTGCTGAAAGGCTGGAATTTCACTTTCAAACCGCTCCTTCCAGACTGGAGCCGGCTCGATCCCCTGCAGGGATTGACGCGGATCATTTCGTGGAACGGCGTCATCGAAATGATCAAGGCGATCATCAAGACCGTGCTGATCGGAAGCGTCGCCGGCTGGGTCATCTGGAAAAACAGCGGGGCCGTGCTTGGCCTGGTAACCGAACCGCTCAATTCCGGCATCGTCCACATGGTGCGCCTGCTCGGTTCGAGCTTTCTCATCATGGCCGGCAGCATAGTCCTGGTGGTGGCCGTTGATGTGCCGTTCCAGGTATGGGACCACGGGCGCAAGCTGCGCATGACGCGCGAGGAAGTGCGCCAGGAGAACAGGGAAACCGAAGGCGATCCGCAGGTCAAACAGCGCATCCGCAGCCAGCAGCGCGAGATGGCGCGCCGGCGCATGATGAGCGAGATTCCGAAGGCCGACGTGGTGGT
>JAPLRD010000193.1:48764-75995 GCA_026399375.1 Pseudomonadota bacterium
TACGCCGTTGCGCTGCGCTACCAGGGAAAATCGATGCGCGCGCCGCAGGTGGTGGCAAAGGGCGCACACCTGCTGGCGCAGCGCATCGGCGACATCGCGCGCGAGCACGGCGTGCCCGTGCTCGAAGCGCCGCCGCTGGCGCGGGCGCTCTACCGGCATGCCGAACTCGGCGACGAGGTTCCAGCGGCGCTCTACACCGCCGTCGCCGAAGTGCTGGCCTACGTGTATCAGTTGCGCCGCCAGCAGGAAGACGGCGGTCCGGTACCGGTCCCGCCAGGCGTACTGCCGGTTCCGGCCGAACTTGATCCCGGTACTGCCGCGACATGAACGGCACCTTCAGCCTTTCGATGCTGTTCGGGAAAGCCGGGGTGAGGGCGCTTGCGGTGCCGCTGCTGATCATCATGATCCTGGGCATGATGATCCTGCCGATCCCGCCGTTCTTCCTCGATATCCTGTTCACGTTCAACATCGCGCTCGCGATCATCGTGTTGCTGGTCAGCCTGTACACGATCAAACCGCTGGATTTCGCCGCGTTCCCGACGGTGCTGCTGATGACGACGCTGCTGCGCCTGTCGCTCAACGTGGCGTCGACCAGGGTGGTGCTGCTTCGCGGCCACACCGGGGGTGACGCAGCGGGCAAGGTCATCGAGGCTTTCGGCCAGTTCCTGGTCGGCGGCAATTACGCCGTGGGGCTGGTGGTGTTCGCAATCCTGGTGGTGATCAATTTCGTCGTGATCACCAAGGGCGCGGGGCGCATCGCCGAGGTCAGCGCGCGCTTCACCCTGGATGCGATGCCGGGCAAGCAGATGGCGATCGACGCCGATCTGAACGCGGGCCTGATCGGCGAGGACGCTGCGCGCCGGCGCCGCGCAGAAATTTCACAGGAAGCGGAGTTTTATGGGGCCATGGACGGCGCGAGCAAATTCGTGCGCGGCGATGCGGTCGCCGGTCTCATCATCATGCTGGTCAACGTCGTCGGCGGGCTGATCATCGGTGTGGTTCAGCACAATCTCGACTTGGCCACCGCGGCAAAACTTTACACACTGCTCACCATAGGCGACGGCCTGGTAGCGCAGATCCCCGCGCTGGTGATCTCGACTGCAGCCGGCATCGTTGTCAGCCGCGTGGCCACGGACCAGGACATCGGTCAACAACTGGTGGGGCAATTGTTCAACCGGCCCCAGGTGCTGCTGGTCACGGCGACGATCCTGGGCGTCATGGGAATGATTCCGGGCATGCCCAATTTCGCTTTTCTCCTTCTCGCCTGCGGCCTGGCCTGGTGGGGCTATTCGCTGACGAAATTGCAAGCCGAACCGGAACCGGAGGCGGCACCGCCGCCGCCGGCTCCTGTCAGCACGGAAGTGAGCTGGAACGACGTGGTTCCCGTGGACACGCTCGGCCTGGAGGTCGGTTATCGGCTGATTCCGCTCGTCGACAAGGCGCAGGACGGCGAACTGCTGAAACGCGTAAAGGGGTTGCGCAAGAAGTTCGCAACCGAAATCGGCTTCCTGCCGCCGTCGGTGCACATCCGCGACAACCTGGAACTGCGCCCCAATGCCTACGTGATTGCCCTCAAAGGCGTGGAGATCGGCCGGGGCGAAGCCTATCCCGGCATGTTCCTCGCCATCAATCCGGGCCATGTAAATGGCACCCTGCCTGGTGCGGTGACGCGCGAACCGGCGTTTGGTTTGCCCGCGGTCTGGGTCGAGGCGGGGATGCGGGAGCAGGCGCAGACCTTCGGTTACACCGTGGTCGACGCGGGTACCGTGATCGCGACCCATCTCAATCACGTCATGCACGGCCATGCCTCGGAGCTGCTCGGCCGCCAGGAAACGCAGCAACTGCTGGACCACGTCGGGCGCGATGCGCCGAAACTGGTCGAGGACCTCGTGCCCAAGCTGCTGCCGCTGGCAGTAGTGCAAAAAGTGCTGCAGCGCCTGCTCGAAGAAGGCGTCCACATCCGCGACATGCGCACCATCATCGAAGTCATCGCCGAACACGGTGCGAGCGTCCAGAATGCCGACGACCTGACCGCGCTGGTACGGGTTGCGCTTGGCCGGGCCATCGTGCAGCAGCTGTATCCGGGAAGCAATGAACTGCAGGTCATGGCGCTGGAGCCGGGGCTGGAGCGGATTCTGCTGCAGGCGACCCAGGCCAAGGCCGGAGAAGCGCCCGCCGTCGAACCCGGTCTGGTGGATACCTTGCTGCGGGAGGCAAACACCGCCGCGCAGCAGCAGGAGCGGCTGGGACTGCCGTCGGTGTTGCTGGTGCCGGCGGAACTGCGCGTGCTGCTTTCGCGCTTCCTGCGGCGCACCGCATCGCAGATCAAAGTCATCGCGCACAGCGAAGTGCCGGACACGAACACAATCAAAGTCACCGCGTTGCTCGGAGGTAAGGCATGAACGTCAAAAAATTTGTCGCCGGTACATCGCGCGACGCCTTGATTCAGGTTCGGCGCGTGCTGGGCCCGGAGGCGCTGATATTGTCCAATCGGCCGGTGGAAGGCGGGGTGGAGATTCTTGCGCTTGCGAAAGACGATCTGCCCCCGTTTGCGACCGCACCGGCGCGCAGCCAGGCAAAGCAGGCGCCCGCTGCGCGTTCCGGGCAGTCGACGCCGGCCATCCCGGCTGCCGTGGCGGCGCCGGAGAGCGACAACCACCTCGCACACAGCCTTGCGAGCGAAATCAAATCCATGCGGGGAATGCTGGAGGAACAACTGGGATACCAGGCGTGGGACACGGTGCAGCGGGGCGATCCGGCCAAGGCTGCGGTCCTGCGCGACATGCTGCGCTCGGGGTTCAGCCCAGCGCTTTCGCGCCAGTTTATGAACAAGATGCCGCAAACGGTCGCGCAAGGGCAGAAACTTGACTGGGTCAAGGCGGTGCTTGAGCGCAACCTTCGCACCATCGATGCTGCCGACGAAATCGTCACGCGCGGCGGAGTCTACGCACTGGTCGGTCCGACAGGAGTTGGCAAGACCACCACCACGGCAAAGATCGCCGCTCGCTGCGTGGTTCGCCATGGTGCCGACCAGCTGGCCCTGCTCACCACCGACGGCTATCGGATCGGCGCGCACGAGCAGTTGCGCATCTACGCCAAGCTGCTCGGCGTGAGGGTGCTTGCCATCAAGGACCCTTCCGACCTGCAGTTCGCGCTTGCCGATCTGAGCAAGAAGCACCTCGTGTTGATAGACACGATAGGCATGGGGCAGCGCGACCAGATGGTGGCCGAACAGCTGACATTGCTCTCGGCGACCGGGACCAAGGTCGAGCGGCTGCTGCTGCTCAATGCCACCTGCAACGGCGAAACGCTGGACGACGTCGTTCGCGTCTATCGGGGCGGTGGAGTACACGGTTGCATCATCACCAAGACGGACGAATCGGTGGGGCTTGCGACGGTGCTCGACGTCGTCATTCGCCACCAGCTCAGCCTGCACTATGTGAGCAACGGCCAGCGCGTTCCGGAGGATTTGCACTTGCCCGACAGGCAATACCTGTTGCACCGGGCATTTCGCGCCCTTGCCGCCGAATCGGCGCATCACCCGAACCCCATCGAATGCCAGATGATGCTGGCCGCGGCGCCGGTAAGTGGAATGAACGCGGGAGCCTGCCTTGCCTAAAGTCATGCGTGACCAGGCCGACGGTCTGCGCCGGTTGCTCGACCGGCAGGGGATGCGTATCGTCAGGCTCAGCTCCGGTGCCGGCGGCAGGGGAAAGGCCGGAGCGGTACTCAATCTCGCTGCGGCGCTAGCCGAACTCGGACGCGACGTGCTGATCCTGGACGAAAACCCGGCCGGGCACGGCGTTACGGCGGAACTCGGCTTGAACCCCCGGTTTGACCTGGATGATGTGATTCGGCGCAGGCGCGATCTGGACGAGGTGCTTGTTCGCGGCCCGGAAGGAATCCTGATATTGCCGATCGCGCGCGGCGCCTCATCGCTCACGCAGCTTGCGGTGCGTGACCAGCAATGGCTGGTCGAACGCTGCAGCCGCCTGAGCTCTCCGGTGGATACCCTGCTCGTGGATACCGACGCCGGCAGTGCCAGCGCCCTGCTGTGGCCTGGCATTGCGGCGCAGGAAGTGATAGTGCTTGCTGGCGGCAGCGCCGAGGCGATCACATCCGGCTACTCGCTGATCAAGCGGCTAAACGCCGAATTCGGGCGGCGCGAGTTCCGGCTTCTGGTGAGCGAGGTTTCCGGCGAACCGGAGGCGCGCCAGATATTCGCCACCATGGCAGGCGTGGCGCGGCGCTATCTGCAGGTATCGCTGGACTTTATGGGACATGTGCCCGCGGACGCGCAATTGAAGCAGGCTGCGCGCCTGCGCGTGCCGGTGGTGTCGGCATTTCCATCGGCCGCTGCAGCGGGAAGTTTCCGCAATCTCGCACTCTCCATCACCGGCTGGCCGCACGCCCAGGAAGACGGCAGCGGCCTGGGTGAATTCATGCGGCGCCTGATCGACTCCAGCCGGCCTCGCGCCGTGGCGGCCTAGGACGACGAACCATGTACACCGCAACCGGAAAGCGCGACGTGGAGAACTACCTCACGGACTACGCGCCCCTGGTCAAACGCATCGCGCATTACATGATGGCGAAGCTGCCGGCGAGCGTGGACATAGACGATGTGATCCAGACGGGCATGCTCGGATTGCTCGACGCCATCAACCGTTACGACGAATCCCACGGAGCGCAATTCGAAACCTATGCGGCGCAGCGCATTCGCGGTGCGATCCTGGACGGCCTGCGCCAGATGGACTGGCTGCCGCGTTCCCTCCGGCGCGACATGCGCAGCATCGAAAACGCGATCGCCAAGCTGGAGCAGCGCTTCGGCCGCCCGCCCACTGAAAATGAACTGGCGGGCGAGATGGGCCTGCCCCTCGCTGAATACCAGAAGATGTTGCGCGATGCGCGCGGTTACCAGCTGATCTCCTACGAAGATTTCAACCACGCCGAGGACGAAAATTATCTAGAGCACTATAGCGAGGGCAGCGCGTCCAACCCTCTCGACATCCTGCTCGACCGCAAGCTGCGTGAACGGCTTGTGAGCGCGATCGAAAACCTGCCCGAGCGCGAAAAGCTGGTCATGGGCCTGTACTACGAGGAAGAACTCAATCTGCGCGAGATCGGCGAGACGCTGGGCGTGAGCGAATCGCGGGTCTGCCAGCTGCACAGCCAGGCGGTCGCGCGGCTGCGCAGCCACATCAGAAGCGTTTGAGCCGTGGATTTCAGCAGCCTGATCGGTATCGCGATCGCCCTGGGTGGAATACTGGGCGGGATGCTGCCGGGCACGCAGGCTCGATGCTGCAGGCCGCGGCATTTCTGATCGTCGTCGGCGGTACCGTCGGTGCGGTGATGGTGCAGAATTCTGGGCAAGTGTTTCTGCTCGGAATAAGAATGGGAAAGTGGGTCGTGTTGCCGCCCGAATTCACGCCACGCCGCATAATCCAGGACGTGGTTCGCTGGAGCCAGGCGGCGCGCAGGGAAGGGCTGCTGTCTCTCGATCGGCATATTGCCGGGGCAACCGGTCCATTGGCACGCAAAGGCCTGCAGCTCGTGGTCGACGGCGCGGAGCCGGAAAAAATACGCGAAGTGCTGGAGGTCGAGATTTTCACCTTCCAGGAACATTACCGGCAGGGGGCGAGAATCTGGGAGGCGGCGGGGGGATATTCGCCCACCATCGGCATACTCGGAGCGGTTCTCGGGCTGATCCACGTAATGGAGAATTTGACCGATCCGAGCCGTCTGGGAGGGGGCATTGCGGTTGCGTTTGTCGCGACCATCTACGGGGTCGGCCTTGCCAATCTGGTGTTCCTGCCGATAGCGAACAAGCTGAAGAACCTGATCTCGAGGCAGGCTCTGCTGCAGGAGATTCTGGTCGACGGCTTGGTTGCGATCGCAAACGGCGAACATCCGAGCATTACCGAAAACCGCTTGTTCGGATATATCAGTGAACAGCCATTCGGCGACGCAAGGCTCTGAGCGCGGACCGCTCAAGTACAGGGGGCAAGGATAGAGCATGCGCCGCAGGCGAACTTACCTGGACAACCGGGAGTCGGACAATCATGACCGCTGGCTGGTTTCCTATGCCGATTTCATTACGCTGCTGTTCGCCTTCTTTGTCGTCATGTATGCGCTTTCGTCGGTGAATGAAGGCAAGTATCGAGTGCTGAGCGATTCCCTGACCACCGCGTTTCAGAGCAAAGTGCGCCAGCCCGGCGTCGCCCAGACCGGTGCGCTGCCCGAGACGCAGACGCGCACGCTGGACATCGTCCCGCGCAGAATCAGCAAACCGGCCGAGCCGCAGCGCAAGCAACGCGAGGAGATGCGCAGCATGGCCCAGGATATTCTCAAAGTGCTGGATTCTCTCGTGCGTGAAGGCCAGGTCAAGGTTACACAGACCAACCGGGGAATTTCGGTCGAGATCAGCGCCAGCGTTCTGTTTGCCACGGGACAGGCGCAATTGCGGCCGGACTCAATCCGCGCGTTGCAGCAAGTGGCCCGGGTGCTGACGGCGGCAGACAAGGCGATACAGATCGAAGGTTACACCGACAACATTCCGATCGGCACGGCGCAGTTTCCTTCCAACTGGGAATTGTCGGGAGCGCGCGCAAGCAGCGTGGCGAGATTATTTATCGACAACGGAGTCCTCGAGGAGCGCCTCAGTGTGATCGGTTACGGCCCGAACCGTGCAGTCGCGTCCAATGACTCTGCTGAAGGCCGGGCACGCAACCGCCGCGTGACGGTGATGATCCTGGAAGAAACGCCGGGGAATGTCGTCGAAATTCCGCTTTCGCAAACGACAGGGCAAAAACCGTGACGCCGTGACGTTTTGATATACGCGCAGCCGCGGCAATGATGTCCGCCCTGCGGCACTTTGTGTGCACCTGTCGCGCGAATTGAACTTGAACAAAACCACGCCAAGGACCGCGCGGCCTCCAACTCAAACCTGCCCGATCGCCCTTCCGCCGCGAAAGGGACCCATGTGGCCGCTGGAGCCGTACACGTTATCCGGTCGTGCGGCCGCTTGCAGTACCGAGAGCTTTTGCCGGTTCTGCTGCATCCTGTTTTCGATCAGCATGCCGTTGTTGATATTGAGTTGGCGCGCCATCTCAGCCCGCCGCAGTGACTCGCTCCAGATCTTGCGTGTCGCCGCGGCCAGCGCGGGTTCCCGCTTCAGCCAGCTTTCGACGCCGTGCGCGCTCAGCGGCAGTTTTTGGTCCGAAAGAAAGCGGTCGCGCTTCTGGCCCACCCGGGTCAGCAGATCGATCTGGGCCGACTTTTCCGGCGCAATGGCTGCCAGACGATCGGCATCGCCGTGAACGAGGATTTCCTGCTCCGCCTGCAAGAGGCTGATGAACGCGCCAAGCGCGTCGTGTTCCGCCAGCAGCACGGCGGCGAATGCGGCCGAACTGCTGGCCTGTGTCGAAGTTCCTGAGGCGCCCTGTGCCATCAGCCGTTGCGCGATTGCAGCAATTCGCGCGCGGTGGCGAGCAGGTGATCGGCCACCACATCGGGGTTCACCTTGAACAATCCTTCGGCGATCGCCTGCCTGATCGCGGCCACGTGCGCCGCGTCCACCACCGGGGAATTGGCCATGCCGGCTTCAATGGCCTGCATCTGTGATGCAAGCGGGCTCAACTGTACGTTGTCGCCGTCGCTCGGATTCGTCGAAACTGTCGCGCCTTTGCCAGTGCGCGCGCCACCTCCGCCCACTCCGCTACTGGCGCCGGCCAAGCTTGTGCTGTTCACGACTGGTTTGATACTCATGGTAGTCCCCTGGTCTGCTTTACTCTTGTTCTCTTTACGGCATGCGGCCGGGAAACTTTAGGCGCGTCTCGAAAAATATATAAGGCATTCTGACAGCCGGACTGGGTAGTGTATAAGGCATTGTAATTATTACTGAATATCGACTATTGCACCAGCGCGGGCGATACCGCTTACGGTCTGTCCGGAAGCGATCCGGACCTGCGCCACCTGCCCTTCGGCCGCCGTGGTCAGGGACTTGCCCTCGGTGCTGACTTTGAACCCCGCTCCCTGAGAGCGCAAGGTCACCGACTGGCCCTGCTGGATGACCGGCTGCGAGCGAAGCAAGTCCTGGCGCAATGGCTGTCCGGCGGCAACGTTGTGGGTGACGCTGCGGCCCAAAGCGTAGGCAGGATCGGTCACCACCGAACCCGGAAGCTGGGTAAGGTCGCCCTCCTGCGTCAACAGGTCTGATGCTTCAATCGGCTTCCCCTGGGTCAACGCGCGTGCGGCGATCACCACGCCGGCGAAAATCCTGACCGTCACCGGCACATAGATCGTCCAGGGGGTGCCGCCGCCGCAGCGCACACCGATGTTCGCATTGCCCCAAAGGCGCACACCCGCCGGAATGAAGGCTTCGGCAGTCGGGCAGGGGGCCAGGGTCATCCTCGAGTCTATCGCTCCCACGGTATAGCTTACCCGTCCGGGCAATCCCGCCGTTTGATTGTGCAGCAACTCGCCCACCGCCTTTTGTATCTGTGCAAGCTGCGCAGGATCCATGGCTGCGCCGCAAGGCATCGCCGCGCCCAACAGCAGCGAGCCCAGAACAGCGCCATGCAGATTCATAGATGTCACCCCGGACATTGTTCACGCTATCGCGGTGCGATGCATGCCGCAACTATAGTTGCCGACTCCTCGTTGGCAGGCCCGGATTAGCGCAACTTTTCGGCGGCTAATCATTTTCTTGCCGGCCGGTTCGATGCCGCGCCCGTTGCGCAGCATCCGCCGCATGCGGCAAAAATTGCCGCCCCGATTACCGGAGAGCATGAATTGCGATCGCTTTCCGGCCTTAATCCGGACGTGCCACCGCGCGCCGGCGAATAACATGGCTGGCATGGTTGATGCTCATCTGAACCCGTAAGGCAAAAAGGACCGGCAGGGAAAAATCATGATCGACAAGCTCAATGACCTGTTCCAGTTTCACCAGAACGCGCTCAATCTGCGCAGCTTTCGCCAGGAGGTGATCGCCTCCAATATCGCCAACGCCGACACGCCGGGATACAAGGCGCGCGACATCGATTTCGCCGCGGCCTTGCAGGATGTCACCGCCGGCCGCGAAGCCAATTTGTCTTTGCGCACGAGCAATGCCCGGCACATCGGCGCCGCAGCGGGGAACAACGATCCGGTCAAGGTCCTTTATCGCACACCGGCGCAACCGAGCATCGACGGCAACACCGTGGACATGAACGTCGAGCGCAATCGCTTCGCCGAAAACGCGGTTCATATCGACGCCAACCTGACTTTCCTCAATGGAAAGATCAAGACGCTGTTGGCCGCACTGCAGGGATGATGCCATGTCGCTGATGAACGTATTCGAAATTGCCGGCTCAGCCATGTCGGCGCAGTCGCAGCGGCTCAACGCGGTGGCGAGCAATCTCGCCAATGCCGAAAGCGTCACCGGGCCCAACGGACAACCCTACCGCGCCAAGCAGGTGGTCTTCAGCGCGGTGCCCATCGGCGCCTCCGGCACGGCTGGATCTGCGGCGGCCGGTTCCGCTTCGAACGGCGTTGCCGTCACCGCTGTAGTCGAAGACGCTTCGCCGGGGAGGAAAGTCTACGATCCGAAGCACCCGATGGCCGATGCACAGGGTTACATCACCATGCCCAATGTCAATGCGGTCGAGGAAATGGTCAACATGATCGCAGCCTCCCGCGCCTACCAAAACAACATCGAAATGCTGAATACCGCGAAGACGCTGATGTTGAAAACACTGACGCTGGGCCAGTAGTTCGGCGTCCGCACAATTGAGTACTGCAGCACGAAACACAAACCGACAAACCAGGCAGCGTAAAAGGACTGAAAAATGAGCTCTGTAGCAAGCACAACCGACGCCGCGGCCTCACTGGCCGCGCTGGCCGCCGCCAAGGACGCGAGCGGCACCAAGGCGGCAGCGGACGATCCGCAGTCGAAGTTCCTCAAACTGCTGGTGGCGCAGCTGAGGAACCAGGATCCGCTCAATCCCGTGGACAACGCGCAGATGACTTCGCAGATGGCGCAGATCAGCACCGTCACCGGCATCGACCAGCTCAATTCCACGCTGCAAAAAATGGCGGCGAGCTTCACCGCCAGCCAGTCGCTTCAGGCGGCATCGATGATAGGCCGCAACGTGCTGGTGTCCGGCAGCGAACTGCAGTTGCAGAACGGAACGGCGCAGGGCGGCGTAAGCCTGGCGCAGCCGGTGGACAAGCTGACCGTCTCCATCGTCGACGCGTCGGCCCAGGTTCTGCACAAAGTCGATCTGGGGCCGCAGGAAGCGGGCGTGGTCAACTTCCAGTGGGATGGTGTCACCGACAACGGCGCGACCGCCGCGCCGGGCGGCTACACCTTCAAGGTCGATGCCGTCCAGGGCGGCAAGAAAATCGATTCCATCGGTCTCACGCTGGGCCGAGTTACCGGGGTGACGCAGGGGGCTGGCGGAACGATGCTCAACATCAACGGCATGGCGCCCGTGGCTGTGGCCGATGTCAAACAGGTCATGTAGGCAAGGAGAAATGCAATGAGCTTTCAGCAAGGATTGAGCGGCCTCAACGCAGCGGCGAAAAATCTGGACGTGATCGGCAACAACGTCGCCAACTCTAATACCACCGGTTTCAAGCAATCGGTGGCGAATTTCGGCGACGTCTTCGCCGCCTCGCTCGGCGGAGGTGACGGCGCCCAGGTGGGCATTGGCACCACCCTGGCGTCGGTGGCGCAGCAGTTCTCCCAGGGCAACATCACGGTGACCAACAACCCCCTGGACGTTGCCATCAACGGCAAGGGCTTCTTCCGCATGAGCGACAACGGCGCCATCACCTTTACGCGCAACGGCCAGTTCGCGGTCGACAAGACAGGCTACATCGTCGACAGCGGCGGCCAGAATCTCACCGGGTTCCAGGCGATAAAAGGAAAAATCGTACCTGGGGTGCTGGTTGACCTGCAGATGTCCACCGCCGACCTTCCGCCCACTTCAACTGTCAAGGTGACGGTCGGCGCGAATCTGGCCGCGACGGACAGCGTTCTGCTTCCTGCCGGCTTTCTGCCTACCGATCCGACAACGTTCAATTTTTCCACAGCGACTTCGGTGATCGACTCCCTGGGGCAATCGCACACGGCGACCATGTATTTCAATAAGTCGGCGGTCGACCTTGTTACCAAAGTCAGCAGCTGGGTGGTCAACGTTTATGTAGACGGCGCTGCGGCCAACAACCTCGGTGTAACGACACTCAACTTTGATGCAGCCGGAAAGTTGATTACTCTGGGTGCGAGCGCACCGAACAATCTGGTCAAGAAGGCGGTCCTTACGAATGGCGCCACGGACATGACTGTCACCATGGACTACGGGCAGATGACACAGTTCGGTTCCGGGTTCGGCGTTAACACGCTGGAGCAGGACGGGTTTGGCGCCGGGCAACTGAGCGGCTACAGCATCGGCGCCGACGGGATCATTCTGGGACGATACACCAACGGTCAGACAGATACCCTGGGTCAGGTCGCGCTGGCCAATTTCAGCAATTCACAGGGACTCAAACCTCTGGGCGAGAGCAAGTGGGGCGAGTCCGCGTCTTCCGGTGCGGCGCTGATCGGCAGCCCCGGCAGTGCCAGCCTGGGCGCGCTGCAGTCCGCCGCGCGCGAGGATTCGAACGTCGACCTCACGGCGGAACTGGTCAACATGATCACGGCGCAGCGCATCTATCAGGCGAACGCCCAGTCGATCAAGACGCAGGACGCGGTGCTGCAGACCCTGGTCAACCTGAAGTAAGCCTGATCGATCCGAACAGCGGATAAGACCATGAACGCGCCGAAAATGACTGGAGAAATCACTTGGACCGCATGATCTACGTCGCCATGACCGGCGCCAAGCATATCCTGGATCAACAGGCGAACGTGGCGAACAACCTCGCCAATGCCGCCACCAGCGGCTATCGCGCCGCGGCGAGCGCTTTTCGCGCCGTCCCCGTTGTGGGCGAAGGCCTGCCCACGCGCACCTTCGTCGTGACGTCGACTCCGGGCGCCGATTTTACGCCGGGGGTGCTGCAAAAGACCGGTCGCGACCTCGATGTCGCGATCCAGGGGCAGGGCTGGATCGCGGTGCAACTGGCTAACGGCAGCGAAGCCTACACCCGCGACGGCAGCCTGCAGACCAGCGCCAACGGAATGCTGCAGACCCGCAACGGCCTGAACGTGGTGGGAGAGGGCGGGCCGATCGCGATTCCGCCGGACATGAACATCACCATCGCCAAGGAAGGCACCGTGTCCCTGGTGCCGAACATTCCGCCGCCGAACGCAGTTACCACGGTTGGACGGATCAAACTGGTCAATCCGGATCCGCAGCAGATGGTACGCGGGGAAGACGGGCTTTTCCGGCTTCGCGGAGGCGGAGTCGCCGCCTCGGATCCCGGCGTCAACCTCGCCTCCGGAATGCTCGAAGGCAGCAATGTGAACGTGGTCGAACAGTTGATCGGCATGATCAGCCTGGCGCGGCAGTACGACCTGCAGATGAAACTGCTCAGCAGTGCCGACAACAGCGCCAACCAGGCGAGCCAGATTCTGAACCTCAGGGCATGAGCGGGCATGCATGCACCGGCAGCAACACCGACTTCGGCCCTGGCTTCGGTCAGGCCCTAGACAAAACTGAAACGGAGTAGAACGTGATCCGATCATTGTCGATTTCCAAGACCGGCCTCGATGCGCAGCAGACGCAGCTCGACGTCATCTCCAACAATCTCGCCAACGTCAGCACCAACGGTTTCAAGCGCTCGCGTGCGGTGTTCGAAGACCTGCTCTATCAGACGTTGCGCCAGCCCGGCGCCAATTCTTCGCAACAGACGCAGCTTCCGTCCGGTCTGCAACTGGGCACGGGCGTGCGTCCGGTGGCGACGGAAAAGATTTTCACCCAGGGAAGCATGCTCCAGACCGGAAATCCGCTGGATCTGGCGATCCAGGGCAACGGCTTCTTCCAGATACTGCAGCCGGATGGCACCACCGCCTACACCCGGGACGGTTCCTTCCAGGTCGACAACCAGGGGGCGCTGGTCACCGCAAGCGGCTATGCGGTCCAGCCCGCTGTTACGATTCCGGTCAATTCGCTCAGCGTCACCATCGGCCGCGACGGCACGGTTACCGTGATGTCAGCCGGCAGCGCGAAACCGACCCAGGTCGGTACGCTGCAACTGGTGAATTTCATCAATCCGGCCGGGCTGCAAAGCAAAGGCGAAAACCTTTATTTGGAAACCGCCGCGTCGGGAACGGCCAGCGCCAACACGCCGGGCACCAACGGTATCGGGTCGCTCAGCCAGGGCTACGTCGAGACCTCCAACGTGAACGTGGTGGAGGAACTGGTCAACATGATCCAGACCCAGCGCGCCTACGAGATCAATTCGCGCGCGATCACCACCTCCGACCAGATGCTGCAGAAACTGACGCAAATATAGGGACGCCTGAATAATGAACAATGCGAACAGCTTCCAGAGTGGCCGCAGTGCCGGCGCGGCGGCAATTTTTGCCGCGCTGCTGCTAGGCGCCTGCGCCGTCACGCCGCCCGCGAGCGTACACCAGCCGATGACGGCACGTCCTGCGCCCCTTCCGACCGCGCCCATCGCGAACGGTTCCATCTACCAGGTCCAGTACGCGGCACAGCCGGGCTACGTCAACCGGCCGCTATTCGAGGACAGGCGCGCGCGCGCGGTCGGCGACACTCTGACCATCAGCATCAACGAAACCACCTCCGCCAGCAAGAAATCGAGCAGTACGGCGGGACGCACCGGCAGCACCAACGCCGCCGTCACCGGACTTTCCGGCCTGCCCGGCAAGAGCCTGCTCGGCTCGAACGTGGCTGCGACCTCGACCAGCGCATTCGAAGGTAAGGGCGACAGCGGGAGCAACAACGTCTTCACCGGCACCGTCACCGTCACGGTGATCGAAGTGCTGCCCAACGGCAACCTGCTGGTGAGCGGCGAAAAGCAGCTTGGCATCAATCAGGGCTCCGAGTTCGTGCGCTTTTCCGGGATCGTGAACCCTGCCTCCGTCAGCGCCAGCAACACCGTTTCATCGACCCTGGTGGCCGACGCGCGCATCGAATATCGCGGCAACGGCTACATCGACGAGGCGCAGACCATGGGCTGGCTGGGGCGCTTTTTTATGAACGTCCTGCCGTTCTAGCGTGAAACCAAAAGAGAGAATCTGAACATGTCCCAATACAAGAACCTGCTCGCCGCCCTGGTGCTCGCGGCATGCGCGTGCAACGGCGCGCACGCCGAACGCATCAAGGACCTGGTCTCCATACAGGGGGTGCGCAGCAACCAGCTCATAGGCTACGGCCTGGTCGTGGGCCTGGACGGAAGCGGCGACCAGACCACGCAGACGCCGTTCACCGTGCAGAGCATCATCAACATGCTGACCCAGCTCGGGGTCAGCCTGCCCGCCGGAACCAGCCTGCAGCTGAAGAACGTCGCAGCCGTCATGGTGACGGCGGCGCTGCCGGCGTTCTCCAAGCCGGGGCAGCAGATCGACGTGACGGTGTCCTCGATGGGCAATGCCAAGAGCCTGCGCGGCGGAACACTGCTCATGGCGCCGTTGAAGGGCGGCGACGGCCAGGTCTACGCCGTGGCCCAGGGCAACGTGCTGGTCGGCGGAGTAGGCGCGAGTTCACCCGGAGGCGGCGCGAGCGTACAGGTGAATCATCTCTCCGTCGGGCGCATCAGCGGCGGCGCCACGGTGGAACGCGCCGTTCCGACCACGCTCGGCGACGCGGATTACATCAAGCTCGAAGTGAATGTCACCGACTTCAGCACGACGCGGCGCATCGTGGATGCGATCAACCTCAAGTTCGCGGCCGGAACCGCAACCGCCGTGGACGGGCGCTCGATCCAGGTGAAGGCGCCCGTCCTGGTCGACCAGCGCGTCACCTTCATGGCGGATCTCGAGAGTCTGGACGTAACTCCCGCGCAGACCAGTGCCCGGGTGATCGTCAACGCGCGCACCGGTTCGGTGGTGATGAACCAGGCGGTGATGGTCGACGCCTGCGCCGTCGCGCACGGGAATCTTTCGGTCACCATCGCCAGTGAGCCGGTGGTCAGCCAGCCGGCGCCGCTATCCCAGGGGCAGACAGTTCAGGCGGAGCGTGCAACGGTCGAAATCAAGGCGGAAAAGAGCGGCCTGACGATGGTGCGGCAAAGCGCTTCGCTGGGCGACGTGGTCAAGGCATTGAATGCGATCGGCGCCACGCCGCAGGACCTGCTGGCGATACTGCAGGCGATGAAGTCTGCCGGCGCTTTGCGCGCCGAGCTGGAGATTATTTGATTGGCTCACGCTCACCGCATGAACCTGGCGCGAATATTGCATAAGAATACGAGACAGAGAAACATAAAAGGCAGGCTCAGATCATGATTCAGAAAACGGACGCCACAGGCAGTTTTGCACTGGATGCGCGCGGCCTGGATTCATTGCGCTTCCAGGCGAAGAAGGACCCGGAGCTGGCGCTGAAAGGGGCGTCGCAGCAATTCGAGGCGGTGTTTCTTAACACGCTGCTGAAGAGCATGCGGGATGCGACGCCCCAGGACGGCATCACTGACAGCGAGCAGACCCGCGCCTACACGTCTATGCTCGACCAGCAATTGGCGCAAACCCTGTCGGGCAAGGGGATCGGCCTCTCCGATGTCATGATGAAGCAGTTGCAGCGCAATCGCATGGCCAGCGGCACCATAAAGCCGGCGGCGTTATCGACCGATCCGGCGGCGGCAACGCCGTCCCAGGCGCCGAAAGGAAAAGCAGGTAGTCTCAGACCGGAAGCGCTGCGCAACGGGCAGGAATTCCTCGATCGCATGAAGACGCACGCCCAGGAAGCCAGCCAGGCCACCGGCATTCCGGCCCGCTTCCTGCTCGGGCAGGCTGCGCTGGAAAGCGGCTGGGGCAAGCGCGAAATCCGCGCGGCGGACGGCAGCCAGAGCTTCAATGTGTTCGGCGTCAAGGCCGGGCGCAACTGGAGCGGACCGACGGTGAACGTGATGACCACGGAGTACGTCGACGGCGTGCCGCGCAAGGTGACGCAGAAATTTCGCGCCTATGAGTCCTATGCCGAGGCGTTCAAGGACTACGCCGGCCTGATGCAAGGCAGCAAGCGCTATGCCGGAGTGCTCAAGCAGACCGACAGCGCCGGCTTTGCCTACGGCCTGCAGCGCGCGGGCTATGCCACCGACCCGCAATACGGACAGAAACTGACTCAGATCCTGAATAGCTCCCGCATGCGCCAGACGATCATGGCGTGATGCAATTTGCTCATGGAACGGGTTTTGTTGAACTTAACCGAAAAACTGCCGCTAACCTCCAATAGAGGTGTAAGGCGAGGGCTCCGAAATGGGTACTAACATATTTGGCATCGGCGTCGGCGGTCTCAATGCCGCGCAGGCCGGTTTGGTGACGACGGGACACAACATAACCAACGCCTCTACCCCGGGATTCAGCCGCCAGGAGATTGTCCAGTCGAGCAACATTCCGCAACTGACCGGCGCCGGCTTTCTCGGTTCTGGTGTGCAGGTGAGCACGGTGAAGCGGTTGTACAGCGACTTCATGTCCAACCAGGTAAACCTGGCGCAGACCCAGGGCAGCCAACTCGATTCCTATTACGCCGAAATAAAGCAGATCGACAACATGCTCGGCGACGTGAGCGCGGGTCTGTCGCCCGCGCTGCAGGATTTTTTCAATAGCGTCAACGGTGTCGCCGCCAACCCCACTTCCATGCCCTCGCGCCAGGCCATGATTTCCGGCGCGGAGGAACTCGCTGCGCGATTTCAGAGCATCAACCAGCGGTTGAGTGAAATCGGTTCCGGTATCAACGGCGCACTTCAAGCCAGTGTCAGTGCGATCAATTCCTTCGCGCAGCAGATCGCCAAGCTGAATAACGACATTTCGCTTGCCGAGGCGGCGACCAATATGCAACCGGCCAACGATCTTCGGGACCAGCGCGACAGTCTGGTGGCCGAACTGGCCAAGGAAATTCGCGCCACGACGGTAAAGCAAAGCGACGGCAGCTACAATATTTTCGTGGGCAACGGACAGCCTATCGTAGTCGGAAAGCAGACCTTTGATCTGGTAGCGGCGTCGTCTCTGGAGGACGCGCAGCGCATGGAAGTTGGTTACAAGAGCGGCGCATCCACGGTCTTGCTCGGCTCGGCCACGTTGCAGGGCGGCAATCTGGGCGGGTTGATCGCGTTTCGCAGCGAGACCCTGGATGTTGCGCAAAATGCCATCGGACGGGTCGCGATAGGCGTGGCGCAATCGTTCAATACGCAACACGCTTTGGGACAGGATTTGAATGGTGCGCTCGGAAGTGCCTTCTTCACCGTCGCCAGCCCGGGGGTGCTCCCACGTTCAGTCAATGCCGGCACGGCAACGGTAAGTGCAAGCTTTCAGGACGTCGGTGCGCTGACCACCAGCGATTACCGGCTGCAATTCAACGGCACCGCCGCCCCGAACGAGACTTACACTTTGACTCGCCTCGCCGACGGCGTCACGACGCCAATCTCATTTCCCACTGCGACCGGCTATCCAAACAGCACGGTCGTGGATGGGCTCACGATCACCATTGCAAAAGGCGCCACGGGGCCCACGATCAACGATACCTGGACCATCCAGCCGACACGGACCGGGGCGCGCGACATCGCGCTGGCGCTGAAGGATCCAGCCAGGCTTGCTGCGGCAAGCCCGGTGCGTGCCAATGTGGGGACAGGTAACGCCGGCACCGGAACGATAGTGGCGGGAAGCGTTTCCAGCGTTGCCAATCTGCCGACGATTTCGACGGGGCTGGCACCTACCATCACGCTCACTTACGCTGTTGCCACGAACACATTCACCGTGACAGGGCTCGCGGCGGGGGCGCCGGCGGTGGCGCCTATCACGTACGCTGCTGGCTCGAGCATGAGCGTCAACGGCATGAATGTCACCATTTCCGGATCGGTTTTGAATGGTGATACGTTCACGATCGTCCGCAATTCGGGCGGGGTATCCGACAACAGCAATGCGGTTTCCCTTGCAGGATTGCAGACCAAGAACTCTCTGGGAGCAACCACCGCCGGCGGCCAGGCCCTGCTCAACTTCCAGCAGGCTTATGCCCAGATGGTCAGCCAGGTCGGAAACAAGACGCGCCAGATGCAGGTCATGGCGACCGCGCAGGAAAATCTGGTTGCACAAACGAAACAGGCGCAGCAGTCGATCGCGGGCGTGAACCTTGACGACGAGGCGGCCAATCTGCTGCGCTATCAGCAGGCCTACCAGGCTTCCGGCAAGATGATGCAGATTGCAACCAGCCTGTTTCAGACGCTGCTTGATCTGGGCAGGTAAGGAGAGCTTCATGCGCATCAGCACCAGCACGATGTACGAACAGGGCGTGTCCAGCCTGCAGAGCCAGACCTCGCGTCTGATGCAGATACAGCAGCAGATCGGGGCGAGCCGGCGAATACTGACGCCCGCCGATGATCCCAGCGGATCGGCCCGCGTCCTGGAGATATCGCAGTCGCAGGCGATCAGCCAGCAGTACGACGCGAACATAGGGGCGGCGACAGACAGCCTCTCCTTTGAGGAGGTGGTGCTTACCAATATCACCGAGGTGTTGCAAAGCGCAAGGGATTTGACCAACGCTGCGGGAAACGGCAGTTACAGCCAGAGCGATCGACTCACCCTTGCCAACGCATTGCGCGGTCAATATCAGGAATTGCTGGGTCTCACCAACAGCACCGACAGCAGCGGCCAGTACCTCTTCGCCGGTTATCAGAGCGCGACTCGTCCGTTCAGCCAGGTGTCCACCGGCAACGTCACGTACAACGGTGATCAGGGCCAGCGTCTGATGCAAGTCGGGCCGGGACGTCGGATAGAGGTCAGCGATTCCGGGCAGTCGTTGTTTCGCACCATACCCGGCGGAAACGGGAATTTTGTCACTGCAGCGCCAAATACCAATGCCGGCACGGGCATCATCGATACAGGCAACACGCTGGACGCGGCAAAGTGGAACAACGTCGCCAACAGCAAGGATTACACGATCAAATTTGCGGTCGTCGCGGGCGTGACGAGCTACGATATTGTCGATAATAAGTCGGTCGGCCCCCTGTCCTTGCTGACTGGCTTGGCAACTGCCGCGGCCGGTCCTTACCCGCGCCCCTACACGAGCGGCAGTGCGATCAGTTTTAGCCAGGCGGGGCCGCCGGCTTTCGACTATGGCGCCGAATTGAGCATTTCGGGAGCGCCAGCCAACGGCGATACGTTCACGGTAAAGCCGAGTACGACACAGGATGTGTTCAAGACCATGGACGCTCTCGCCACTTTGCTCGAGACTGCCGCCAGCCCGACGGCGCTCAACAATGGTCTTGTCGGGTTGCAGCGCAATCTTGACAACGCACTGAACAACGTCATCTCGACGCGCTCCTCGGTCGGGTCGCGCTTGAAGGAACTCGATGACCTGAAGAACGGAAATGACAGCCTCGGGCTGCAATACAGCCAGAGCTTGTCGCGCTTGCAGGATCTGGACTACGCCAAGGCGGCCTCCGATTTCGCGCAGCAACAGGTCACGCTGCAGGCGGCGCAGCAATCGTTTGTCAAGATTTCCGGATTGTCGCTGTTCAATTATCTTTGAGTCTTGACATGACAATTCAGCGGAAAGGAATCAGGATACGCAAAGGCGAATGCGTCCTGCTGTGCAGCCTCTGCGTTTTCATGGCCGGATGCGCCAATACCGTCAAGTACGGCCCGCAAGTGACCGATAGCTCCGGCAATCCGCTCAGCACTCTGATTCCGAACAAAGCCCTGCAGATTTCACAGAGCGTGAGCCTGACAATGGAGAACATCGCGCTGATCGCCATTATCGACTGGGCGGTTGACCCGCTCGCCCCGAACTGGCAGCTGGCGCAGGCGCCGCTCGGAGAAGATCGGGTGCGCATCTCCCTGCGCAAGAAGCGCTTCACTACCGGCGGCGACGGCGAGGCGGTGCAATTGTTTGCACGGCGCGCGGAAAAAATAAAGAGTGACGGCGGTTACGCGAGCTATGTGATGCTCGAATACACCGAAGGGGTCGAATCGAGCGTGCCGATCGCGCAGAGAGTGGCGCAGGGCGTGATCCAGTTGAAACACTGAGCGGCCGCGGGCGGGAGATCGGCAGTTATTTGACGCGCAGCGCGCCGGCGAGCCTGAACATCGTGTCAAAGCCGTCGCGGAACAACTGTTCCAGTACCGGCGCGAAATACGGCAGCGAGAGCACAAGCACCAGGAAGCCCATCAGGATGGTGACCGGAAACCCCACGGCGAAAATGTTGAGTTGCGGCGCGGCGCGGGTGAGCACGCCCAATGCCAGATTGGTGATCAGCAGGGCCGCCATGAGCGGCAGCGACAGCGTCAGGGCATAGGAGAAAATGACGCCGGCCCACTCGACCAGCGAACGCAACCCGGAAGAAGCGGAGTGCGCCGCGATCGGCAGCGCATCGAAACTGCCCACGATAGAGGACAGGAGCAGCAGGTGCCCGTCGATCGCCAGAAAGGTCAGGCTGGCAACGACACCCATGAATTGTCCCAGCTGAAACACGATCTGCATGGCGAATCCCATCGCGAGTCCGATCAGCATCTGTTGTGCCAGGATCAGCAGCCCCATGGCCGAGGCCGGGTCGATGTCAGGCGGCGGGGGCAGCAGCGGCGCCACCAGTATCGTCATCAAGAAGGCCAGACCGATCTTGATTTGCACCGGCAGGCTCGGATTTCCGATGATTGGGGCGCTGGCGAAGAGGGCGAGGATGCGTGCCAGGGGCCAGGCGAACGCGGCCAGCCATGCGTTGAGTTGCGCTGTGGTGACGCTGATCATGAGGGCGGGAGCGGCGAAGCGGCGTTCAACCTATCATTCCCGGAATGCCGGTAAAGAGGTTGTTAATGTAGTCGATCAGAATGCTCAGCATCCACGGCCCGAACACCACCATCACGACGAAAATCGCAACCAGTTTTGGAATGAATGACAAGGTCATCTCGTTGATCTGAGTCGCCGCCTGGAAAATGCTCACGATGAGACCGGTGAGCAGGGCGGCCAGAAGCGGCGGCGCCGAAATCAGCAGCGTCACCTCCAGCGCGCGTTGCGCCAGCGAGATTACGGTGTCTGGAGTCATGGTGCGCGAATGACGGTAGCCGGGCGGAGCGGAACTGTCCTGGCCTCAGCTGTAGAAGCTTTGCACCAGAGAACCGATGAGCAGGTGCCATCCGTCGGCGAGCACGAACAGCATGATCTTGAACGGCAGCGAGATGGTCGCAGGCGACATCATCATCATGCCCATGGACATCAGCACGCTCGCCACCACCATGTCTATGATCATGAACGGCAGGAACACCAGAAAGCCGATCTGGAACGCGGTCTTGAGCTCGCTCGTCACATAAGCCGGAATCAGGATTTTCATCGGCACCTGCGCCGTGCTCTGCAGAGGGGGCAGGCTGGCGATGCGCGCGAACAGCGCCAGGTCCGGTTCCCGCGTCTGTCGCAGCATGAACGTGCGCAGCGGAACCGCGCCTTTTTCAACCGCTTCGGTGAACCCGATCCGGTTCTCCGCAAACGGCTGGTAGGCCTCGTCGTAAATCTTGTCGAGCACGGGCGACATGACAAAGAGAGTGAGAAAGAGCGCCAGGCTGATCACCACCTGGTTCGAAGGGGTCGACTGCAGCCCGATCGCGTGGCGCAGCAGCGAGAGCACAATGACGATGCGGGTAAAGCCCGTCATGAGCAAGAGCACCGCGGGCAGGAAGGTGAGGGCGGTCAGCGTGAGCAGCGTTTGGATGCTCAGGGTGTAGGTCTGGCCGCCCCCGGCGGCGGGTTTGCTCGTGATCGAGGGCAGGGACAGGTCCTGCGCCAGCGCCGGCACGGCGAACGCGAGCCCGATCAGCAGCAACGCCGTCAGGCCGAAGCGCAGCGTGTTCGCGCGATCGGCAAGGCGCGGCATGGCGCGCAGATTCTCAGCCATGTCCGCGCTTTTCCATCATACGGCGCAGCCAGATTGAAAAGCCCTGGTCCGCCGGCGCGTCTGCGCCGGCCGGAAGCGCGGCTTCGGCCTTGGGCATGGTGTGCAGGCCGCGTACCTGACCCGGGGCGACGCCCAGCAGCAGCCAGGTTTCGCCCACTTCGACCAGGACGACTCGCTCGCGTTGTCCCACGGCGGCAGCGCCGATGACGCGGATCATGCCGGCACCGGTGCCGGGCAGGGCCGACAGCCGCTTCAGCAGCCAGGCGGCGCCGCCGACCAGCGCAAGGACGACAACGAGTCCGAGCACCATCTGCAGATATCCGCCGGCCGAAACTGCGGCCGGCGCGTTCGCCGTCTGCGCAGAGGCGATCCCGGCATGCAGGCAAATCGCAGGCAGCAGCGACAGGACGGGAAAATACTTTCGGGCAACGGGCATCGGCAGCTTACCGGTTCAGCTTGCGGATGCGTTCTGACGGCGTGATGATGTCCGTCAGGCGGATGCCGAATTTGTCGTTCACGACGACGACTTCTCCCTGCGCGATCAGACACCCGTTGACCAGCACGTTCATCGGCTCGCCGGCCATTCCGTCGAGTTCGACTACGGAGCCCTGGGCCAGCTGCAACAGGTTCTTGATCGCGATCTTGGTCCGGCCCAGCTGCACTTCGAGGCTGACCGGAATGTCGAGGATCATGTCGAGGTCGGTATGCTGCGGGGCCACCGTGCCCCCTGCCGTGAACTGCTCGAACACCTGTGTCGGCGGCACGTTGCCGGGCGTGTGCGTGGGTGCCGCAGCCGGTGCCGCAGCTGCCTGCTCCTGCATCGCGGCGGTCGAACTGTGCAGCATTTTGTCGACCTTGAGCGCGTACTGGCCGTTGAACAGCCCGTAGCGGCATTCCATCACCGGTATTCCGTCCACAGCCGCTGTAATCGCTTCCGGGATCGCCAGCGGAATGATGTCCCCCGCTTTCATCTGCATGATCCGTCCCAGCGTCGACTCGGCCTGCCCCAGCGTGGCGACGAGTTCGACCTCGGCCACCTGGACTTGCTGCGACAGCAGGCGCAACCAGCGCTTGTCCACTTCCAGCCTGTCGCCCTGCATGCTGCTATAGAGGAGATCGCGTATCGGTTCGATCATGGAATAGGGCAGGCAGATGTGAAATTCGCCCGACGTCGATCCGAATTCGATGTTGTAAGTCGTGACGACCACCACCTCGTTCGGCGTCACGATGTTTGCGAACTGGGTGTTCATTTCGGCGCGCAGATATTCGAATTTCACCTCGTACACCGGCTTCCACGCTTTTTCATATTCCTCGAACACGACGCCGAGAAGTCTCTGGATGATGCGTTGCTCGGTCTGGGTGAAATCGCGGCCTTCGATGCGCACGTGAAACCGGCCGTCGCCGCCGAACAGATTGTCGACGACCAGGAACACGAGATTCGGGTCGAAGATGAACAGTGACGTTCCGCGCAGCGGCTTTACCTGCACCATGTTGAGGTTGGTCGGCACCACCAGGTTGCGGATGAACTCCTGGTACTTGATGATGCGGATCGGTCCGACCGAGATCTCGGCGGTGCGGCGCATGAAATTGAAGAGGCCGATGCGCAACTGGCGCGCGAAGCGTTCATTGATGATTTCCAGCGTCGGCATGCGCCCGCGGACGATGCGCTCCTGCGTCGCAAGATTGTAGGGGCGGACTTCCTTGGAATCGGCCGCCGCGGCCGCTTCGTCCGGCTCTTCGCCTGCGCCTTTGAGCAGCGCATCGATTTCGTCTTGCGAAAGAAAATCCTTGCTCATCGCGCCTACTGGATGATGAAGGAGGTGAAGAGCACGCTGGAAACACCCGAGGCAGGGACGCTGGACCCCAGCGCCTGCGTCGTCTCCTGCATGATCTCGGCCGACAGCGCCTGCTTGCCCTCCAGCGTCGAGATCTGGCTGGGCTTCTTGCTCGAGAGCAGCAACAGGATGCGGTTGCGGATTTCGGGCATGTTCAGCTTGATTGCGTCGGTGTAGGCGGGATCCGTGATGCGCAGGGAGATGCCGACCTGCAGATACTGCGCGACATCCTCCAGCTGCAGATTGACGGTAAACGGCTCCAGCGGCACGAATGTCGGCGGCTTGGTCGGCCCGGCCTTGGCGGCCTTTGCCGGTGCGGCTTTGCCAGCCTGCGGCTTTTCATCCTGGGGTTCCTGGTTTCGCAGGAAATACCAACCGGCTCCGCCGCCGATCAACAGCAGCGGCAGCAGGATCAGGAGCAGTTTCTTCAGAAGACTGCCCTTCTTCTTCGGCGCCGAGGCTTCACCTTCCGCATGCTCTTCGGACTCGTGCTTGGCTTTCGGATCGGACTTGCCCTTTGCGGGCGGCTTCGCGTCCTTGGAGGTACTGGTTGCCATGGTCTGCCTGTGCCGGTGGGGTATGCTTCAATTATTGATCATGCTTCGCCTGTGCGCTGTGCGAAACAGACAGGTGAATTCCCCTCAACTTACTCTTTTGCGCACGCGGCGAACGTGGCGGCGCGGCGCGCACTGCGCTCAGGCAAAGATGTCCACCAGGCCCCGGACGGCGCGCAGCGACTGCGTCACCTGAAACGCACCGCCAACATCCGCATGTGCGGAATCGCGCGCAACGTGCCTGCGTGAGTCCTGCTGCGCCTGTTCGCGAAATGATTCTGCCCCGACGCTGGTGTTGCCCAGGGTGATGCCGCCCTCGGCCAGCATCTCGCGCAGGCGGGGCATGGCCGCTTCGATCGCTTCGCGCACGGCTGCGTGCTGCGACACGAACTGGGCGCTTGCCTGGTCGTTGCTGATTGTGAGCGTCACCTGCAATGGGCCGAGCTCGGGCGGGTTGAGGTGCATTTGCGCGGTCTGTACATGCTGCCCGGCCATCCAGACCACTTTTTCGCCCAGCCCCCGGTCCCATCCGGGAGCGTTCACGCGGGTTGCTATGACCGCCGTGGCCGTTTGCGCAGTCGGTGTCTGCGCCTGTGCCGCAGCGCCGATATTCATCGGGGCCTGCGGCGCGCTTTCCACAAGATGCTGCTGCGGCCTGGCGTCGGGCGTGGCCGCAAGATCGATCTTCTCAGGTCCGGCTGGCTGGAATTTGCCGGAAGCGGCAGATTCTGCCAGGGCGGCGCGTGCCGCCGTCATGAATTCCGCACGTGCCTCGCCGGAGGCGTCCCCGGTATTCGAGTCCGCGAGCGCTGATATCGCGTCCGGGCGATTGGCGTTCCTGTCGCTCTGCGCCTGCCCCTTCGGGCCGGTTCCGCGGCTGTCTTCGGCAACTGCGGTATTCGCCGCCTTGGCCGCGGATACCGACGCAGATGCAGCCTGGGCGCCTATCGCATCGGCCATACCGGGTTTCGCCGCCCCGGCAGCGGATACCGGCTCAGCTGCCGCATCGGCCATACGGGGTTCAACTGCAGTGGGAAGCGCAGCATTCAGCAGCAGCGCCAGGGAACTGTCCGCCGCGGCGGGAGATTGTGGCGAACTATCATCCTGCCCCTTCTTTACCGTACTTTTCTCCAATGGCGCAGCGCCTTCGCCGGACTCTTTCGCCTGCGACGGCTTGTCATTGTGCGCGCTCATTTCGCGCCTCAGCTCCTCTTGGAACTGGCCGTCCTCTTCCTGGCTTTGCTTGATGTCATTCTGCGCGTCCGGCGAGCGTGCCGCCGTGCTCGGGGCGGGTTTGGCTGGCGCGGATATTGGACTGGAGGGAAGGGCAATCACGGTGCGTCCTTTGGCTCAGATGGTAGATGAGGAATCAAACGTGTCGCTGCTCATCATGCAAGCTGCGTGCCAGGGAGAGGGGAATAATTCTATGTGAGGGGGTGTCCCCCCACATCTTTCGAAATCGGCTACAGACCTTCAGCCAACGAGCATCTGCCGGCCGAGAAAGCCGCGCAGCGCGAATTCGTCCTGTTCCTTCTGTTCCTGCCGCGCTTCGCGTTTGACTTCGGTCGTATGGTGGCGCTGGAACAGGGTGTCGAAGGACTTCAACTGGCGCTGCTCTTCGTGCCAGTGGATCTGCCCGGCTTCGACCCGCTGCTTCGACAGGGCGACCGCGTCGCGCTGCTGCACGATGGCCGCGTCTATCTTGTCGATGAACCGGCGGAAATTGCGCCAGTCGACGCTGCTCATGCCGATCTTGGTCGCTTGTGCCAGATGCGCCGTATATTCGCTGCGATAATCGAGCAGCAATTGCAGCCGCTCCTGCATTTCCCTGTCCTGGCCGTTGATCGCGCACAATTGCGCCGCGGCCATGTCGCTGTTGACCTGGGCCAACTCCAGCAGCGTTTGTAAGGGGAAGGGCCGGGACATTGCTTTCTCCTTTTCTGTTACTGACTAGTTATCGGCATATTTGCCGAATTCAATAGGGCGGAAAGCTGGTCGACGCTGCCGGTATAGGGCTGGCACTCGCGCATGCCCTGCTGCAGGAATATCTCAAGGCGCGGGTAAATCTCGATCGCTTGATCCAGCACCGGGTCGTTGCCGGCGGTATAGGCGCCGACGCTGATCAGATCGCGGCTGCGCTGGTAGCGCGTGTACAGGAACCTGAAGCGGCGCACGAATTCGAGCTGCTGCGGCGAGACGATGGCGGGCAGTACCCGGCTGATGGAGGACTCCACGTCGACGGCCGGGTAGTGGCCCTGGTCGGCGAGGGCGCGCGACAGCACGATGTGCCCGTCCAGGATCGCGCGCACGCTGTCGGCGATCGGGTCCTGCAGATCGTCGCCTTCCACCAGGACGGTGTAAAACGCGGTGATCGAGCCGACGCCGTCGCGACCGTTGCCGGCGCGCTCGACCAGCTGCGGCAGTTTCGCGAATACCGAAGGCGGATAGCCCTTGGTCACCGGCGGTTCGCCGATGGCGAGGGCGATTTCACGCTGCGCCATGGCGAAGCGCGTGAGCGAATCCATGATGAGCAGGACGTGCTTGCCCTGGTCGCGGAAATGTTCGGCGATGGTGGTGGCATAGGCCGCGCCCTTCAGGCGCATCAGCGGGCTGGTATCTGCAGGGGTCGCGACCACCACCGAGCGCGCGAGCCCCTCGGCGCCGAGGATGTCCTCGATGAACTCTTTCACCTCGCGGCCGCGCTCGCCGATCAGTCCGACCACTATGACGTCGGCGCTGGTATAGCGCGCCATCATGCCGAGGAGCACGCTTTTTCCGACACCGCTGCCGGCGAAGAGGCCCATGCGCTGTCCGCGGCCGACGGTGAGCAGGGCGTTGATGGCGCGCACGCCCACATCCAGCGGCTGCGT
>JAPLRD010000034.1 GCA_026399375.1 Pseudomonadota bacterium
TGACGAAATGCCAAGAGCCGCCAGTGCGGAAGCTTGATCCTGCAGGTCCGCGATTCCAATGGACCCTGATGCGCCGGCCCCGGCAACGCTTGCGACTTGCGCAGCACCGGATCCAGTTCCTGCGGACAGCGACGCACCAACGCCGGCCACTGCCGCCGCTTGGTCTGACAGATCTCCGCTACCCGCCGAGTTGGAAACGCCCGCCCCAGCCACGCTCGCCGCCTGAGCGGCAGTCGATCCCGTTCCGGTCGAAAGGCTTACGCCAGCACCAGCAACCGCGGCGACCGCATCGGCCAGTGCGCCAGACCCAGTTGATAAGGATGTCCCGGCCCCGCTTGCCGTGCTCGGCTGGTCGGTGAGCGATCCTGATCCCGCAGAAGCCGATGCGCCGGTCCCGCTCGCACTATCCGCCTGCGCGCTGAGAGATCCCGCTCCTGTTACCGCGGAAGTCGATGCGCCGGTCCCGCTAATCGCCGCCGCTTGCGCGGCCAGCGCACCCGATCCGACGGAAGCCGATATACCGGCGCCGGCTGCGCTCGCCAGCCGCTTCCAGTGATGACACCAACGCTTGCAGCGTCGTCCTGCCAGAAGTGATCCCAGGTCTGACCGCGTTGCCGGAAGTTTCCCCACGCGGCATTGAGGCGAGCCATGTTCTAGCCTATGGCCGTTCCATTACGATGAATCCGCCGGTGCCAAACGTGATCCCAGCCGCGTCCGCCGCCGTAGTCTTGCAGGTAATGACCAAGTCTTTCGCGACCGTGGTGTCGATAACAACACCAGTTCCTGCTGCCGACATCCCTGCCTTGCTTGCCATATCCCCTGCAGTGACCCGCGTGCCGCGCGGATCATCAACCACCATACCTGCCTTGGCAGTCCCGGTCGCCCCAATGGTGCGGATGGTCATGAAACCGTTCAAGCGACCAGGCAACGCCGCAAGCAGCGTCGCGGGCGTGATCGTGCCCACAGAAGCAATCGCCACACCGGCGAGTCCGCCCCACCTGATCTGGAACAAGATGCCTGGCGTGGTTTGAGCGACCGCGCCCTGCGCCGCAGAAAATGCCAAGTCAAAATAGAACGTCGTGCCGACGTTGCAGAAATTGGCTGGCACCGTCAGCACTGGGCTGACGATCGCCTCGGTCGTGGATACCTGGTTCGCGGTGTCGGCAAGGAGCACCGCCGAGAGAATCGGACTCAGCGCCGCACGCTGCAGAAGCTGGCCAAGATTGTCGAACATGGTCCAGCCGCGGCCATCTTCGTAGTACGCAGCACCACCCGCGGCCAGGATGAGGATCGGCGTGATGGCGTTTGCCGCCGCCGTTCCACCCCGGAACAATTGGAACGTCTGGGTGTTCGCCGCGTCCGTGTTGATGACCGCGATACTGCGCACGAACGCCTGGGTGCTGGCAGGCACCGTATAGATCGTCGCCGCAGTCGCCGCAAGTTGTCGCTGGTCGAGACACTTGTATGCCTCCGCCCCGGCCGCAAGCTCCATGCCCATAATCGTGCAGGTCACCTTGGATGCGGTCTGTGCCACTCCCGCCAAGGTGTCTGCTGCTGCAAGCGTCAGCATGCTCTAGGGCGTCGCGCTATAGGTGAGGGAGGACATCGAGACGGTCTGGCCGGCCGAGACCGTTACGCTAGACAATTGAATGTCGCCGCCGCCACCGGTGACGGTTACCGAGCAGAGCACCTTCGGGGTGCCTGCCGCATTTCGTAGTTCCGCTTTCGCAATGACTCCGCCGACCGCGTTGGTGTCCGAGGTTATCGCATTCGCGGTTGCGACTCCGGCTACAGCGCCACCAAACGCAGGATTTCCAAAGGTGAGCGTAGCGACGGTCGCAGCAGCGGCCGTCTGCATGACGAGTTTGCCGGGAGGCGTGCCTTCGTTGATCTGGGCACAAACGAAATCGGCTACGCCGGTGCGAACGAGGGTTGGATGGGTTACGGGCATGTTGTTCTCCTATGTGGTCTTTCCAGAGCCGGCGACTTTGGCCTTGGCAAGCGGAGCGTCCGGCGCCCCCGCCTTGACCTTGCCTTCTTCGATCCATTTCGGAACGAGCGCGGCGAGCTTTTGATCTTCCGGCCTCACGGTGTAGCTGAGCCCGACGCAGTACTGGCTTTGGAACTCATCAGAAAAGAAATCCTTGATCGGCGTAAATTGCATTTGTCAGTCTCCTAGTTTTGCGACGCGGCGCGCGCCAACGAGCTTTCCGTGCTTGTCGTAGACCGGCGTCACCGGCGAATCCAGCGTTTTGGCGACCTGCTGCACTGCTTCAAGCACCTTGTCCTGGCCCTGTCCCACGCCAGAAAGCGCGGATTTGATCGAGTTCACTGCGTCGGCCAGCAACTCCGCAACGACCTCTTTCACAATCGCGCGCGTCTGCGCTTCGCGCTCAATGAGTTGCTTCGCTACAGCCTCCAGCGGATGCGGCGGCGCCACCGGCTCAAGATCCTGCGGCAGCGGCAGCTCATAGATGTCGTGCGGGATGACCGCGCGCACGCGCTTTCCAGGTGCGCACTCGGCGATGCACGTAACGGCCTCAGGCCGGCGCATCTTCCAGCCCCTTGATGAAAATCCCGGCGAGCACGGCGGCTGCCACGAGCACCGCTTTCCCGTCATTTGCCACCGCAGACGCAGGCGCCGGGACCGCAGGCGCATCCGGGGCCGGAATCGGAGCCGCTGGCGTGGCCGGCTCAGGCTTGGCCCCAGTCGCAAACGGGTCCGCCTTGGTATCGCGCTTTGCGAGCGCGGCAAGCGAATAGTTCTGCTGCTGCAGGTAGGGCGAATCCCCGCCGGCCACGGGCCGCAGGTTCTCCCCCGCCCGCGCTTCGTTTGGCGCCATCCAGCCTCCGGCTACGGCCTTGTTCTTCGCGTCATAGCGCGCCGCGGTGTCCATACGCATGAGGCCTTCCAGATCGAACTCCGTTCGATAGCCGGAAGGCAAGGACAAGCCTTCGTCCAGGCAGGCTTCTGCCGACTCGATAAGCGCCTGCAGGCAGTCGGAGTAATAGGTTTGATTCAGCGATTCGACGCTCACCCGGGGCGGCTCAGGGCCACCGAGCTTGAATAGCGGAACGTGAAAGCAGCGCGCCACGTCCTCCACCGTCCATTTCAATTGCTCGATCAACTGCGCCTCATTGGCCGTGATCGTCATCGCCTCGTACTTGAGGCCATCGCCTAGCACGGCGAGCCGACCGAAGTTGTTCCCGCCAAAGTTCTCTTCCCATGACTTCTTGAGCCGCTCCGCCACCTCGTCGCTGATGGCGCCAGGTGCCGTGAGCGCGCCAGAGGGCCGGCTCATGTTGTCGAAGAACTTGGTGCTGTTCCCCTGGATCCGGTTACCCATCGTCGCCGACAGGCCGCAGGCGTAGATCGGCGAGACTCCAATCAGCGGATGCCAGAGACTCACCATCGTGTCGTGAATGATCTCGGAGGCTGGCACCGTGATTGCGTCACTCAGTTCTGAAAGGTGATCGGCCGCGAGCTTGTAGTAGACGCTGCCGTCATCGGCCACAAGCGGTGTGACGCGCTGCGCATCGAGCACGTAGAGCGCATTGACGATCCCGCGGCCGTCTCGCTGTTTGAGGGCGAAGGTATTGCCATAGAGCAGCTTGGATACAATCCATTGCTCCATGAACTTGATGCGCGTCTGATAACGGTTGGGCTTTGCCAATACCGGCAGAAACGGCGATTGCGTCTTTACCTCGGTCGCAATGCCTGAGGCATCCTCATCGACGAGCTTGATCCGCAGCTTTGCGATGTCGCTTGCGATGATGGTGACGCAGGCGAACACCGCAGAGAACGCGAGGAGCTCGCGCGGGGCGTCGACCTCAACGTTGCGCTGCCAGGCGCCGGCAAACGATTCGCGCAGCAGCCCGAACCAGCCACCGGTGGAATGCACGGCAGAAAGGTTCTGGGTTTTCGTGCGCGCGACTTCAAACCCAAGAATGCGCATCTGGTTTGATCAGCGACGCGCGTACTTGCGCTTCTGGCGCGGGGACGATGTCACATCGCGAGTCTGATATACAGCAGGCGCAGCTGCCGCCACGTCGCGCGTGTCATATTGTTCTGGCACGCGTTCAATCGGGGCTGGTTCGGCTCGGCCCAAGCCGAGTAGCGCGCCCACAAACTCCTTATCCGCATGAAACCGCTCGCCCGCGGTCAATTGCCGCCCGGCATAAACATGGTCAATCTTGGAAATCATTTCCGGCATGGTTATTTCTCCAGATCGGGTGCACCATCCAAACGCGGACCGGTGCACCCGTACTTCAACGATTGCCGCCGCTTACTTGTAGGCGGCGCCCGCAATGAACGCGACCGCGTTCGTGCGGCGTTTCTTCCAGTTGATGAAGCGGGTCGCCCGAATGGCGACCGATTCGGTCTGGAACATGCTGACCATCGATGTAGCGACCGTTCCGCCGGTGCTCTCGTTGGTCGGGTTGTCGATCATCTGGATTGCCGCCTCGCGGCTTGCGTCGATCGTGACCTGACCATCGTCGGCGAGCAGCACCTCCGGCGCATTGAGCAACACAATGATGTTGCCAACGCTCGGACTACCACTCAGAACCGCCGTGTTCGACGTGATGACGGGAAGCCCGAAGAAGGTTCCGCCCATCATGCTGATCGTCGGATAGAGCGGCTGGCCCAGGGGATTGAGCATCAAGGAAATCGCGAGCGCGGTCGCAGGCGGCATGATCCACACCCCGGCCGAGGGGTCCAGATTGGCTGCAATCCAGGTGCCAAAGAGGGTCTGGACGTCGTCGCGCAGCGCCGCCGCATCGACCCCGCTTGCCGGTGTCGGCGTAACACCGTTAGTGACCGAACCGGGCGACACGTTGGTTACGGCCGCGAAATCCGGATCGATGAACTGCTGGTCAAGAAA
>JAPLRD010000252.1:0-3224 GCA_026399375.1 Pseudomonadota bacterium
AAGCCCTCGGCATACTGAAATTCCAGCCAGCGTCAGCATTCCAAAAACCTGAACCTACACAATCGACCCACTGCCGACGCTGCAATTTACGATGCACGAACGGCGGCTTCCGCCAACACCAGACTCCCACGTGCACCTGTCGTCGGAAGAATCGGTTCAGCCAATCTTCTTATTCGCCCGCTGCGCCCTCACTTGACGCTCCACCGCATCGCAGAGTTCGCCGACCGTGTCCGGTTTGAATACAAGCTCGCTCACGCCGGCTGCGGGCGCCTGAGCGCGAAGTTCCTCGGTGATGTAGCCGGAAGCCATGACGATTGGCAAATCTGCGCGGATCTGTCGTAAAGCTCGCGCCACCTCAAGTCCCGACATGCCCGGCATATTGTAATCGGTCACCGCAAGACTGAATTGGCTGGGGTCGGCGCGCACGGCCGCCAGGGCGTCGTCCTGCTTGGTATAACCGCTCACGCGAAAGCCTTTGCGCTCAAGCATCCGCTTCATCAAGAACACAATCGATTCATCGTCGTCAACGTACAAGACATGTTCGCCATTTGCCTGCAATACCAACGCATCGGTTTCGTGCTTACTGACTTCGTGCTGGCCTTCTGCTGAAATCGAAGAATCGGCCGAAGTAGCTTCCGGAAAATAGATGCGGAATGCAGTGCCTTCGCCGGGTTTGCTTTGCACCTGGATCACCGCCTGATGTCCTACAGCAATGCCGTGCACCACGGCCAAACCTAGCCCGGTGCCCTTACCCACAGGCTTTGTAGTGAAAAATGGCTCGAACAAGTGGCCGTGCGTCGCTTTATCCATGCCCCCGCCATTGTCGCGCACTGTCAGGCAGGCATAGCGTCCCGGCTGCACAGGGCCGGAGGTGAACACTGTCTGAGAATCGCATACTCCATCCAGTTCTTGGTCGTATGCGTCGAGGCGAATCTCAACTCTACCTGGCCGACCCTGCCCCTCTATGGCTTGCCATGCGTTGCTGCACAGGTTAAGCACGATCTGTTGGATCTGGGTCGAATCGGCCAGTACCATCGGTAGGATCGGAGCGCACTCCACGTTCAGGCTCAACCCGGCGGGCTGGGTCGTGCGCAGTAGCTTTGCCGATTCCTCGACCACAGGCGCGAGAGATATCATCTTGCGCTCAATGAGCGAGCGCCGGCCAAAGGCGAGTATCTGTTCCACAAGGTGCTTCGCCCGTTGGCTTGCTTTGCTGATCTCCGTCAGGCTTTCCAGAGCACTGTGAGCAAGCCCCACGTCTTGCCTGGCTAATTCCACATTACCCAAAATTGTTGCTAAAACATTGTTAAAGTCGTGCGCGATACCTCCCGCAAGCGTCCCAAGCGCCTGCAACTTCTGCGATTCACGCAATTGCGCCTCAAGGGTGGCTTTCGCCGCCTCAATGCGTTTGCGTTCTGTGATGTCCTGAATAAAAACAACGAACCGCCCGCACTTCAGCGGACGATACTGGACGCTTGCTTCAACGTCGAAGACGCTGCCGTCCTTGCGCCGATGGCGCGTCTGGAAGCGATCTTCGCCCCGAGCAATAATATTCTTGATGTGCGACGCGGTTTCATCTGCCGTTTCTGCCGCTTCTAGATCGGTGATGCGCATGGCCATCAGTTCTTGCTCGCTGTAGCCACTCATTCGACAATAGGTCTCGCTGATTTCCTGCAGCCGTCCCTCCGCGTCAACCAGCCAGAATCCGTCCATAGCCGTGTGAAGGATGGAGCGGTGCATTTCCTCGCTCTCGCGCAGCGCTTCCTCTACCTGCTTGCGCTCGCTGATGTCGGTCAGCGCAATCCGCATTGCGGTCCCACCCGCTCCGGCTTTCTGCAGCACGCAGTCCAGTTGTGCCTGAAACACCGTGCCGTCACCACGTTGCAATTCGAATTCCTCTCTATCCTGTCCGTCGCCTTGCTTCACATCCAGGAAATGCCGAATACAGCGATCCTGATCTTCGGCAACGACTACCGAGGTGAAGCTTCTTTGCAACAGTTTCTCGCGCTCCCGCCTGAGCAGCGTAGCGCCAGTGAGGTTGATCTCCTCGATCATGCCATCGGCGGAAAGGGTGAGATAGCCGAGCGGGGCGAACTCATACAGATCGACATAGCGGTCGCGCGATTCGGCCAGCGCAATCTGCGCCTGGCGCAGGGCCTCGTTCTGCATCTCCAGTTCGACCTGATGCACTTGCAGTTCGTGCAGCAGTTCTTCGGCCGGGCGCGCGAGGGGTTCGTCCTTCGGCGCATTGTCGATCTGCCTCTCGGCTGCCGCCCGCAGGCGCAGGTCGTGTTGTTCCTTGTCTTCGGGCAGGTTCATGGCTTTTCCAACGGCTCGACTGCCACCATCGCCAGCAGGATCAGCTCGGTATCGCCGGCGGTGGTGACAATGCGGCGGGCGTTGAGCACCATGCGTCGCGCGCCAAGTACGGGGAAATCGTGTTCCACCACATAGCCCTCCATCACCTGTTCGCGCGGCAGAATATCTTCGAGCAGTTGGCGCAACGCCGGGATGTTCCACTGGCCATTGCCCAGAGCGTAGATTTTGCGGCCCACCGTCTCTTCCGCCGGGACCTGGAAGTGTTGGTAGAACGAGCGGCTGGCCGATACCACCTGCAAGCCGCCGTCGAGAACGATCAACGGCTCGGCTACCGTGTTCACAATGCCCTCGGCGAGGAGGGTGCGCGCGGTCTCTGCCGCGCCGAGCTTGATGCGGGCGAGCTTGAAGTCGGTCACGTTGGTGAAGGTGAGCACCGCCCCAGCGATGACGTTGTCCAACGTCCGATAGGGCTGCATGCGCGCCAGATACCATGCGCCGTCGTTGGTGCGCACCTCGCGCTCGCGCGGAATCAGCGTATCGAGCACACCCTGGAGCTCGGAGAGCAGGTCCTCGCCCTCGATGTTCGAGGTGATGTCGCCCAGCGGACGGCCGACATCGGTGGCGATCAGCCGGTAGACCTTCACCGCTTCGGGCGTGTAGCGCCGGATGAGCAGTTGATGGTCGAGGAACAGCGTGCCGGTATTGACGCTGTCGAGGAGATTTTTCATGTCGTTCTGCATGCCGCTCAGTTGCTCGACTTTGGCGTTCAGCTCGCTATTTACCGTGATGGTTTCTTCATTCAGCGATTGCAGTTCTTCCTTGGAGGTCTCCAGTTCTTCGTTGGTCGACTGCAGTTCTTCGTTGACCGACTGCATCTCCTCGTTGCTTGACTTGAGTTCTTCGGT
>JAPLRD010000252.1:3233-4739 GCA_026399375.1 Pseudomonadota bacterium
TCCTCGACGCGCTCCGCTTCGGCCGACGCGGCGCCGCCCTTGCCGCGGCCTTGTTTGGCCGCGGGTTTGTGCGTGGTTTTGCCAGACCCGGCGACGTCCTGAAAGCTCACCAGCAGCAGCTCGCCGGCCGCGTTATCGGTAGTGGCATGTTGGCCCGGCAGCAGCCGCACGCTGAAGCTCACCCTGGAAAAATCGCCATTGGTCTTCACCGAGACTTCCCGGTCGAGTGTGGGCGCCGCCTGGGCGGCTGCATTGAGGATGGCCCCGCGCAGTTCCAGTTGCAGGCCCTCGCGCGCCATCTCGATCACATTGTTGCTCACCGGGCCGGGGGCCGGGCGCAGGTACCGGCCGGTGTCGCCATGCACGAACAGGATGTTGCCCTGGGCGTCTGTGGTCACCGAAGCCGGTGCGTAGGTCTGGAGCAGTGCGCGGTGGCTCAGCTCGCCGACGCTGCCTGCGCCGCCGGCTTTCGGTCTGGCTATCGCCGTCACGGACGCTGTCCGCTCGCCCTTGCCGGCGGCCTGAACCCGCTGATCGACGATTCCGGGGTAGGTGGCTGCACCCGTATGCACGGCCCGGTAGAACTTCCACCTGCGCTCTAGCGCTGAAAACAGTTCCAGGTGGTTGGTGATGCTCTCCGAGGCGGACAGAAACAGCACCCCGTCGGGCTTGAGGGCGTAGTGAAAATTGGGAATCAGCCGGTTCTGCAATTCCGGTTCCAGATAGATCATCAGGTTGCGGCAACTGAGCAGGTCGAGCTTGGTGAAAGGCGGGTCTTTGACCACGTTCTGCACGGCGAACACCACCATGTCGCGAACGTCCTTCTTGACCTTGTAGCCCCCGTCGTTACCTTGGTCCTTGATGAAGAAGCGCCGCAGGCGCTCAGGCGTCACGTCCTGGACGATATTGGGCGGGTAGCGTCCGGCGCGCGCCACGGCGATGGCCTCATCGTCGAGGTCGGTGGCGTAGATCTGGATATTCAATTCCTGACCGTGCCGGGCCTTGATCTCGTCCATCAACTCCGAGAGCACCATGGCAATCGAATAGGCTTCCTCGCCGCTGGCGCAGCCGGCTACCCAGATCCGGAACGCGTAGCCCTCGGGCTTTCCCGCCAGCAGCGGCGGCAGAATCGTTTGTAAGGCCTCGGGGTCGCGAAAGAAACTGGTGACGTTGATCAGCAGTTCGCGGAACAGCGCCTGCACCTCGGCCGGGTTTTCCTTCAGGTAGCGCGCATAGACCGCGGCACTCTCGATGTCGTGCTTCGCCATGCGCCGCTCGATGCGGCGGCCGATGGTGCTTTTCTTGTAGAGCGAAAAATCATGACCGGTGGCGCTGCGCACTTGCAACAAAATCTGGTTCATGCCGCTCAGGGCTTTCTCCGTAGCGATGGCCGGCACTTTCTGCCTGAACGCCGACTGACCGGCCACCTCTTGCAGCATCGCCGGCATTTGCTCCACCGGCAGGATATGGGTGGCGTAGCCGGCGGCGATGGCGCTTTGCGGCATG
>JAPLRD010000262.1 GCA_026399375.1 Pseudomonadota bacterium
CTATTATGGCGCAAATTGCCTGTTCTGCGGCGACACGCTGTTTGCATGCGGCTGCGGGCGCCTGTTCGAAGGCACACCGGAGCAAATGGCGCATTCGCTCTCTAAACTCGCCGCGCTCCCGGAACAAACGCTGTTGTACAGCGGTCACGAATACACCCTGGCCAATATCGACTTTGCGCTGGCGGTCGAACCGGACAACGAAGCGCTCAGACTGCGTGCCGCGAGCGATGCGGAAAAACGCAGGAGCGACACACCGACCCTGCCCTCGACCGTAGGCCGTGAGCTGGAGACCAACCCTTTTTTGCGCTGCCTGCAGCCCGGGGTGATCGCCTCGGCCAAGCGGTATCTGGGCGCAGACACGCTTGATCCCGTGCAGGTTTTCGCAGCGATCCGGCAGTGGAAAAACAATTTCTGAGCGCGGCAAACAGACGTCGCACAACTCAATTGTCAATGCCGGCTAAGGCACTATTTTTCCTTGCTTTTCATTGACCTGAACAACTCGATCCGATAAAATCTCGCGTCGTCATTCGGGTAGGAGGCGTTGTGCCGGAATTGCGCTTTATCGCGGCCATCGTCCTAACCGCACTCAGTTCTGCTTGCGCCGTGAAGCCGGTGCAGACTGCGGATCCGGTCGCCAGTTCAGCGGCCAAACTGAATCCCACGACTAGCCTGCAACTTCCCGCGGACCCGGTTGCCACGCCAGCTGCGCCGATTGCCGCGCCAACTGCCCCGGCGACCAGGCTTGCGCCCTTTCCGCTGCCTGAGAGCGCGCCCAGCACCGGCGCCCAGGAGGTCAAGGATAGCCTGCGTGCCATTCCCATCATCGACCTGACCGTGGTACCGCCGGATCTGTGGGACCGGATGCGCACCGGGTTCTCCATGCCCAACCTGTCCAGTCCTATCGTGCAGGACCGCCAGATCTGGTATGCAAGCCGGCCAAGCTACGTCAAGCACATGGTGGAGCGCAGCAAGCGTTACCTGTATTACATCGTGGAAGAGCTGGAGAAGCGCGGCATGCCGACCGAGCTCGCGCTGCTGCCCATGGTCGAGAGTGCTTTCAACCCGATGGCCTACTCGCGCGCCCATGCCTCCGGCCTGTGGCAGTTCATCCCCTCGACCGGAAAGTCTTACAAGCTGCAGCAGAACTCCTGGTACGACGGCCGGCGCGATGTCGTGGCTTCGACCGGGGCTGCGCTCGATTATCTGCAGTTCCTGTACGAGATGCACGGGGACTGGCACCTCGCGCTCGCCTCCTACAATTGGGGCGAAAACGCGGTGGCCCGCGCGATCGAAAAAAACCGGGTCAAGGGGCTGCCTACGGATTACCTCAGCCTCACCATGCCCACCGAGACGCGCTATTACGTGCCCAAGCTGCAAGCCCTGAAGAACATCATCGCGAATCCGCATGCCTTCGGCGTCGACCTGGAGGCAGTGCCGAATGCGCCCTATTTCGTCACGGTGGAAAAGACGCGCGACATCGACGTCCGCCTGGCCGCAAAATTGGCCGACATGCCCTTGACGGAATTTCTGGCGCTGAACCCGGGGCACAACCGCCCGGTGATGGTCGCCAACGGCTCGCCGGCGCTGGTGCTGCCGGCCGATAAAGCCCAGGTGTTCCTCGCCAATCTCGAGGGACATGGTCAGCCACTGTCTTCCTGGCACAGCTACTCGCTCAAGCCGGGCGACAAGCTCGAAAAGATCGCCGCCGCCAACGGGATTTCGCTGACGCGGCTGAAGGAGATAAACGGCATAGGCCGCAAAACCAAAGTCGCGCC
>JAPLRD010000144.1 GCA_026399375.1 Pseudomonadota bacterium
CTCAATAACGGCAATTCGGAAGCTGACATCGTGCCTCCGGCGGGAGAAAAGCTCTTATTGCACGACCAAGGGGGGATGAATCCCCCCTTGTCCCCCTAGGGGACTTCCTTCGGGGCGTAAATCCCCCCGCGGACGCGCTCTTGCCACATAAGAGACTGAAGACGGGCGATCGCGAAACAAAGGGCGAGGAGTTTAGCTCGACGGTGGCCGAGTCTCGTCGACGGCGTCGATGCGCTCGCGCATGTGCCACACCAGCCACAGGCCGGGCAGCGCCGCGACGAAAGTGAGCACGAAGAAATTCGCCCAGCCCATGGTCTCGACCAGACCGCCGGTAACCGGGCCGAACAGGATGCGCCCGAGCGAGGCGATGGCCGACAAGAGCGCGTATTGCGTGGCGCTGAAGCTATGATTGCAAAGCGCCATGGCGAAGGCGACGAAGGCCGCGGTGCCCATGCCGCTCGCTAGGTTTTCGAAGCCGACCGCAAAGACCAGCAGCGGGTAGCTTTTGCCGGCCCAGGCCAGCACCGCGAACGACAAGTTCGAGATCGCCTGCAGCGCGCCGAACAGCAAGAGCGCGCGCATCAGGCTCATGCGCACCAGCAGCAGGCCGCCGGCGAGCCCGCCGAGCAGAAGCGAGGCGAGGCCCAGGCCCTTGTTGATGGCGCCGACGTCGGTCAGCGAAAAGCCGACGCCGCGGATCAGAAACGCGGTGGTCAGGGTGCCGGCGAGCGCATCGCCGAATTTGTACAGCGCAATCAACGCCAGCAACTGCAGCGCCCCCGGGCGAAGCATCATGTCCTTGAGCGGTTCGACCACGGCCTCGCGCAGGCTGCGCGGCGGCGTCCCGCGCACCTCCGGTTCCGGCGCGGCGAAACTGGTGATCAATCCCACGCTCATCAGCGCAGCCATCGCAAAAAAGGTTTGCCGCCAGCCGATCTGGTCGGCGAGGATCAGCGCGAGGCCGCCCGAAGCGAGCATGGCCAGGCGATAGCCGAGCACGCCCACCGCCGCGCCCATGCCGCGCTCGGCGGCAGGCAGCAGATCGGCGCGGTAGGCGTCGATGACGACGTCCTGCGACGCCGAAGCGAACGCCACCCAGAGCGCGAGGCAGCCCAGCATCCACAGGTTTTCCTTCGGCGAGGAAACCGCCATGCCGACGATGCCCAGGATCAGCGCCACTTGCGTCAGCAGCATCCAGCCGCGCCGCCGGCCAAGAAACGGCGGCACGTATCGGTCCATCACCGGGGACCAGAGGAATTTGAGCAAATAGGGGATGCCGATCCACGAAAACCAGGCGATGGTCATGATATTTGCGCCGGAGACCGTGAGCCAGGCCTGCAGGGTGCCGCCGGTAAGCGCCAGCGGCAGGCCGGAGGAAAATCCGAGGAAGAGGACGGCGGCGATGCGCGGGCTGCGCAGAATAGCCAGATAGGGGGACGGCATGGCCTTGATTCTACCTTTGATATAGGTGAACAAGGTTGATTTGCCGAGAGAAAGCCGGTAGCCTTGTAGTATTCCGCCGGCGCTTCTGCAGGCGTGAAATTTTCCAGTCAGAGAGGCAATAATCATGAGTAACGGTACTGATGTATCCCGGGAAAAACTTGCGTCCGACCTGAGGGTCGTGGTCGCCGACGCGGAAGAACTGCTGCGCGCCACCGCCGGCCAGATGGGCGAGAAGGCAGTCGTCGCGCGCGAGCGCATCCAGGAGAGCCTGCGCGTCGCCAAAGACAAGCTCGCCCGCGCAGAGGAAGTCGTGGTCGACAAGACCAAGGCTGCGGCACGCGCCACCGACGATTACGTGCATGATCATCCGTGGGGCGCGGTGGGCATCGCCGCCGCCGTCGGCCTGGTCATCGGCATGTTGATCAGCCGCCGCTAGATATGGCGGAACAGGAAGGCGCCGCGCGCGGCGGCCTTCTGTATTCGGTAAGGCACCTTGCGTCCAGCTTGCTGGCCGCGGCGCAAACGCGCCTGGAAATCCTCGCCACCGAGATCGAAGAAGAGCGCGTGCGGCTGGAGCAAATGCTGCTGGTCGCCCTGGGCGCGGTGTTCTGTCTCGGCATGGGCGTGATTCTGAGCGTCGGCTTTATCGTGGTCTTCTTCTGGGACACGCACCGGCTCGCCGCGGTCGGCGGTCTTGCCGCCGGGTTCCTCGGCGCAGGGGCGCTGCTGGGCTTCGTCCTGCGTGACAAGGCGAAATCGAGGCCAAAACTATTCGCCGCGACCCGGGGTGAATTGGCAAAGGATCGCGCCGCACTGCGGGAGCCGCAGGCGTGAACGAACGCCTGCTCGCCATCCAGGTCAAGCGCCAGCGGCTGATCGAGCGTGCCGCGCGTCAGCGTGACGATGTCGCGCTCGCGCTGCAGGCGCTGTCGGGTCCACTGGGTTTCGTCGACCGCTGCATCGGAGCGGTGCATTTTGTTCTCGCCCGCCCGCCGCTGGTCGGGGGGATCGCGCTTGCGCTGGCCTTGCTGCGCCCGCGGCGAGCGCTCAAGTGGGCGCGGCGCGCGTTCGGGTTCTGGCAGAGCTATCGCTGGCTGACCAGAAAAGCGGCGGCATAGCGGATGCAAAAGCCAGTCATCGTTCGCAACGTGATGGACATGATGGACCGGGAACGCAAGTACGTCCTCGGTGAAGTCGTGCAGATCACCGGCCTGATGCCCTTGCTGATGAAGCCGCGAAACAAGCAGAAATGGTCGCCGGAGGACAAGAAGCAGATCGTCACCCACCTGCGCCGGCTGTCCATGGTCAGCCCCTATCTCGCGGTGATGGTGATGCCCGGATCGTTCATCGTGCTGCCGGCGCTAGCCTGGTGGCTGGACCGGCGCCGGCAAAACAACTTGCGCAAGAACCTGCCGCCCGGCAGCAGCCCGGCATAAACAAATCGAAAATCGAGGTCCAAGGCAGGCTTTGCCCCGCCGCTGAAACTCCCTCTGCAGTGCGCGCCGGCGCCGTACAGGCTCCAGGTCTCGGGAAGAAATCATGTACCAGCTCTACTATTACCCCGGTAACGCGAATCTTGCGCCGCATATCCTGCTGGAGGAAATCGGAGCGGCGCACGAGTTGGTGCTGGTCGACCGCAGCAAGAACCAGCAAAAAGATCCCGAGTACCTCAAGCTGAACCCGGCCGGCCGCATCCCGGTGCTGGTCGAGGGCGATCTGGTGCTGTACGAGTCGGCGGCGATCTGCCTGCATCTTGCGGACCGACATGCAGGCGCCAATCTCGCGCCGGCGCTGGGCAGCGATGAGCGTGCGCAGTTCTACAAATGGCTCGCCTACCTGACCAACACGGTGCAGGCGGAACTCCTGCTCTATTTCTACCCGGAGCGCCTGGCCGACGATGCGGCCGCGGCGGCCCAGATCAAGGCGCACGCCGAGCGCCGGACGGGGGAAATGCTCGATCTCATCGAAGCGGCGCTGGCCGCCGGTGGCGGCCCGTTCCTGCTCGGCGCCGAGTATCGCGCCGTCGATCCGTATCTGCTGATGTTGTGCCGCTGGACGCGCGGGATGCGCCATCCGGCGCGAAAGCGCCCGCATCTCGGCCGCTTTCTCGAAATTGTGATGGCGCGTCCGGCGACGCAGCGCGCGTTCGCCGCCGAAGGTATTGCCGCGCCGTTCTATTGAGAGCGCATTTCCGAATGAGAATTTAAAAAGCCGTCATTCCGAGCGCAGCGAGAAATCTGCTTTTCGACCAAGCAAGAAGCAGATTCCTCAGCCTTCGGCTTCGGAATGACAGGCAATTTTGAAACGGACTCCAATAGAGTAGTATTCGAAAAACAATCAACAGTTCGCGGTGGATGTAGTTCATGCGTGTCGCAATAATCGGTTCGGGTCCTGCAGGTTTTTACGCCGCTGAGGCATTGCTGAAGCGCGCCGATGCGGTGATAGACGTCGACATGTTCGACCGCCTTCCCACCCCGTACGGACTGGTGCGCGGAGGCGTCGCCCCCGACCACGGGAAGATCAAGACCGTCATCCGCGTTTTCGCCGCCACTGCTGCGCGCCCGACATTCAGGTTTCTCGGCAACGTCTGCCTGGGGCGCGACGTGACGGTGGAGGAGTTGCGCCTGCATTACCATCAGATCATCTACGCCACGGGCAACGAGGCCGACCGCCGTCTGGGCATTCCGGGCGAAGGCATGACGCGCTGCACGCCGGCAACGGTCTTCGTCGGCTGGTACAACGGCCATCCGGACTATCGCGAGGCGAAGATCGATCTGTCGGTGCGCAGTGTCGCGGTGGTGGGCAACGGCAACGTCGCCGTCGACGCTGCGCGCATCCTGCTGCGCACGCCGGCCGAACTGGAAAAGACCGACATCGCCGCGCACGCGCTGGAAACGCTGCGCAACAGCCAGGTGCGCGAGGTTTTTCTTCTCGGGCGGCGCGGGCCGGCGCAAGCCGCGTTTTCACCGGCAGAACTGAAGGAACTGGGGACGCTGGAGGCGGCGGACGCCATCGTCGCTCCGGGCGAACTGGCGGGCTATGCCGGCAACGAGTCCACGGGCGACACGGAAAAAGACAAGAACCTCAAGATTCTGCGCGCCTACGCGGCGCATCCTGCGCGCACGGATGCGAAAAAGCTGCACCTGCGCTTCTGCGTCTCGCCGACCGAAATCATCGCCGACTCTGCGGGCAGGGTGGCGGGCATCAAGCTCGAGCGCAACCGCCTGGAGACGCGGCCCGACGGTACGGTCGCCGCGCGCGGCACCGGCGAAATCGAAACGCTGGAGGTCGGAATGGTGCTGCCCGCGATCGGCTACGCCGCGGAGCGCATCGCCGGCGTTCCCTACGACGAGAAAGCGCGCATCATCGCCAACGAGAACGGGCGGGTCGTCGATCCCGCCAGCCGCGCCGTGATCGCCAACGAATATGCCGTCGGCTGGGCGCGCAGCGGCCCGCAGGGGCTGATCGGAGAGCACAAGCGCGCGTCGGCCGATGTCGTCGCACACATGATCGCCGACGGCGTCGGACTGGATTTACGGGCGCTACCCGGTCGCGATGCGATCGTCGCCCTGCTGCGCGGGCGCGGCGTGCAGCCGGTTTCGTTCAGCGACTGGAAGCAACTCGACGACGTCGAGGTGGCGCGCGGTGCCAGGCGCGGCGCGCCGCGCGACAAGATCGTCGACGTCGAGGCGATGCTGGAGGTCTTGGGGCAGGGCTGAGCCGGAATCAGCCTGCGATCCACAGCCTGGGCAGGTCGGGCAGGGCGCGAAATATCCGCGAAAGCGACCCGTCGCGCACCATCTGCGTCGCCTGCGCCATGTCCGGTGCGAGATAGCGGTCGTGCGGCATCGCCGGCACGGATTTGCGCAGCAGCGCATGCGCCTCTTCCAGTGCGGCCGAGCTTGTCAGCGGACGCAGGAAATCGATGCCCTGGGCGCAGGCCAGCAACTCGATCCCAAGGATGCAGGCGGTGTTGCTGATCATGGCCTGCAGGCGGCGCGCGGCGAAGCAGGCCATCGATACATGGTCTTCCTGATTGGCGCTGGTGGGCAGACTGTCGACGCTGGCCGGGTGCGCCAGCGATTTGTTCTCCGACGCGAGCGAGGCCGCCGTCACGTGCGCGATCATGAAGCCGCTGTTGAGGCCGGCATCGGCCGTCACGAAGGGCGGAAGACGGGATACGCCGCTGTCGATCAGCATGGCGATGCGGCGTTCGGCGATGGAACCCACCTCGGCGATGGCCAGCGCCATGCCGTCGGCCGCCAGCGCCACCGGCTCGGCGTGGAAATTGCCGCCCGAGATGAGGCAGCCGTCTTCGACGAACACCAGCGGGTTGTCGGTCACGGCATTGGCCTCGCACAACAGCACCCGCGCACTGTGGCGCAGCTGATCCAGGCAGGCGCCTATCACCTGCGGCTGGCAGCGCAGACTGTAGGGGTCCTGCACCCGGTCGTCACCGGTCAGGTGCGAGTCGCGGATGGCGCTGCCTTTGAGCAGGGCGCGGTAATAGCGGGCGACGTCGATCTGCCCGGGCTGGCCGCGCAAGGCGTGTATGCGCGGATCGAACGGCCCGTCGCTGCCGCGCGCGGCATCGACCGTCAGCGCGCCGATCACCAGCGCCGCCTCGAGCACCGGCTCGAAGCTGAACAGGGCGTGCAAGGCGAGCGCGGTGGAGGTCTGCGTGCCGTTGATCAGGGCCAGCCCTTCTTTCGCCCCCAGTACGAGCGGCGCGATGCCCGCGCGTTGCAGCGCCGCCGCTGCGGGCACGCGATTGCCGTCTACGAGAATGTCGCCCTCGCCAATCAGGGCCAGCGTCATGTGCGCCAGCGGCGCCAGGTCGCCCGAGGCTCCGACCGAACCCTGCGACGGCACATAAGGGGTCAGCCCTGCGTTGTGTACTGCAATCAGGGTGTCGACGACGATTTCGCGCACGCCGGAATGACCGCGCGCCAGGCTTGCTGCCTTGAGCGCCAGCATCAACCGCACCACCTCCGGCGCCAGCGGCTCGCCCACGCCCACGCTGTGGGAGCGGATCAGGTTCAGCTGCAGCGTCGCGAGCTGTTCCTTGTTTATGCGCTGGTTGGCCAGCTTGCCGAAGCCGGTGTTGACGCCGTATACCGGGGCGTCGCCGTCGGCGGCGCGCTGCACCGCCTGCCGGCTGGCGTGTATCAGTGCGCGGCTGGACGCGGGCAGTTCGAGGCGCTCTGGGCCGGCATGGATGGACTGCAGCTGTTCCAGGGTCAGAAGGCCGGGTTGAATCAGCATGCTGTTCTCCTCGGATGTGTCTATTTTCGCAACATCGCTTCGAGGCGCGCCGCGCCGTCGGCGCTGGCGCGCGCCAGCAGGGTATCCGCCTGCTGCATCAGCTCGGTGCAGGCGGGTCGCATCCTGCCCACGTATTCGGCGTCGGTGATGTCCTCGGTGCAGAAATTGTCCCGTTCGCTGCCTTGGAGGTTGATCCAGAGCCATTCTTCACCATTCCCTTCAGCAGGGCGGCCTCGAACTTCTTCATCTAGGACGACGTCGGAGCCGTTTTCCTGTCCGGTTTGCCCTTGCTGATCAAAGCCTTCAGTCCGTCGTCACTTTTGGCCGTCACCCATGTGCTCATCGCTTAATGGGTCACTCCAAGGCGCCGGGCTGCTGCTGACTGAGAGATGCCATCGACCAGCAGAGCCAGGGCCTCACGACGCGGCTTCTCCATTGCTGCATGATCCCGTTTGTCGGACAGTCGAAGGGCCGAGCGGCGTTGCTTGGCTGGGATGATGGGATCAGGTCAAGACTCCATGCGTGTCAACCTACTGTA
>JAPLRD010000079.1:0-9163 GCA_026399375.1 Pseudomonadota bacterium
GGTCCTGCTCGATGCTTACCCGACGCTGAAGAAGAGGGACATCAAGGCGGCCATTGTCTACGCGGCGGATACGCTGGCGCACGAAGAAACCCTGGTCGCAAGCGCCAGGAAGTAGCATTCCGGCGGGAGCATGCGTTTCCTCGCGGACGAAAGCTGCGATTTCACGTTTGTGCGCGTCCTGCGCGCGGCCGGCCACGACGTGATGGCGGTGGCTGAAGCGACACCCGGCGCCCCTGACGACGAGGTGATCGCGCTCGCGCACGGCCAGCGGCGCATCCTGATCACCGAAGACAAGGATTTCGGGCAACTCGTCTTCGCCGCCGCGGCGTCGACCTCCGGCGTCATCTATGTTCGTTACCCGATGCGCTACCGTTCCACCCTGGGTGCGGATTTGCTGCGCCTCGTGGACGAGCGCGGCGAGGCGCTGACCGGCGCTTTCGCGGTGGTCGAACCCGGGCGAACCCGGATCGGGCGCACGCCTTAGGTGCTCGGGGAGGCCGTCGCGCCAGGCGCCGGCGTCGGCCACCTACCTGGTCGCAGAATTTGTCCGGATGTCCGGGAAGTACCATTTCGCTTATGCGGATCATGAGGGGACCTTGTCGAGTTGGGTGTAGGAAAGCCCGGCGCGGAGCAGCTCCGCCGGGCTGCCGTCGCGGGTGACGAGCACGTGCACGCGCGTGGCGGCGGCGCGAGCAACCAAGCTCTTGTCCACCCGCTCGATGTAGCCGTCGGTGAGCACCACCGCGGAAGCCGGGCGCGTGGCGGCGAGGTGTTCGAGTACGCAGCCCATGCTGGTGCCGCCGGAGGTGCTCGCCTTCAGCTGCCCGCGCTCGATCACCGCCGGGGCGACCATGTCGCTGAAGGCCCAGAAAGGACGGCGTATGTGTCGCGATAGCCGCGCGAGCAGCGCGATGATCTGCGGCATCTCGGCGCACATCGAGCCGGAGACGTCCAGATACACCTGCGTCGTGCCCTCGCGTTGCGGCAGTTCGGCCTGCCACGCCGAATCCGGCAGGAAGGGCAGCCACAGCGACTTCATGAACGCGCGCCGGTCGCCGGGCGAGAGCACCGGAATGCGGTAGTCGCGCGCCACCGGGTGCAGGGCACGCGAGTGCCGGTCGGGCGTGACGTGCGCGCGCAGGATCGCGAGCGAGCGCTGACGCCAGCGCCGCATCGGCTCGTCTTTCGCGTTGAAGAGCGCCGCGTACGGATTGGCGCCGACGCCGCGGCTATGCGGCGCGCGCCAGATGCCCGAGCCGTTCATTTCCTTCAGCGTCTTGTTCAGGGCTTCCTCAAGCGCCGGCGGCAGCTGCTTTCCGAGTTCGTCGTGGCCACCGAGGAGATCGTCCGTGCCCTGCGGCATGCCGCCCTCGAGCTTGAACGGGCCGGGCCGCGCGTTGCGGTCGCGCGGCGCGCCGGCGGATTTTTCCAGTTCGAGCGCGAGGGCCTCGATGTCGTCGGCGACGAGGCGCCCGGCGTAGAGCGCGTGCCAGGCGTGCGCCCACTGCGGCAGCCGGCGCGCGGGATAAATGCTGCCCTCGTACCAGCCGCGCTCCGCCGCGTTCATCGGGCGCAGCAGCCTGGCGAGGCCCTTCGCTTCGGCGTAGTAGGCGGACATCATCGCCGAGCCCGCCTCGCCCGACTCGCGATGAATGATGGCGTTGATGACGGCGTCGAACGCCAGGTGGCGCGCGGTGGTGAGCGGCGCGCGCTGCTCGGTGTGGCGCAGCAGCACGTGCAGGAACTCGTGGCAGATCACCGCCTTCACCTCGGCGTCGCTGCGGCAGTGCGCGGCCACGAAGGCGAGGTTCACGAGGAGCCGCGGCCGCGCTTCGCAGGTGACGGCGAGCGTGGGCACGCTGTCGGTGAAGCAGACATCGAGAATCTTCAGCGCGGCGCGGATCGCGAACGGGTTTTCGTCGATCAGCTCAGCAAGGAGGTCGTGGAAGCGTTCGGCCTTCATGCGTAGAACCCCGCGGGATCGAAGAGCTCGAGGCCGCGCGTGAGGCTCGCCTGCGTCCACAGCACCGGGCGCTCCGGGTCGAAGAGTTGCGCCGTGCACAGGCCGAGCAGCAGCGCCTGCTCGAGCACCAGGCGCGCGGGGCTTTCGCGCACGGGCAGGCGCCGCGCCCCCTTGGCGAGCGGACGGCAGATGAGCCGGCCCTCGGGCAGCGCGAATTCCTCGCGCAGGTCTTCGGCGCCGGCGTAGCCGCCCGCGAGGAGGATTTTCTCGATGGCGCGCACGGGGTCGGCGCGGCTCGGGAACTTGAGGCCGAGGCGCAGGCTGCGCGGGCAGCGGATGGCGCCCTCGTCGCGGCCGAGCAGCGTCGAGACCACGTGTTCGGAGCGCGTGCGGCTCATCGGGCCGCCGATGTTGGCGCGGCGCTCGCTCGGAACGCACCGATCATTGGCGGATGAAGGCAGGGCGATCATGCGAGCCCCCGCTTTTTCAACAGCGCGACGCAGGCGTGCACCGCGGCCTCGACCGCGGCCGGGTCGGCGGGGACGAGCTTTTGCACCATGAACGCGTTGAACAGTTGCCGCGCGCGCTCGAGGCGCCCGCCCTTGAGCGGCGCCATCACCTGCGCGTAGCGCGCGATCTCCGGGTGCTGCGTGTTCTTCTCGTGCAGGCGCTCGGACCAACTCACCTCCCCCTCGACCGCGAGCAGCGGCGAAGCGAGCTTGCCCAGGTCGTTCACGCCCTCGGCGCCGATGGGCAGGCTTCCGAGCGCCGCCGCCGGATAGACGGCGTAGGCGAAGGCCGCGGCACGCTCGGGCGCTTCGGTGGCGAGCAGTTGCGCGATCGCCTGCGAGCCCGAGTCGGGCGAATCGCATTCGTCGAGCAGGATGCCAAGCTTGTGCGCGAGCCTGTCCTCGACCATGAAGGCGTGCAGCCAGCGGTGCGCCGTGGCGCCGGCGACGTCCCATGCCGCGCGGTGCGCCGCCGCGACCGCTTCGGCGCCGGGCGTCACGCCCCAGCAGGGCTGCGGCAGGCTGGCGTCCAGAATGCGCCTGAACAAGCGGTCGGCGGGCCCGCCGGCGGCGAGCGAGGCGGCGAGCAGGCTCCTCGCCATCAGCCGCGATCGGCGCGGCGAGATGCGGATGCCGGCGCCGTTAAGCGCCGTTACGGCAGTGGTGACGTAGACCAGGATCTGCTCCGGGCAGTGCTCGACTTCGGCGAGGAAGCGCGCGCGCCAAACCTCGATCTGCGCGCGCAGCTGTCCGCCGTCGTCGGCGACCTTGCCTTCGCCCGCGGGTGCGGCGATCTTCATTCGCTCCTCCGCGGAAAGCTCGGCCCAGTCGGCCGCGCGCACGAACAGCGCGAAGCGGTCGGCGAGCGCGGGGTCCAGCGCTTCGGAACCTGCGTAGTCCTCGGCGCCGCCCTGGTCGGCTGAGCACGGGTTCATCGCCGCCCAGCGAAAGCGCAGCTTCGGCAGTGCGATGCCCTGGATGCGGCGCTCGTGCACCAGCGAGAAGAGCCGGTTCTGGTGCTCGGGCTTGCAGCGGCTGATCTCGTCGATCAGCACCGACTCCGCGCCCCAGACGGTGGCCGGCGTCTCGAGGAACTTCACCCCGCCGCGCTCGGCGTCCGGATAGGGAAAGCCGACCAGGTCGTCGAACGCGATCAGGCTCGCGTTGTAGTGGCGGTGCTCGAGGCCCAGCGCCTCGGAGAGCGTGTTGAGCAGGAAGGTCTTGCCGGTGCCCGAATTGCCGACGAGCAGAAGCGGGTCTTCGGTCACGAGCGCCGCGAGCACCACAGGCTCGACGGCGTCGAAGCCGTATACGCCGAGCGCGGCGAGATGGGAAGGTTTTGCTTCGGACGCGCCCAACTTGGCGGGCGCGGCGGGACGGACAGGCTTTGCAGCGGACATCGACATCTCCTGTTTAGCGGCTTTGCCAGGATGGCGGGGGCCGCAAGTCGGAATAAATCCCCCGGCCCGTGAGGTGGGCCAGCCGTTTGTGCCCTCCTAAGAGCGCATTTCAGAATTGAATTTTCCAGAATTGTCATTCCGAGCGCAGCGAGGAATCTGCTGTTCAATCCAACAAGAAGCAGATTCCTCGGCGTTCCGCCTCGGAATGACACGCAATTTTGAAATGAGCTCTATGTGTTGACGCGGTCCCCGGTTCGACTATGGACCTCGTCGATAAAGCCCTGTACTTCAGCGTCGGGCATCAAGGGCACCTTGCATACCTCGAACTCGCGCAACAGGTCCGACGCCAGCACCAGCATGGTGTCGGGGGCGTTGACCCTGGCGGAGCGGTGAATGCGGATTTTGTCGATGACGCCGTTCAGGCAGAGTCTCTGCACTTGCGTTTCCACCGGCCTTCGCAATTTGCAGAAGAGAACCGCGTGGTGTTGGATGTCGATCACCCCGGGCAGGCCGAGCAGCGGATACCACCCGTCCGGGGCGGGGTAATGACCGCCACCGGGCTGCACGAACATGTAATCGTCGAAGACCTCGCTGATTTCGAAGCTTTTCATGACGTCTATTTCCTTTTTACTGCAGGGTCGTCGACTGCAGTACGGCAGCCGCTTCGTCTTTGGTTACGGGATCAAGCATCGTTTCCGCGGCTGCGTTTCCGAAAGCGACCTCAAGGATGCGGACAAAATAGGAACTCGCCGCTTCAATGTTCGACCTGAGCGCGCGCGCGATCATCGCCTCGCCGAGCGCGCCGTCGGACTCGGCGAGCGTGCGCACCCGGACCTCGCCGTCCGACAGGTCCATTTCGAAATTGCCGAAAATCGTCGCGTAGTTGATCCGGGTAATGCCCTCGGCCATCCTCGCGCGGCTGTGCTCGGGGACGAAGATCGGAAAAATCGAATACACCAGCACCTGCTGCAGTCCTTCCGCTTCGACCACGTTCAGGACAACGCGCACTCTGCCGTCCCTGACGGCGACATCCATCGCGAACGCCTGCCTGCCCTCGCCCTTGCTGTAGTTCCAGCGGTTGCTGTCCAGATAGTCCTCGACGCGCTCGGACAGCGATTGCACCGGCGCCGCCGGGACGGATGCTTCGATTACCGCCTGCTTTAGTTGCCTGGCCATGTGTTCTCCTTTTTTGCGGGGCGGGAGGGCTTGCCCTCCGCCCGCGGTTGCCTTACTTGCCGTTACCGCGCGCTTCGTCATTTGCTGCGATCGTTCCGAGAAAATCCTCGGCCCTGATCCAGACGAAGGCCCGCTGATCCGGCGTCTTGCGGCCGAACCACTGCACGCCCTCCGATACCACGCTCGGATAGCGGCTCTGCGCGCGGCTGATCTTGATCCGCCGCCACCACGCGTTCTTCCTGCGCAACGGCGCCGGTTGATCGACGGGCGCGCGCTTGCCGCCCTGCTTCTGGGTTTTCATAGTGCATCTCCATGAGTGTTAAAGAACGAACCGCCGGTCAGCGGGCGCGACAAGCCCCGTTGCAGCAGGACGTACCTGTCCCGTTGCCCTGACCGAATGGCGATAACGTTTTCTAAGTTAAGTCATGGTGTCCGGCGGTCCGGACGAAGATGCTGCGGTGGCGCGGTTCATGATGCTCTCCAGTGGTTGCCTACTGGCCCCCGGATAACCGGAGAGCCAACGCTTTAGCGGCACTTGATAAATCGCCCCGCAAGCTGCTGCTCAAATCGGCGATGTAACGCGGGCACCAAAAGCAAAAGCCCGCTTCGACGTCTTGCATGCCAAAGCGGGCTTTACCCGACCGCTTTAGCTGAATTTATAACGCGCCCGCAAGCTGAAAGTATCAAATTGGCGCAGATTTCATTATAGGCCCTTGCGTGCGGATATCAAGGAAATGCGAGAGTATTTTCTGCAATTCGCGCGGATGAAAACTCCGGCGCGTCAGCCGTTGAAATTCTCGTACAGGGTGCGCTCCATCATGCCGCTCAACGCGGCCTGCTGCAGGGCTTCGAGATCGTCCCAGGTGGCAGGATTGCCGGGCGGACGAAGTGATTAGTGGAGCTCCTCCAGAGTCCAATTCGCTTTGGCGCTCTTGAGTTCGGCCGCAGCAAGAAAGGTCAGCGTATCCGGGACAACCAGTAGCCAGGACGGCGTGCTTCGTGCACCACAGCCAGGATCACGATGCCTTCCGTTTCGGGCCGGTACACCAGAAAGAAAGGATAGCCCTTTACGAAAACCCGGCGAGTCATGGAACGGTGGGGCTGGCCTGCCGCGGGAAAGGCGAGTGCGCGCGCTGCGGTTTCCTCGACCGCCATTCGAAACCGCTCGGCTCCGTCGGCCTGGACATCCGCGTAATACTGGACTTCCTTGAGGAACTCGGCCTCTGCCTGCTTGAGAAAGCGGGCCCGACTCACGATCCGGTAATCAGTCTTGCCTTGGCAAAAACCTCTTCGGCGGGGACGAATTGGGCGTCACCACGCTCGTAAGCAGCCACACGGCTCTCTATCTCGACTGCCCAGGCCGCCTCGACTTCGCCTAGCTTTGACTCGTGAAGAGAGTCGAGCAAAGCCTCGACAAGCTGAGCCCGCTCGTCGGCAGAAAGCAAGCGCGCTTCGCGTTCCAAGTCTGTATATGTATGTGCCATACGGTACCTCCTAACGGCGGTGCCAAAAATTATACGCTCCCGCTACCCCGTGCGCAGTGCAGCGCTAGCCATTTCTGTACGGTCGCGTCGCGCTTATGCGCACCGCAATGCCGACGTGCGCAGCCGCGTTGATCAGGCGATCGAGGTTGAACACGTCTTCGCCTCGCCTCAGCCGGCTCATCATCCCGGGCGAGAGGCCGAGTTGCGCGGCGACTTCAAAGTCCCTGACCGTGAGTTCGGCAATGCGGTTGATAGGCTAGCCCGGGGCCGCGCCGGCGACCGTTTCCTCAGGCTGTGTGGCGCGCTGGATATTGTGGTCCGCCGCACGCACTGAACGAAACGCCAAAAAGATTGACATCACATTGGTTTTAAAGTACTTTCGTGTTTCGCGAAACAAGAATATATCTGGACTCAGCCCAACATCATGCCCCGAATCGCCAACCGCCAACCATCCCTCAAGGCACAGGATTTGTATCTCCTGCTGGCGCTGGCCGCGCGGGGCGCCGAGAGCATTACCTACCCGGAGCTGGCCGCCTTCGCCGGATTGTCGATGTCGGAAGTGCATGGTGCTCTCAAACGGGCGGAACAGGCGAGGCTGTTGTTCTTCGACGTCAAGCGCCCGACGATCATCAAGCCGGCATTCAAGGAGTTTCTCTTTCATGGCGCCCGCTATGCTTTCCCGCCGGCAAGGGGAACGATGGTGGGCGGAATTCCGACGGCTTATGCGGCAGCCCCGCTCAAGGCGCATATCGCGCCTTCCGCCGATCCGCCGCCGGTGTGGCCTTATGCGCAGGGCAGCGTACGCGGCATCGCCCTGATTCCGCTCTACCCTTCAGCGCCGGCTGCCGCGCTGCGCAACTCGACGCTCTACGAAAACCTGGCGTTGTTCGACGCGCTGCGCAGCGGCAACGCGCGGGAGCGCACCCTGGCGCAAAAGCTGTTCGAGAAGCGCTTGTGAGTCCTGCCGATCCGAATGTCGCCCGGGTCGAGGTGGTGGCGGCGGCCCTGGGAGACCTGTGCGCAGAATTGGTGTTTGTCGGCGGCTGTGCGGCCGGTTTGTTGATCGACACTCCGAGCGCGCCGCCCACCAGAGTCACCTACGACGTGGACTTGATCGCCGAAGTGGCGGCACACAGCGCCTATTACCTCCTGGAAAAGCGGTTCGCCGAGCGCGGCTTTGCGAAGGACATGACCGAGGGGGCGCCCATCTGCCGCTGGCGTGTGCAGGACGTCGAGGTCGACTTGATGCCAACGGATGAAAGCATTCTGGGATTCTCGAACCGTTGGTATCCGGCGGCAGTTGCATCCGCGTCGTCCATCGCGCTGCCCGGCGGCCTGCGTATAAATCTGATCTCGGCTCCTGCATTTCTCGCCACCAAGTTCGAGGCCTTCGACGCTCGCGGGAGAAGCGATGTCCTGATCAGCCACGATTTGGAAGACATCGTGAACGTCGTCGACGGCCGGGCGGCGATTGTAGAGGAAGTCGCCGCCGCGGAATCCGGACTGCGCGCTTACTTGGCGGCGAAATTTGGCGAGCTCACGCGGAATCCTGATTTCTTCAATGCCCTGCCGGGGCTGGTGGCCTACGATGATCTCTATCCAAGCCGGATCCAGACAGTACGCAATCGCAGCTTGGCGATCGCGGGACTCGAAAACCCATAAACTCCGCCGCCATCAACTCGTCCACCTCAAGTCCGTTCATGCCTCTAGAATGTCCTAGTCGCCACAGCGACAGGGGGACTATTCGGTGAGCCAAGACATTCGCTTCGAGCGCAGCCACGACATCGTGATCGACGCGCCGGCGGGCGACATCCTCGATTACGTCTCCAACCCGAACAGCTGGCCGGAATGGATCGCCGCTTCGCATCACATCGACAGCCCGCCGCGGCCGCTCGAAGCCGGCGAGCGCTTTTGCGAGCGCTGGCACACGCGCACGGGCGAGGCGCTGCTCGACTGGCTGGTGACCGAGCGCGATCATCCGCGGCTGTGGGTGGCCGAGACTCGCACCGACTTCATCGGCACCATCATCGTGCGCTACGAGGTCGAGCCCGCCGCGGGCGGATGCCGCTACCGGCGCACGGTCATCAATCCGGCGCGCCCGAAGGCGCCGACCGACGACATGATCAAGCGTATCGACGAAGAGGCTTTCGTTTCTCTGCAGAACATCAAGCGCGCGGTGGAAGCGCACCGGGGCGGGGGGAAAGCGTAACAGGACGCTCTGCCCTCATCGACTGCCTCCCCCCTATTCCGCCTTCGCTCCCGAGTCCTTGACCGCCTTGCCCCAGCGGACCACTTCGTTCTGCAGATGCCGCGCGGCGTCCTGCACTGTGCCGCCGAGGATCTCCAACCCCTGCTTGGCGAACAGTTCCTGCACCGCGGCCGATTGCAGCACTTCGTTTGCGGCCGCGTTCAGGCGGCCGATCGCGTCGGCGGGCGTGCCTGCCGGCGCCGCGACGGACATCCACGACGTGGCTTCGTAGCCGGCGAGGCCCATCTCCCTCATTGTCGGCACATCCGGCACCATCTTCGAGCGATTCGTCCCGGTCTGCGCCAGGGCGCGCGCCTTTCCCGCCTGCACCTGCTGCTGCGTCAGGAACAGCGTGTCGATGACGACATCGGTCTGCCCCGCCA
>JAPLRD010000079.1:9211-11227 GCA_026399375.1 Pseudomonadota bacterium
TCGACCAGCGAGGGCGCGCTGCCCTTGTAGGGGATGTGGTTGATGTCTATCCCCGCCATGGTCTTGAACATTTCCATGGCGAGGTGCGGCGAGCCGCCGCTGCCCGACGAACCGTAGGACAGCTTCCCCGGGGCCGCTTTCGCCATCTGGACCAGGTCGGTCACGCTTTTCGCGGGCGACGACGGGTGCACGATCATCATCAGCGGCACCGATATGACGTCGATCACGGGAATGAAATCCTTGAAGGTGTCGTATGGAAGCTTCTTGTGCAGGCTGGCGTTGATCGCGAACGGCGTCGTCATCCAGAGAAGCGTATAGCCGTCGGGCGGACTCTTCGCCACCAGTTCCGTGCCGATGAGCGTGCCCGCTCCGCCGCGATTTTCGATGATGATCTGTTGGCCCAGCTTGTCGCGCATGCCGTTGGCAAGCACCCGCGCCACGATGTCGGAGGTTCCGCCGGGCGGGAACGGCACCACCAGTTTGACCGGCCGTGCTGGGTAGGTATCCGCCGCCCGTGCCGGGCCGGCGACAAGCGCGGAAAGAATCGCGATCAGCAGAAGTACTCGTGTGCGGGATCCGTTCATTTAATTGCCTCCATGGTTGGCGATCGACTGCTGGCGCGCGGTTTCGGCCGGAACCCGTCAGCGCCCGTGAAAAACCGGCGGCCGCTTCTCGCGATAGGAGGCGAAGCCTTCGCGGCAGTCCTCGCTGTCGGCGACGATCTCCAGCTCGCGCTTGGCGCGCGCGAACGTTTCCGTCGGCCCCTTGGGAAGCACGGTGCCGGTAACGAAACGCTTCAGCGTCTTCAGCACGAGGGGCGCCATCTGCGTGAGCTCGCGCGCCATGGCCAGCGCCGCGTCCACCTGGGTGCCGGTGGGCACCACCTGGTTGACGAAGCCGACGTCGTAGGCGCGCTGCGCGTCTATCGTCCTTGCGAGCAGCATGACCTCCATGGCGATCTTGTGCGGGATGCGCCCCGCCAGGCCGGCGATCATGCCCTGCGTCAATCCGAGCTTCGCCTCCGGATAGCTGAAGCGGGTGTTCTCCGCCGCGACCGCAAGATCGCTCATCATCGCGAGGATCATGCCGCCGCCTATGCACCAGCCGGCGACGGCTGCGATGATCGGCTTCTCCGTGGTGATCCCGACCGTGGGCACGCAGCGCCACAATTCCGGCACGTCGGCGACGTCGGCGCCGGCGCTGAAGGCGGCGTCGCCCGCTCCGGTGAGGACGGCGACCTTCTGCTCCGATTTGTCGAAATCGGCGAACGCGTGCTGCAACTCGATCGCCGTCTTCGAGCAGATGGCATTGCGGCGCTCGGGACGGTTGATGGTGAACAGCGACACGCCGTCCTCGAAATGGCTGACAGTGATGCGTTCCAAGATGCGCTCCTCAGTTGGAATGGGGTGATGCAGCGGTGCCTGCAAATTGGGCATCTTTGCGCCGGACAAGTCAAGGTTCGCGGCCCGCGGAAGGCGATCGGCTCGCATAGCGAAACATACGCTGCCGGCGTTGACCCTGTTTTGTTTTTCACACATGATTGGTGCCGCCCGCTGCGGCGCGTGTTCAGAGCGCCCGCAGCGTCGCTTGCAACCACAGCACCTACCTTCAGGAGGCAGGATGAATACATTCGAGCGGATCGCGGCCGCCCTCTTCGCACTCGCCATCCTGGGCGCATCCCCGATCGCCGCCGCCCAGGACAAATATCCCTCGAAGCCGATCCGCCTGGTCGTGCCCTATCCGCCCGGCGCCACCAGCGACAACGTCGGCCGCATCATCGCGAGCAAGCTTCAGGAAGCGCTGGGTCAGCCGGTGGTGGTCGACAACCGGCCCGGCGCCGGCGGCACCATCGGCACCGATTCGGTGGCGAAGTCCGCACCCGACGGCTATACGCTGCTGAGCGCCACCAACGGCTTTCTCGCGATCGCGCCCCACATCATGGCGGTGAAATACGATCCGCTGAAGGATTTCCAGACCATCTCGCTCGTCGGCGACAGCTATTCGGTGTTCGCCGTC
>JAPLRD010000076.1 GCA_026399375.1 Pseudomonadota bacterium
AGGCTCTCTGGGCGAGAAGTGCGAATCCTGCCACAACGAAAAGACCTGGAAAGAGGCGGCGCGCTTCGATCACGACCGCGATTCCAAGTTCCCGCTGCGCGAATCGCACCGCAAGGCCAGGTGTGACGGGTGTCACAAGGAGGCCCGCAATTTGCGTGAGAAACCAGAGGTGCGTTTGTTCGGCGAAAAGCCACCGACGAGCTGCTTCCGCTGCCACGAGCGCGACGACAAGGAAAAGGGCCACAAGGGGCGCTACGGGGAGAAATGCGACAGCTGCCATGTGGAAAAGACCTTCAGGGCGGTGACCTTCGAGCACGGACGCGATGCACGCTATCCGCTTCGCGGCAAGCACCAGCCGGTGAAATGCGATGCCTGCCACAAGGGTGTGCTGTATCGCGACAAACTCGAGACGCGGTGCACTACCTGCCACGAGTCCGATGACAAACACAAGGGTCAACTAGGCAAGGATTGCGCCCGTTGTCACAGCGAAACCAGCTGGCGCGAAAGCTCGTTTGACCACAATCGATCCGACTTTCCGCTGCGCGAGCGCCATGCCGGGCTCGACTGCAGGAAATGCCACGCAAGCGCTGCATTCAAAGACGCGAAAACCGATTGCGCTTCCTGCCATGCAAAAGACGATTTTCACAAAGAGCGGCTGGGGCCGCGATGCGATCTCTGCCACAGCGCGCGCGGCTGGAAGACCTGGGAGTTCGACCACAATTTGCGCTCGCGCTTCAAGCTCCTCGACAAGCACGCGAAGATCAAGTGCCTCGCCTGCCATATCAAGCCGGTGAAAGACAAAGTGGTGCTCGCCGTCGATTGCATCAGCTGCCACCGCCGGGACGACATCCACTTCGATACCAAAGGCTCGAACTGCGAGCGCTGCCACGTTCCGGACAACTGGCGCCGCGTGATCAACCAGGAAGGCGGCAAGAAACCGCCCGGCTGAAAGCCGCGCCTGGCGAAAGCGTGAATAGTGCCGCGCAGCCGGACAAATCTCGTTTTCTCCGGCCGATTCCGTGATAATACTGGCCGCCGCCATGTCCGAGTTCCTGTTGCCCCTCGCTTACCTGGCGCCGCTCGCCGCGGTGCTGTCGGTGTACGTCTATCGCTGGCGCAAGCGCGAGGCGCACGATGCCGCCGCGCTGCAACGTTCGGTCAAGACGGGATTGACAGACCCGCCCAGCCTGCATCCCGTGATCGACCTGGACATTTGCGTCGGCGCGGGCGGCTGCACCCGCGCCTGCCCGGAAGGCACGCTGGGCATCGTCAAGGGCAAGGCACACCTGGTCAACCCGACGGTCTGCATCGGGCATGGCGCCTGCGCCGCCGCCTGTCCGGTGGAGGCGATAAAGCTCGTGTTCGGCACCGAGCGCCGGGGCGTAGACATCCCCCAGGTCAAACCGAACTTCGAGACCAACGTCGCCGGAATCTACATTGCCGGGGAACTCGGCGGCATGGGATTGATTCGCAACGCGGTGGAACAGGGACGCCAGGCCATAGAGTCGATCGCGCACAACCGCGCCCAGGCGGAACAACTCGATGTGGTCATCGTCGGCGCGGGCCCCGCCGGACTCTCTTCCACGCTGGCGGCGATGGAGCGCAAGCTGCGCTTCGTTACGGTCGAGCAGGAATCAGACCTGGGCGGCTGCGTCTACCACTATCCGCGCAACAAGATCGTGGCCACGCACCCTGTCACCCTTCCCCTCGTCGGCAAAGTCAAACTCGGGGAAATCTCGAAGGAAAATCTGCTCGCGTTCTGGCAGGGCGTGATCAGGAAAGAGAAGGTACCGATCAGTTTCGGCGAGCGACTCGAAGCCATCACGCCGGTCGATCGCGGTTTCGTGGTGAAAACCGGGCGCGCGGAACACCATTGCCGCTCGATACTGCTTGCCATCGGCCGGCGCGGCTCCCCGCTCAAACTCGATGTACCAGGAGAAGAACTGCCCAAGGTGGTCTATCGCCTGATAGACCCGGAGCAATACCAGGGCAGGCACGTGCTCGTGGTCGGCGGCGGCAATGCCGCGATCGAGGCCGCGGTGGCGATCGCCGCCGAACCCGGGTCGCGCGTCACCCTGTCGCCAACGACTCGGTCATCGTCTGCGTCGGCGGCGTTCTGCCCACGCCCATGCTGAAGGAACTGGGAATCATCGTGGAGACCAAGTACGGAACTGCGTAGCCAGACACGCCGCGACCAGTCTCGGCGATTTCACTCGATGACGCCCAGCCTCCCCACATGGCTGCCCACGTACCAGTAGCGCCCGTCCGCATCTATGGCCGCTTTGCGCACGCCCGTATCCTTGTTGGGCAACTTGAATATCCGCATCTTCTCGGTGCGCGGGTCGAGCATGATAACGCTGTCGGTCTGGATCTCACTCACCCAGATACGTCCCTCCGCATCCGTGTTGACCGCATAGGGACCCGCGTTCGGACCACCAGGCAGATCGGATCATGCGCTCCGGTCAAGGATTTCACTCGCCAAGGGAATTCACCATGCCGCGCTCCGTATCGATGCTAGAACGCCAGATTCGCGCTATTCTAAGCGCGGCTTAGGCCGCTTGTAGGCTTGGCTTTGCAGGCACCATATCAACCGACACCATCAAAGGAGACACGCCATGGGCAATCGAGACAGGCAAAAAAGAGAACAGAAAAAACCGAAGCAGCCGCCGAAGCCGAAATAGCCGAAAAGAGATAGTCAAGACTCGGGGCGAACCATGCGATCTTCATCGAGCGGCAGCACGGTCACCCCGACCTTCAGTTCCTTATCGCCGCCGCCGATGATCACGCAGCGCAGCCGCGGCACGTCACTGAAATTGCGCCCTTCGCGGGTATCCATTTCAGATGGCGCCGCGCCGAGCTTGCGATCTGCCGCCTGAAACGTTGCAAATAGCCGGGCCACAACCTTGCAGTCAGTCGGACTCCCGTCTGACCAATATTTGGGCGCACCACCGCACCTCAGCCGCCCCACGATCCGCGACTACGTGACCTTGCTGGAGGTGGTCTTCCTGCTCGCTACACGCCGAGATATTTGAGACGCAGTTCCGGCTGCACTCCGGCACACTTGCCTTCGTACACAACCGCGCCTTTCACCAGGATCACCGCGCGATCGGCGATTGCGGACACGGCGGCGAAGTTCTTGTCCACGATCACCGCCGCGATCCCCGCACGCTTGATCTGGCCGATGATGCCCCAGATTTCGCGCGAGACCAGAGGCGCCAGGCCCTCGGTCGCCTCGTCCAGGATCAACAGGTCCGGATTCGTCATGAGCGCGCGCCCTATGGTGAGCATCTGCTGCTCGCCGCCGGAGAGCTGCGCGCCGCCGTGATTCAGGCGCTCGGCGAGACGCGGAAAAGTCTGCATCACGCGCTCGAAGGTCCAGTCGCAGCGGCCGTCCGCGCCGGGCCGCGCAGCCATGGCCAGGTTCTCGCGCACCGACAGGTTGGGAAAGATGCCCCGTCCTTCGGGCACGTAGGCGATGCCCCTGCGCACGATGGCATGGGTCGCCGCCTGCGTCATGTCCTCGCCGGCGATGCGCACTTCGCCCCGGCGCGGCCGCACCAGTCCGAGCACGCTGCGCAGCAGCGTCGTCTTGCCCATGCCGTTGCGGCCCATCAGGCCGACGGTTTCCGCGCGGCGCACGGCGAAGTCCACGCCATGCAGCACGTGGCTCACGCCGTAATAGGTGTGGATGCCGCGAGCGTCGATCAATAGCGCGGCGTCGCTCATCGCATCCACCTGCCCTGCCTTGCTTCAGCCGCGTTCATGAATGCGCGTCCTCGGTCCCGAGATAGGCCTCCTGCACCGCGGCGCTCGCGCGGATCTGTTCCGGCGTCCCCGATTCGAGCACGTTGCCGTTGACCATCACCGTCAGCCGGTCGGCAAGCGCGAACACCGCGTCCATGTCGTGCTCCACCAGCATCATCGCGTGCGCATGCTTTAGCTTTCGCAACAACTCCACCATGCGCGCCGAGTCCTCGCTGCCCATCCCGGCCAGCGGCTCGTCCAGCAGCAGGATGCGCGGCCGCGTGGCCAGCGTCATCGCGATCTCCAGCCCACGCTGTTCGCCGTGCGAAAGCGCCGCCGCCTGCACTTCCGCACGGTGCTCCAGGCCCACTTCGGCCAGGGCGCGCATCGCTTCCTGCGAGACGTCGCGATACGCCAGCGCAGAACGGATGAACCGCATCGAACTCGGCAGGCGCGACTGTGCGGCAAGGCGGCAGTTTTCGAAGGCGGTGAACGGCAGGAAAATATTGGTCTTCTGGTAGCTGCGTCCGACGCCGCGCTGCGAAATGCGCTCGGGCCGCAGTCCCGCGATGTCCTCGCCGTCGAGGTAGATGCGGCCCGAGGTGGACGCGAGGTCGCCCGAGAGCAGGTTGGTGAGCGTGGTCTTGCCGGCGCCGTTGGGGCCGATCACCGCATGGATCTGGTCGATGTGGAACTCGAGCGACACGTCGTTCACCGCGGCGAGGCCGCCGAAGTGCTTGGTGAGGCGCTCGGTGCGCAGCACGGCCTCAGTCATTGTTGGACACCGCCCGCTTTCGCAGCAACCGGCCTGCGAAGCGCCCGAGGCCCAACAGTCCGTGCGGCAGCAGCAGCACCACGAGCACGATGAATCCACCCATGAGCAGCTGCCAGTGCTTGCCTATGTCCACTCCGCCCACGGCGGGCAGGCCCTGGAAGCCGAGCTCGAGCAGCATCATGGAAAACGCACCCAGGATCGCGCCGTTCAGCGTTCCCATCCCGCCCAGGATCACCATCATCAGCACCCCGCCCGACTGGTGCCAGCCGAGTATGTCCGGGCTGACGAAGCCGAACTGGGCCGCGGCGAAATAGCCCGCCATGCCGGCAAGCACGCCAGACAGCACGAAGCACACAAGCTTGTAGCCGAAGGTGCGGTAGCCGAGCGAGCGCATGCGGTGCTCGTTGATGCGGATGCCGACGATGACGCGGCCGAAGAGCGACGCGAGCAGCATGCGCAGCATGGCGTACACCACGGCCAGGAGCACCAGCACCACGAAATAAAAATGGGTATGGTTTTCCAGGGTGAACGGCTGCCAGCCGGCGATATCGGCCACTGGTTTGGCATACACGTAGATGCCGTCGGCGCCGCCGGCGATCTTGGTGTCGTGGAAGACGAAGAACACCATCTGTGCGAAAGCCAGCGTGACCATGATGAAATAGATGCCCGAGGTGCGCAGCACCAGCACGCCGATGACCAGGGCGAGGAAGCCGGAGCCGGCCATGGCGATCGGCAGCGACAGCCACAGATTGGCCGCCTCGTACTGCGGCGCGGCGAAAGCGAGGATGTAGCCGGCGATGCCGAAGAAGGCCGCATGTCCGAGGCTCACCAGACCGGTGTAGCCGACCAGCAGGTCCAGGCTCATGGCGAAAATGGCCATGATCATCATCTTGGTGAACAGCTGGATGTAGTACTTCTCGGCGAACAGCGGCAGCAGCGCGAGCGCCAGCAGGCACGCCAGCAATACGACCGTCGCGCCGCGGAAGTTGCGCATCAGCCGCGCCTTCCGAACAGGCCTTCGGGCCGGGCGAGCAGCACCACCGCCATCAGCACGTAGATCATCATGCCGGAGAGCTCGGGCAGAACGTGCAGGCCGCCGATCTGCAGCGTGAGCACCTTGCCGAACGTGTCCACCAGGCCGATCAGAATCGCGGCCAGCATGGCGCCCTTCACCGAACCGATGCCGCCGATCACGACCACGACAAAGCAGACGATCAGCACCTGGTTGCCCATGCCCGGAAATACCGATGCCACCGGTGCCGCGATCATTCCGGCAAACGCGGCCAGAGCCACACCCAGCGCGAACACGAGGCGGTAGAGCAGGTCGATATTGATGCCGAGCGACTGCACCATCTCGCGGTTCGTGCTGCCGGCGCGGATCATCATGCCGAGGCGCGTCTTCTGGATCAGCAGGTACATGCCGATGGCCAGGGCGATGCACACCGCGGACATCCAAAGACGGTAGACCGGATAACTCAGCGTCTCGGTCAGCGGAATCGACGCCTTCAACATCTCGGGCACCGCGACGCCGTGCACGTCGTCGCCGAATACCAGGCTTCTGAGTTCCTCGAAGATCAGGATCAGGCCGTAGGTGAGCAGCACCTGGTACAGATGGTCCCGGTGATACAGCCGGCTGATCAGCAGCCACTCGAGCAGCAGGCCGATCGCCACCGCGATCACCACCCCGCCCGCCATCGCCAACCACAGGCTGCCGAAATGCTGCGACAGCGAAAACGCGAGATAGGCGCCCACCATGTAGAAGCTGCCGTGGGCAAGATTGATGATGCCCATGATGCCCAGGACCAGCGTCAGCCCGCTCGCCACCAGGAACAGCAGCAGGCCGTACTGGATGCCGTTCAGGACCTGGATCAGGAATGTGTAT
>JAPLRD010000424.1 GCA_026399375.1 Pseudomonadota bacterium
AGTCAAACTCCAGCCCGGCGATGGCCAACTCTTCTTAATCAACGATAAAAAATAATCCGCTTCCCCTGCGCGACCGTTTTTAAACCCCCAATCGCTGAAGCTCGGCTCCACGGCAACCACGAGGGCCAGCTGCGAGACGTTCGCGGCGATCAGTTTTTGCCGGTGCGCGGCCGAGCGGAAAAAAAGGCTGGTGCGCGCATCCACCGATTCGATCACGCCCTGCGCGTCCGCGGTCTGCGCGAACGCCACGCGATCGCCGCAGGCAACCGCGCTCTTCTTGCCGCGCGGGAAGCAGGCATACCGCCCGCCATCGGCCGTCTCGACCAGGTAGTGGCGGCCGTAGGCCGCGATCACCTGGCCCGCCAGCATCAGACCGCGCAAAGCGTCTCGATCGAGGTCAAAGGCCTGCCGTGTTCGGGTTCTATGCTCATGGTCAGGCAGCTTGCGCAGCTGCAGCTTGCAGGCGCGCAATGCGCAGCAGCGCCGGCGGATGGCGTCACCAGCGCGCGGACCAGGTCGGCCGGAGCGGCGTGCCGCGCCGCATAGGCGTCGGCTTCGTACTCGTGACTGCGCGAGTACAGGCTGGTCAAGGGATGCAGCAGAAAAGTGAACACCGGCACCACCATGAAGAACAGCATCAGGGCGAGCGCGGTCGTATGCGCCTGCACATTGAGCCCGGCGTAGAACCAGTCCTGCTTCATTGCGTGGCCGAGCAGCCACAGAAAACCCAGGCTCATCGCGAACAGGGCAGCCATGCGCTTCCACACGTGATGGTGCCGGAAGTGGCCGAGTTCGTGCGCGAGCACCGCCTCGATCTCCATCGGGGCGAGCCGGGCGATCAGCGTGTCGAACAAGACGATGCGCTTGGCCGCGCCGAAGCCGGTGAAATACGCATTGCCGTGGCTGGAGCGTTTGGAGCTGTCCATCACGAACAGGCCCTGCGCCTTGAAACCGCATTTGACGAGCAGCGCCTCTATGCGCGCTTTCAGCCCCGCATCTGCGAGCGGGGTGAACTTGTTGAACAAAGGCGCAATGAGCGTCGGATACAGGGTGAGCACCAGCAGGTTGAACGCGATCCAGGTAGCCCAGACGTATAGCCACCATTGGTCGCCCATGCGCTGCATCAGCCAGAGCACGCATGCGAGCAAGGGCAGTCCCAGCGCGACGCCGAGCAGCGTTTGTTTTGCGAGATCGACGAAGAACAGTCGCAGCGTCATCTTGTTGAAACCGAACTGCGCTTCGATGACGAAGGTACGGTACAGGGCCAGCGGCAGGTCCACGATGCCGGAAATCAGTGCGACGCTGAAGATGAGTGCGATGCCCTGCGCATGGCTGCCTGCGTCGAATAAGGTAAGCCACGCCTCATGCAGGATCTGCAGCGCGCCCCCCAGCGTGAGCGCAATCAGTATTGCGGCGCCGATGAGCAGGTCGACCATGCCTAGCCGGGTCTTGGCGATACTGTAATCGGCGGCCTTCTGGTGCGCGGCAAGGTCGATATGAGCGGAGAAATCAGCGGGGACTTCTCCGCGGCAGCGCGCGATATGGCGGATATGGCGCCGCGCAAGCCACAGCCGCAAGCCGGTAGTGAGCGCGAGCGCTGCGAGGAAAACGACGGTGAAAGTCTGCATCTGGCTGAAATATGACACAATAAAGCCCTTCATTCAATGCGGCAAGTGCACACAAGATGCCTCAAGATCAGAACAACCTGGTGTGGTTGGACATGGAAATGACCGGTTTGGATCCCGACCGGGACAAAATCATTGAAATCGCCTTCGTCGTAACGGACTCGCAGCTCGAGACCGTAGCCGAAGCGCCGGTGCTGGTCGTGCATCAACCCGACAGCGTGCTTGATGCCATGGACGATTGGAACAAATCCACCCATGCCCGTTCCGGCCTGATAGCCAAGGTCAAGGCTTCGAGCCTGACCGAGCCAGAAGCGGAGCAGAAATTTCTGGATTTCCTGGCCGAGCACCTGCCGATCAGAACTTCACCCATGTGCGGCAATTCCATTTGCCAGGACCGTAGGTTCATGGCTCGCCACATGCCGCGGCTGGAAGCCTATTTTCATTACCGCA
>JAPLRD010000342.1:0-715 GCA_026399375.1 Pseudomonadota bacterium
CGATATGCCATGTCTTGACGCAGAGCCACGATTAATTCGCTTTCCCCTGACGGTCGATCATACGAGTCGCCGGCGCCTCCGGTATCCGCAGGCGCAGGTATGGCTTCTCCGAGGCGGCATGACAGCCGTAGCACTGCATCATAGTTCCGCGATATGCCGCTTCGAAAGCGCTCAGGTCTCGTTTGTTGATTGAGGCTTTGATGTCGGAAAGCCCCGAACTTTCGACGCCTTGAAGAACGGGCCGTAAGTCAAGCTCACCACCGGCGGCAAGCCTGCGGACTGGGCGCATGCGAACAACCCAGTTTAGATGGGATCGAGTTTCGCCGAGATAAAATTCCGCAAGGGGCCAATTTGCGTTGTGCGCGGCGAACCAAAGATTAGCGAAATGGTAATCCACGTCAGCCATGCCGTGCGCTTGGTCGGGAAGCAGACGTTTGAGCGCCTCTAGTTCCTTCATCAAATCTGCGGAATTGGTCTGCGCGGTTCCGCCTGTTTGTGCCTGTGCGCTTTGCGTCTGAACAACCCCAAAAATGGCGGTGACAGTGAGCAAGCTTGCGGTAGTGATCATCAAGAAACTCTTTTTCATTCGTCGGCTCCTCTAAATCAACTTCCTTGCTCCAACTTCGAAAATAGTGCGCAGGTCCCGGCAATCAATAGCAGCCCGTCATCGACCCTCGATCAGCTCACCAAACAACTCCCTGACCTTCGCTCGTGC
>JAPLRD010000342.1:730-2500 GCA_026399375.1 Pseudomonadota bacterium
ATCCGCGAAATTAGGTAGCCCTTCTTCTCCAGGCCATGCAACATAGGGTATAAGGTCCCGGCGCTGATCTCGTAGCCGTGGCGTCGCAGTTCTTCTATGACGCCAAGACCGAAAATGGGCTCTTCGGCGGCGTGGTGCAGAATGTGTAGGCGGATCAATCCACCATACAGATCCTTGTCAGTCATCGCGGCCACCTCAAATCAATATACTCAATAGCCACCCAGCGATACCGCTGCCCACAACGACCAACCAGGGCGGTAACTTCCAGAACATCAGGGAAACAAGCGCCACCAGGGCCAGTCCGAAGTCTTGAGGTTGATGGATTGCGCTCGTCCAGACCGGCTTGTATAGCGCTGCCAGCAGCACGCCAACAACCGCCGCATTGACGCCCGCGAGGGCGGCTTGCGTGCGAACGTTACGACGCAGCTGCTCCCAAAACGGCAGCGCTCCGACCACCAACAGGAACGATGGCACGAATATCGCCACCAGACATATCATCCCGCCGATCCAGCCGGACGGGACACCACTCATCGATGCACCGAGAAAGGCCGCAAACGTGAGCAATGGGCCAGGCACGGCCTGCGCTGCGCCATATCCAGCGAGGAATGTTTCATTGCTCAGCCAGCCCGGTGGGACCACTTCCGCTTGCAGCAGCGGCAGCACGACGTGCCCCCCGCCGAACACCAGTGAACCGGCACGGTAAAAAGCGTCGATCAGCGACAACGTCTTATCGGGCACGGTCTGCACCAGAATCGGTAAGCCGACGAGGAGAGCAAGAAAAACGGTCAACAAAACGATACCAGTGTGGTGGCTCACCGTGATCGGCAGCGCGTCATGGGCGGCTGCTTGCTCAGGTTTGAACAGAAAAATGCCTGCGATTGCTGCTGCCGCGATCACGCCGACCTGCCCCCATGCAGAGGGAACCAGCAGGACGACGCAACTCGCAACTGTCATGATCGTAACGCGTAACGCTCCGTTGCAGAGAGTTTGAGACGCCCAGCGCGAACAGAATCAGAGCGATTGCCGATGGCAAGGTGAATCCCGCCCACGCGGCCAACGCCCCGGCGTAGCCAGCACGCGATAGCCCCAGCGCTATGCCAACTTGACTACTCGCTGGTCCTGGCAGGAACTGACACAGGGCGACGAGATCGGCGTAGCTGCGCTCCGCGAGCCAGCGTCGCCGAGTCACAAACTCATCGCGAAAGTAACCTAAGTGAGCGATGGGGCCACCAAAGGAGGTCAGCCCGAGGCGCAGAAAGATCAGAAAGACCGCCCATGGACGCTTATCGTTAGTTTGCTGGAGGGTGGATGCCAAGCTGTTCGCTCCTTCGATCTAACGCGTTGTCGGGAACATCATAATCGATCTACAATATCGAAAATCGATATAAAAGGAAAGTGCCACCATGGAACTAGCCTTCATCGCAGTTGCGGCGCTCCTACCGTGAGTTTTCGCTTCGCCAGTGACTCTTCATGGCCGGTTGGGTGAGCTCGCCAACGGCCGCTTCGTCGAAGCCCAGTGCGGAAATGGCGGACTTGGGCGAACGGCCGCTACGGAGAAACCTGGGCGGCTGCAACGGGTCGAGACCGTGTGAAAACGCGCATCCGTTTTTCCTAAGTGGGAAGTAAATCTTCGCAGAGTGAGAGCGCGTAGTCGCTAATGTTAGCGACTAGGGTTAGCGCTCGTAATTCGCTGGTCGAAGTGGGAAATAATTTTGGCGAATCTCAAATGTTTGCGTTTTCACACAGCCTCGGTCGAAAGTACTCACTGGC
>JAPLRD010000269.1 GCA_026399375.1 Pseudomonadota bacterium
CTGTTTGTGCTGCTGTTTCATGGCATGGGATTGTGCGTTGCCGCCGAGAATGAAGCAAGCGCGACTGCGGGCACACCCGCGAACGCCGGCGCCGGCGCAGGCGCAAGCACCGGCACGGCCGCGGGCGAGGCCCAGCCGATACTGGCGCTGCTTCTGCCGCTGGCGTCGGCCGATTTTGCCCGTCCCGCCGAAGCGGTAAGGCTGGGCTTCATGGCCGCACACAAGCACAGCCGGGAAAAGTTCCCGGTCGGCGTTTTTGCCACCGACGCTTCGGGCGAATCGCTGCTTTCGGGTTACGAGCAAGCGATCAAGCGGGGCGCTCGCCTCGTCATCGGTCCGTTGACGCGAAGCGGCGTCTCGACGCTCGCCGCGAGCAAGCTGGTGAGCGTGCCCACGATCGGACTCAATCTGCCCGACGACAAGACCGCGTTGCCAGCGCGGTTCTATACCTTCGGCCTGTCGCTGGAGGCCGAGGCGCAACTCGTCGCCCAGGTGGCGTTCGCCGAGCACTTCAAGAGCGCCATCCTGGTGAGCGCGAAAAGTCCGCTCGCGCAGCGCAGCCGCGACGCCTTCGCCGACACATGGAAGCGGCTGGGCGGGAGCGTCAAGTCGACTTATGAATTCGGTCCGCAGACCGACCTGCTTGCGCTCAAGGAAAGGCTCTCCACCGCCGCGGTGGACATGATTTTTCTCTCCGCCGACACGGAACAGGCGCGCGCGGTGCGCCCGTTCCTGAACAATGTCATCGAAGTGTTCGCCACGTCACAGGTCAATTCCGAGCGCAAGGACGCCATCGCGAATGTCGACCTGAACGGCATACGCTTCGTCGAAATGCCCTGGCTGGTGCAGCCGGACCACCCGGCGGTAATGGTCTATGCACGCCCGGAAGGCCTCGCCGCCGACCTTGAGCGATTCTATGCGCTGGGCATCGACGCCTTTCGCGTCGCCGCCGCGATGCTAGAGGGCCCGCGCGGGCTCAGCCTGGACGGCGTCACCGGCCGCCTCACGCTCAACGGCAATCAGGTGGCACGCGAACCGATGCAGGCCATCTTCAGGAACGGCGTCGGCACTGCGCTGGACCATGAGGAACCGGGCGAAAACAAGCGGTAAGCTGGCCGAGGCGCTCAGCGCCGATTATCTGCAGGCGCGAGGCCTGCGGCTGCTGGCGCGCAACTACCATTGCCGCCTGGGCGAGATCGACCTGATCCTCGAAGACGGCGCGAGCCTGGTGTTTGCCGAAGTGCGCCTGCGCCGAAATCGCGGCTACGGCGGGGCGGCGGAGAGCATTACCGCCGCCAAGCGTCAACGCATCGTGCTGGCTGCGCGTCATTACCTATCAGGCAGGCCGGAACGGCCGTGCCGCTTCGACGTCATATTGCTCGACGACCTCGACCCGGGGCGCATCGAATGGATCAAGGACGCATTTGGTGAATAGGCATACCCTGCTGGCGGCGGTGCTGGTTGCCGGCCTGTGCGCCATGCCGCTGCCGGCGCCGGCGCAGCAGGTAAAACTGCTGGTGCAGAGTTCCCCGCTCGCCGGCTTCAACTACTACCAGGCGCCTGAAGTCTGGCGCGGCATGCGCGTCGGCGACGCCTTGATGCTGGAGCGCGAACCGGACAACGTCCACGACGGCCGTGCGATCAGCGTGCGCTGGCAGGGGCACAAGCTCGGCTACGTGCCGCGCGCGCAGAACGCCGCGCTGGCCTGGGCCATGGACCGAGGCGATACCCTGGATGCCCGCGTGAGCCGCCTGCAGCCCCATCGCAATCCGCGCAAACGCATGGAATTCGAGGTGTATGTAGAGTGAGGCGACGGAACCGGCGCGATCCGACATCGGCGGATTATGGCGCCCTCGCTGAGGTAGAATGGCCGTCTCGGATTTGATGGAGCATGGATGGAACTCGTTGCACGCGTCAGTGAGCATTTCGCCGACAGCGCCAGGACCAAGCTGAAGGCAGCCGAAATTCTGGCGGCACCGATCGCTCAGGCGGTCGAGATGATGGTGAAATGCATGCTCGCCAACGGCAAGATTCTTGCATGCGGCAACGGCGGCTCGGCGGCCGACTCGCAGCATTTCGCCGCCGAACTGATCGGGCGCTTCGAGCGCGAACGCCCCGGCCTGGCGGCCATCGCCCTCACCACCGACACCTCGGTGCTGACTGCAATCGCCAACGACTACGACTACGCGCATGTCTTTTCGCGGCAGGTACAGGCACTGGGGCAGGCGGGCGACGTGCTGCTCGCGATCTCGACCAGCGGTCATTCGAAGAACGTCATTTCCGCCATTCACGCCGCGCACGAACGCGACATGCACGTGGTCGCGCTGACCGGCAGGAGCGGCGGCGAGATCGGCGGCCTGCTGGCCGACGAAGACCTGCACATCTGCGTGCCTTCGGAAAGAACTGCCCGCATCCAGGAAGTGCATCTGCTGACGCTCCACTGCCTGTGCGACGGCATCGACACCTTACTATTGGGAGCTGAATCATGACCGCATTGACCACGACACGTACGCCGCTGCGCACCCTGGCGCTGATCGCCCTGCTCGGTCTTGTACCGCAGCTGCAGGGTTGTTTTCCGCTCATTGCCGGAGGAGCGGGCGCCACCGTGCTCGCGCTCGACGACCGGCGCTCGGCCGGTGCACAGACCGAGGACAAGGAAATCGACCTGAAAGGCGAAACCAGCATCAGCCAGCGCTTTGGCAACAGGGTGCACGTCAGCGTTACCAGCTACAACCGCAACGTGCTGCTTACCGGCGAAACGCCGGACGCCGCCGCCAAAGAGCAGATCGAAAAGACCGTGCGCGAAATCGCCAACGTACGCGGCGTGGTCAACGAGATCCAACTGCTAGGGGCCAGTTCATATTCCTCGCGCGGCAACGACACCTACCTTACGTCCAAGGTCAAGGCGCGCTTCATCGACGAAGGCAAGGATTTTTCGGCCAACCACGTCAAGGTGGTGACCGAAAGCAGCGTGGTCTATCTGCTGGGGCTGGTCACGCGCAAGGAAGCCGAAGCGGCGGTGGACATCGCCCGCACCACCGGCGGCGTGCAAAAAGTGGTGCGCGTGTTCGAATACGTGGAGCCGACTGCGGTAACGCAGAAACCCGCTCCGGTCAAGGAGCCGGAGCCTGTCCCGTATCAATCGCCGCCGAAGTCGAAGTAATCGCCTGAACACACTGATTGCAGCGGTCACGGGTAACCGGCAGCCGCGCCCGATCACGCAAAAAACTCATGCCTAGCAGACCCGAATTCGAGGCCAAGCTGTGCGACCCGGCAAAGCTGGCAGACAGGATCGCAGCGCTCGCCCGCCCCCTTGTATTTACCAACGGCGTATTCGACATACTGCATCGCGGCCACATCAC
>JAPLRD010000118.1:0-3134 GCA_026399375.1 Pseudomonadota bacterium
CATCATGGACCCCAGCGCGGCGTAGATCATGCGGTGGCGCGCGACGGTGTTCTTGCCGGTGAACTGCGGCGACACGATGGTCAGGCTGTAATGACCGCCGCCGCCCTTGGCGCCTTCGTGACCGGCGTGCTTGAAGCTGTCGTCGACGAGTTCCATGCGAAGTGGCTGCAGCGCGGCCAGTTCCGCCTCGATCTTCTGCGCGACGTTCATGGCTGCCTCATTTCGATTCTTTCTGTTCCACGTACTTGGCGAGGAACAGGCTTTGCCCGATGACGAACGCCAGCATCAGGCCCATGCCGCCGAACAGCTTGAAATTGACCCAGGTATCGGTGGGAAAATTGAAGGCGACATAGAGGTTGAGGAAGCCCATGCCGGCGAAGAATCCGGTCCAGCTGAAATTGAGCTTTTTCCACGCCGGATCGGGCAACTGGATCTGCTCGCCCAGCATCTTGCGTATCAGGTTCCTGTGAAACAGCAGTTCGCTTGCGCCAAGGACGCAGGCGAACAGCCAATAGAGCACCGTCGGTTTCCACTTGATGAACGTCTCGTCGTGCAGCAGCAGGGTGGCGCTGCCGAAGACGACGATGATCGCCAGGCTCACCCACAGCATGGTGTCGATCTTGCGCCCGCGCAGCCACAGCCAGCAGATTTGGCCCACGCTGGCGGCGATGGCGACCGCCGTGGCGACATAGATCCCCTGCACCTTGAAGGCTATGAAAAACAGGATGACCGGGAACAAATCGAACAGAAATTTCATGGGCGGGGATTATAACAGGCTTGGAGGCTGCGCCATCCGCTATCGGGGGCGATCCAGTCCTGGTTTTTGCGGGTAAAGGCGGTTGGACCGGCGGTGCGGGGAATGGTTGCACCCGAGCCGGAGCGGGAGGCTACAATCGGCCAATTTTCAAGCGGGGAGCAAAGTCATGCCCATGGTCAGGATGGTCGAAATCCAGGAAGCATCGCCCGAGGTCAAAGCCGTCTACGACGACATCATGGCCACGCGCGGCAGCAACTGGGTGAACAACTTCTGGAAAACCCTGGCGAGCCACCCGCCGACGCTGAAGCGCATCTGGGCCGGGGTGAAGGAGGTGATGAGTCCGGGCAAGCTCGATCCGCTGACCAAGGAAATGATCTACGTTGCGGTGAGCGTCACCAACAATTGCGAATATTGCATCCACTCGCACATCGCCTCGGCGCGCGCCAAGGGCATGACCGACGAAATGCTGGCAGAAGTCCTTGCAGTCGCGGGCATGGCGAACCAGACCAACCGCCTCGCCAACGGCTATCAGATTCCGGTGGACCAGCAGTTTAAACCGGTGACTTAGAGTTCATTTCAAAATTGTCATTCCGAAGCCGTAGGCTGAGGAATCTGCTTTTTGTTTGATGCAAAAGCAGATTCCTCGCTGCGCTCGGAATGACTATGTTTGAAATTGCAGTTCTGAAATGCGCTCTTAAGAAGAACAGCTCACCGCAAGCCCCGACGCCCAGTCCGGCGCAGGTTCGGCGTAGGCCTGCATGCCTGCCTGTTCGTCGAAGGGTCTGGAGAGCAGGCGCATCAGTCGTTCGATTTCGCCGTAGTCGCGCTCGTCGGCGGCTTTGCGGATCGCCGTCTCGGCAAGGTAGTTGCGCAGCACGTACTTGGGATTGACCCGGTCCATGCGTGGTTTTCGCTCCGCATCCACGCTGGCTTCCGCGGCCAGGCGAAGTCTGTAGCGCTCAGACCAGGCGGCAAACGCGTCGCCGTCGATAATCAGGTCGCGCAGCGGCGCGTTGACGGCCCCGCAGGTGGAATCAAAATTCCCGAGGCGGCGGAAAAACAGGGTGTAGTCGGCGCGACTGCCGTGCAGCAGCTTGAGTGTGTCCTGCAGCAGTGCGGCGTCATCCGCCTGTTCGGCGGCAAGCCCCAGCTTGGCGCGCATGAGCGCGGAATTGTGTTGCTCGAACAGTTCATCGAACTCGCCCAGGGCCTCCAGCGCCGGCTCCATTTCGAACAGGGGCAGCATCGCCTGCGCCAGGCAAAACAGGTTCCAGTGCGCGATGCGCGGCTGCATGCCGTAGGCGTAGCGTCCGCCGTCATCGGAATGATTGCAGATGTGCCCCCAGTCGAAGCCTTCCATGAAGCCGTAGGGGCCGTAGTCGATGGTGAGGCCGAGGATGGACATGTTGTCGGTGTTCATCACGCCGTGGCAGAACCCCACCGCCTGCCATTGCGCGACCAGCCTGGCGGTGCGCCGGATGACTTCGCGCAGCAGTTCCAGGCAGGGTTCGCGCGAATCGCGCAACTGCGGGTAATGCTGGTCGATGACGAAGTCGGCGAGCGTGCGCACATGCCCGTGCTGCCGGCGCGACGAGAACAATTCGAACGAGCCGATGCGCACGTGGCTGGGGGCCATGCGCGTGAGCACCGCAGCGGACTCCACTGTTTCGCGGATCACCGGCTGGTCGCTGCCGACGATGGCGAGCGCGCGCGTAGTGGGGACGCCGAGGGCGTGCATGGCTTCGGAGCACAGGTATTCGCGGATCGAGGAGCGCAGGACGGCGCGGCCGTCACCCATGCGCGAATAGGGTGTTTGCCCGGCGCCTTTTAGCTGTACTTCCCATCGGCCTTTCGCGCCCGCGACTTCGCCCAGCAGAATGGCGCGTCCGTCGCCGAGTTGGGGCACGAATATGCCGAACTGGTGGCCGGCATAGACGGCGGCCAGGGGATCGAATCCGGGGAGCAAGCGGTTGCCGCAGAAAATCTCGGCGAATTCGGTTCGCCGGGCTTCGCGCGGATCAAGGCCGATCAGATCGGCGGCGTCGGTGTTGAAGGCGACCAGATACGGATCCGGCAGCGGCGTCGGCGACACCCGGGTGTAGAAGTCCGGCGGCAGGCGGCCGTAGCGGTTGTCGAAGGTCAGGGATTCCAGTCTGACCGCGCCCAGTTCAGCGCTTGCGGTATTCACGTATGCGTTCCTTCAGTCCTGTTTCGGCCGCAGAGCGTACCAGATCGGCCAGGTCGGCCGCGCGCGAATCCGTCACGGTTGCGGCGTGCAGCCTGGCCGCTGCGTCAGCGGACAGCTGCAGCGCTTCTTCGGCGGCAAGGAGTACGATTCCGGGCCAGGATTCCGCCGCCGCCACCTTGTGCAGGAATC
>JAPLRD010000118.1:3144-19351 GCA_026399375.1 Pseudomonadota bacterium
CTGCCGAGAAGCAGCGCGCGCGCGCCGTCGCCGCCGATGCGGCTGGCCAGCCGGCGCGTGCCCAGCTGCAAGCCGAATTTGAGTCCGGGCATGCGAAAGTCCGCGTCGGGTGCGGCGATGCGCGTACCGCAGGCGAGGATGAGGTCCGCCCCGGCACCGAAGTTGCGGCCCTGCGCCAGCGCCAGCGTGGCAAAAGGCGCGTGGTACAGAGCCTGCAGCAATGTTTCGATGCGCACGAAGCGCAACAGCAGGTCGCCTTCCGAGGCGTCTTCGAAGCCGCTGAAATCGAAGCCGGCGCAGAAATGGCGGCCGTTGCCTTTGAGTACCAGCAGGCGCGTGCCGTCGTGATGCGCCGCGTCCACGGCGGCGGCAAGCGCATCGACCAGGGGTGCGCTGAGCGCATTCGCCTTGTCCGGGCGGTTGAGCGTGAGCGTGGTGATCGCGCCCGACTTTTCCGTCAGGAGTTGGTCACTCATGCGCCGACCACCCGCTTCGGATGCCGGCGCTTCAATATGTCTCCACGTGGTAGCGGCTCGCCGTCTTGAGTCGTGGCAGCACATCGGCCCAGTCCATGCCGTGGTTGCGACAGATGTCGGAGAGCGCTTCGTTTACGCCGGCCTCCATGGCTTTGAGGCCGCAGATGTAGATGTAGCTGTTCTCGTCCTTGAGCAGCCGGGCGATATCGTGGCTGCGCGCGCGTATCATGTCCTGCACGTATTGCTTGGGCTGTTCCGGCTGGCGCGAGTACGCCAGGTTCACTGAAATCAGCTCCTTCGGCAGCTTCATCAGCGGTCCGCAATAGGGCAGTTCGTCCGGCGTGCGTGCGCCGAAGAACAGCCACAACTCGCCGCCTTCCTTCAGGCCCATGCGCCGGCGCCGGCGCTCGGTCATGGCGCGCATCGGGGCCGATCCGGTGCCGGAGCAGATCATGATGATGCTCGAGCCGGGATGGTTGGGCATGAGAAAACTCGCGCCATAGGGGCCGACGACATTGACCTGGTCGCCTTTTTTGAGGTCGCACAGGTAGTTCGATGCGACCCCGTGCACCGGCAGGCCTTCGCGGTCTGCGGTCACGCGCTTCACCGTCAGCGCGAGGTTGTTGTAGCCGGGGCGCTCACCGTCGCGCGGGCTGGCTATCGAGTACAGCCGGATGTGGTGCGGTTTTCCGGATTCGTCCACTCCCGGCGGAATGACGCCCAGTGATTGGCCCTCCAGCACGGGGAAAGCGGTCTGGCCAAAATCGAGCACGATGTGATGGATTTCGCTCGATGTGTCCGGCGCCGTCAGCCGGAAATTGCCGCTGACGCTCGCAACCGCCGGTCGGGCGAGCGTATAGAGGTTCAGATACGGATGCGCGGCGGACCACGGCGGTGCGGCCGGCCCACCTTGGCCTTGCGTCGCGATGTCGGTGACCCGCCGCACTTCCTCGGGCAGGTCGCCCTCGCTCTTGATTTCCGGCGACGTGTCAGGCGGCAGGGCATCCCAGGAAAACTGGTCGTCCAGGCCGAACGGCTGCGCCACCCGGCGCCAGTTGTCGATGGCACCGGTGGGGCAGGGCGAGATGCAGTCGTTGCAGAAATTGCACAGTTCGAACTTGACCACGTAATTGCGGCCGTCGTGCGTGACCGCATCGACCGGACAGGCCTCCTCGCAGGTGTTGCAGCGGATGCATATCTCCGGATCGATGAGGTGCTGGCGCTTGAGTTCGTTGGGCGCATTCGTGTTTTCCAAGGCTATCTCCAAGAGTTGTCATTCCGAGGCCAAAGGCCGAGGAATCTGCTTCTTGCATTCCATGAAAAGCAGATTCCTCGCTGCGCTCGGAATGACAATTTCCGGAGTTTCTCCATCAGTTAAATCGCACGTACTCGAAATCCGCCGGCTGGTTGTTGATGCCGCGCGGCGGCGGCGCGATCCAGTTGGCGTATTGTCCGTGCTCGGCCACGCGACCCATGAGCGAACAGACGTAGGCGCGGTCTTCCGCCGTGGGTAGCCAGGTGCCGTGCTGCTTGGTCCATTCGGCCTCGCTCAGCACCCTGCCGGCGGGGCTGATGTGATGCTCGTTAAAGAGGCCGATCTTGCGGTGAAAGCCCTTGTGCGGCAGCGTGAAGCGGAATGCGATGCCGGCTTTCTCCGGAATCCGGTTCCAGCGGCTGACGCCGGCCTGCACGTCGGCCACCCAGTCGTCGCGCAGCCGTTCGTTCAGCGCCGTGAGGGCGGCGGCGTGCTTGACCACGACCTGGCCGTCAACGACTTCCATGTACGGGTACTCCGAGCCGTGCAGCTTGTGGTCGTCCGTCAGTTTGGTCTCCTCGAAGCGGCCCTTGAGGCCGTTGGCGTAGAACGATGCGGCGTTCGAGGAAATCTCCGAACCGTAGAGGTCGCTGGTGACGCTGTAATGGAAGTTCAGGTATTTCTGCAGCGTGGGCAGGTCGATCACGCCGAGGGCGCGCAGTTTGGCCGCGTCTTCTGTCTTGTGCTCTTTCATCGCATCGCAGGTGCGCTGGATGATGCGCGCGATGCCCGACTCGCCCACGAACATGTGGTGCGCTTCCTCGGTCAGCATGAAGCGGCAGGTGCGCGACAGCGGATCGAAGCCGGACTCGGCCAGCGCGGCGAGCTGGTACTTGCCGTCGCGGTCGGTGATGAAGGTGAACATGAAGAACGACAGCCAGTCCGGGGTCTTCTCGTTGAATGCGGTGAGAATGCGCGGATTATCGGCGTCGCCCGAGCGGCGGGCGAGCAGCGCTTCGCCTTCCTCGCGGCCGTCACGGCCGAAGTGGGCGTGCAGCAGGTACACCATGGCCCAGAGGTGGCGGCCTTCTTCGACGTTCACCTGGAACAGGTTGCGCAGGTCGTAGAGCGAAGGGCAGGTGAGCCCGAGGTGGCGCTGCTGCTCCACCGAGGCCGGTTCGGTGTCGCCCTGGGTGACGATGATGCGGCGCAGGGTGGAGCGGTATTCGCCCGGGACTTCCTGCCACGCCGGCTGGCCCATGTGTTCGCCGAAATTGATCTTGCGCTCGGGCTCCGCGGGAGCGAGAAAAATGCCCCAGCGGTAGTCCTTCATCTTGACGTAGTCGAAGTGCGCCCAGCCTTTGGGCTCGACGCTGATCGCGGTGCGCAGATAGACGTCGAAGTTGGTCGACTCGTCCGGACCCATTTCCGACCACCAGTTGAGAAAGCCCGGCTGCCAGTGCTCCAGCGCGCGCTGCAGCGTCTTGTTGTTGGACAGGTCGACGTTGTTGGGGATTTTTTCGCTGTAGTTGATTGCCATGCTTTTCTCCAAATACTTAAAGGGCCATTACATCATTACCTGTCATTTGGAGGCCTAAGGCCGAGGAATCTGCTTTTGATTCAAGAAAAGCAGATTCCTCGCTTCGCTCGGAATGACAATGTTTTGGGTCATCATACTTCTTGGGTCGTGTCATAGTTCGACGCGCTTCAAATCCGTTCCCAGTTGAATTTCGCTTTCGTTCCGCTGCCGAATACCTTGAGTGCGCCGTTCTCGCCCACGGCGTTCGGGCGGTTGAAAATCCAATTCTGCCAGGCCGAGAGGCGCGCGAAAATGCGCGTCTCCATGGTTTCAGCGCCGGTGAAGCGCAGGCTCGCTTCCAGGCCGGTGAGCGCGTCGGGCGAAAGGCTGGAACGCTCTTCCATCGCGATGCGCAGCTCCTCCTCCCAGTCCAGGTCATCCGGCGTGAACGTGACCAGGCCGAGTTCGGCCGCCTCGTGCGCGTCGAGCTTCTTGCCCACGATCTTGCGCGCGGCTTCGACCGGCTCCGGTCGCTCGCAATAGCGCGTCGCCAACCGCGTCAGGTGGTTCACCATGGGGAAGGTGCCGAAATTGAAATCGTTCAGGGCGATGCGCGGCGCCGCGTCCGCCGCGTCGGGCAATTGCAGCATGAAACTGCGGTCGGCGCACAGCGCCAGTTCGGCTAGCGTCCCGGCGAAGCAGGAGCCCTGGTCGATGATGGCGAACAGGGTGCGCGAGGTCACGTCCAGGCGTGCCAGCGTGCGGCGCAGAAGACCCAGCGTTTCACGCACGAACCAATGCGAGCGGTGCTTGGCGAGGACGGCGTCCACCGCGAGAACGGCGTCGATGTCGCCGCGCGTCTTGAGTTGCCAGGTGCCGATTTCCACGTCGTTCGTGCGCAGCATGAGGATGGCATTGTCCAGTTCTCTTGCCATCTGCAGCGGCCACCAGGCGACGCCGGCGGCAAGGATGCCTTCGATCGAATCCGGCCCGGCTTGTTTCGGTGCGGAAACGGTAAGCGTGGCGCTGCGGGCCGCGCGGTCGACCACGACATCGACATGCTCATAGTGATAGCCGCTCGCGTCGGCGGCGCACTTGAGCGGGGTGAGGACGACGCCTTTGGCGCCTTGAGGCTGGTCGCTGCCGGCCGCGAGGCGCTGTGCATGTTCTTTCACCGCCTGCGCGAACCCCTGCGGGCGTGCAGTGTGATCCACCAGTCCCCAGGCCTTTGCCTTGTCGGCGCGCACGCCTTCGGTGGTGGTGCAGAACACGTCGGCCAGATCGCGCCGCACTTTTCTCTTGTCGGTGACGCGCGTGAGGCCGCCGGTGCCGGGCAGCACGCCAAGGAGCGGCACTTCGGGCAGGCTGACGGCCGAGGAGCGGTCGTCTATCATCAGGATTTCGTCGCAGGCGAGCGCGACTTCATAGCCGCCGCCGGCGCAGGCGCCGTTCACCGCGGCGAGGAACTTCAGGCCGTCGTGGCGGCTGGAGTCTTCCATGCCGTTGCGTGTTTCGTTGGTGAACTTGCAGAAATTCACCTTCCAGCCGTGGGTCGATTGGCCGAGCATGTAGATGTTGGCGCCGGAGCAGAACATGCGCTCTCGCGCCGAAGTCAGCACGACGCAGCTCACTTGCGGATGTTCGAAGCGGATGCGGTTGACGGCGTCGTACAGTTCGATGTCCACGCCGAGGTCGTAGGAGTTGAGCTTGAGTTTGTAACCGGGCTTGATGCCTTTGTCCTCGTTCACGTTCATGGCGAGGGTGGCGACATTGCCCTCGACGCTCAGGCGCCAGTGCGCGTAGCGGTCGGGGTGGGTGTCGTAGCTGATGAGGCTGGCGGCTGTAGCGGTGGTCATGGTTTCTCCTGATTCAACATATACTAGTTTGCAACCGCTTTGCGCAGCTGTTGCAGGCTTTGTTCTATCGTTTTGTGCGCGGTGTCTATGGTTACGTCGGCGCGGCCGTAGAGCGCGTTACGGCCGCGAAGGATGCGGTGCAGGTCTTCCATGGCTTCACGGTTTCCCGTCATCGGCCGGGTGTCGCCCTGCGCCACCACGCGCGCCATGTGCTCTTCCGGCTGAGCCTTGAGCCAGATCGTGCGGCAGGTGGAGAGCAGGAGGTCGTAGGTGCCCGGCTCGGATACGATGGAGCCGCCGGTGGCGATGACCACGCGTTCGTTCTTTTCCACCACTTTTTCCAGGCAACGCCTCTCGTAGCGGCGATAGCCCGCCTGCCCATAGAGCAGGAAGATCTCCGACAGGCTGGTTCCTGCTTCGCGCTCGATTTCGCGGTCGAGTTCGATGAACGGGACCGACAGTTCTTTTGCCAGCCTGTTTCCCAGGGTGGACTTGCCGGCGCCGCGCAGGCCGATGAGGGCGATGCGCTGCATGCGCTCCGTATGCGCGGTGCCGTAGTCGCGTATCAGCTGCGAACGCACGGCCGGGAGCTTTTGCGCCGGAAGGCGTTGGAGGAACTGCCCGATCAGGGCGAGTTCCACGGGCTGGCCCGACTCTTCCTGCAGCAGTTCGGTCAGCGGCAGATTCAGCGCTCCGGATATTTTCTGCAGGAGCAAGACGGAGGCATTGCCCTGGCCGGTTTCGAGTTGCGCAAGGTAGCGCTCCGACACGCCCGAGTCGTGCGCGAGTATCCTGCGCGTCATGCCGCGCCGGGCGCGGGCGTCGCGCACCCGCTCGCCCAAGGCGTGCAGGAACGCCTCGTCCGTTGCCGCGGCCGATCTGGTTTTCTGTGGAGTTTCGCGAGCGCCCATTTGAGTTTCAGTCTATCCAGTCGCCGTCAGCCGAAAATTTGTAACATGCACTATAATGCTTGTGTTTGGCGTAGGGCGGCATTATATTGCAGATTCGTAAAATAGCAAGCGGTCCAGAGTAAAATCAAAAAAATTTACAACCAAAGGAGGAGTCCCATGAGCAAACTGTTGCGCAGCCTGCTGGCGCTGGCCCTTGTCGGAGCCGCTTCGACCGCAGTCGCAGAAGTCACCATCGGCGTCACCTTGTCGGCGACCGGTCCCGCTGCTTCCTTGGGCATCCCGGAAAAGAACACGATCGCGCTGATGCCCAAGACCATCGGTGGCGAAGCGGTCAAATATGTGGTGCTGGACGACGCCTCCGATCCGACCGCCGCGTCGAAGAACGCGAGAAAGCTGGCCACGGAAGACAAGGCCGATGTCATCATCGGTTCGAGCACCACGCCGACATCGACGGCAGTGCTGGAAGTCGCGGCGGAAACCAAGACGCCCCAGATTGCACTGGCGCCGTTCGCTCCTGCCGCTGACAAGGCGGCGTGGGTATTTCAGCCGCCGCAGGATTTCAGCATCATGGGGGGGGCCATCGTTGCACACATGCAGGCCAACAATGTGAAGACCATGGCGTTCATCGGCTACAGTGATGGCTACGGTGAATTGTGGCTGCGCGTGATGAACGGCATTACCGGGGCCAAGGGCATCAAGATCGTCGCGACCGAGCGCTACAACCGCACCGACACCAGCGTCACCGGCCAGATACTCAAGATCATGAACGAAAAGCCGGATGCCGTGCTGGTCGTGGGTTCGGGCACGCCGGCGGCGCTGCCGCAGGCGACGCTGATCGAGCGAGGCTACAAGGGCCGCATCTATCAGACCCATGGCGTTGCCAACAACGATTTCCTGCGTGTCGGCGGCAAGAACGTCGAGGGCGCGGTGCTGCCGGTGGGACCGGTGCTGATACCGGACCAATTGCCCGACAGCCATCCAAGCAAGAAGGCCTCGCTCGAATACATCAAGGCCTATGAGGGCGCGTACGGCGCCGGCAGCCACTCCACTTTCGGGGCGCACACCTGGGACGCGAGCCTGATGCTGCAGCGTGCGATCCCCGAGGCCCTGAAAAAAGCCAAGCCCGGCACTGCCGAATTCCGCGCGGCCTTGCGCGATGCCCTGGAGAACATCAAGGATCTGGCCGCGACCCATGGGGTATTCAACTTTTCGCCCACCGATCATAAGGGGCTGGATGGACGCGCGGTGGTCATGGTGCGCATCGAGAACGGCGCCTGGAATCTGTTGCGCTAGGAATTGTGTCGAGTTCCTGCCGGCGCCGACTTGCGGTTGGCGCCGGTGTGCTTCCGAACCCTCAATCAGATTCGAAATGAATACGCCCGCTGATTTCCGGAACCTGCTGATACCGGTCACCCGGTTCGCGCAAGGCCGGCCGGTGGACGCGGCGCTGCAGCGCGACCTCGATCTCGAGTTTCCGCCGGTCTCTGAAACTTTCAGGAAGATCTCCGAGGCCTGCCACGCCGGCATCGCCGCCGGCTGGTTGTGCCAGCAGGGAGACGCCAAGCGGCGCTTCGGCCGCGTGTTCGAGGCCGATCCTGTGACGCACGGCTTCAGCATCGACGTGGTCGACATCACCGACCTGGTCGGCAACCACCATCGCCATCCGACCGGTGAAATCGACATGATCATGCCGGTCACACCGAGCGCGAAGTTCGACGGAAAAGGTGCCGGCTGGATGGTTTATCCGCCGCAGTCGGGACACCGGCCCACGGTAACGGAAGGCCGCGCCCTGGTGCTGTACCTGTTGCCAGAGGGCAAGATCGATTGGACTTAACGAGGAGTGAGTAATGGCTGGACTTTCCTCCGCTGACCACAGCGTCAGCCCGCCCTTCGTGCAGATTCCGCGGGACTATAACGCGGCGCACGACCTGATAGAGCGCAATCTGGCCGCCGGCCGCGCGGGCAAGGCCGCCTTCATCGACGATGCGGGCAGCATCACCTACGGACAGTTGTCAGAGCGCGTGAACCGCGCCGCCAACGCGCTCAAAGCCCTGGGCCTGGAGATGGAAGACCGCATCATGATGGCGCATCTGGACACCGTCGATTTTCCGAGCGTGTTCCTGGGCGCGATCAAGGCGGGCATCATCCCCATCGCAGGCAATACATTGCTGACCACCTCCGATTATCTGTTCATGCTGAACGACAGCCGCGCCCAGGTGCTGGTGGTGTCGGAACCATTGTTCCCCACTTTCGCGCCGCTGCTCGAGCAGCGGGCTGTCAAGCTGCCGTTTCTCAAGCACGTGATCGTTTCGGGCAAGGACGCGCATGGCCACCTGTCGCTCGCCGATCTGATGGCCAAAGCCGCAACGGCCTGCGAGCCGGCGCCGACCACCTGCGACGACGCCTGCTTCTGGCTGTATTCGTCCGGCTCGACCGGTACGCCCAAGGGCACGGTGCACATGCACTCGCACCTGATCCAGACGGCCGAACTCTATGCCCGGCCGGTGCTGGGCATACGTGAAGACGACCTCGTGTTTTCAGCGGCGAAACTGTTCTTCGCCTACGGCTTGGGCAATTCCCTGACCTTTCCGATGTCGGTGGGCGCCACCGCCATTCTGATGGCCGAGCGCCCGACGCCGGCGAGCGTGTTCCAGCGACTGCAGCAGCACAAGCCGACGATTTTCTACGGCGTGCCGACCCTGTACGCAGCGCTGCTCGCGAGTCCTGACATACCCAAACCGGAGACGCTCAATCTGCGCGTGTGCACCTCGGCCGGAGAGGCGCTGCCGGCGGACATTGGCGTGCGCTGGACCAAACACTTCGGCGTCGAGATCCTGGACGGCATCGGCTCGACCGAGATGCTGCATATATTCGTGTCGAACCGGCCGGGCGAGGTGCGCTACGGCACGACCGGCAAGGCGGTGCCGGGTTATGGATTGCGCGTGGTCGACGATGCCGGCAATCAGGTAAAGACCGGCGAGATCGGAGAACTGCAGATCAACGGTCCGACCAGCGCCTCCTGTTACTGGAACAACCGCGCCAAGAGCCGCGCCACTTTCATGGGCGACTGGACCCGCAGCGGCGACAAGTACATCGTGGACGAAGACGGCTATTACACCTATTCGGGCCGCACCGACGACATGCTCAAGGTGGGCGGCATCTACGTCTCGCCGTTCGAGGTCGAGGGCGCGCTGCTGAGCCATCCGGACGTGCTCGAGGTGGCGGTGATCGGGCAGCCGGATGAGGACGCTCTGATCAAGCCCAAGGCCGAATTGCCGAAAACGGCGACGGGCAAGATCCAGCGTTTCAAACTGCGCGCCAAGTCGCAGGGCACCTGATGGCAATTCAAGACAGCAATAACCATTCAAACGAGGAGAATCACATGAGCAAGAACCAAGCCTTCGGGCGGCGCGAATTTTTGAAGACAGCGGCGGCTGCGGCCGGCGTCGCCGGCCTGCCGAACCTGGCGTTTGCGCAGGGGGCGAAAATCAAGATCGGCCTGATGCTGCCCTATACCGGGACGTACGCGCAGTTGGGCGTGGCCATCACCAACGGTTTCAAGCTCGCGGTGGAAGAGTCGGGCGGAAAGCTGGGCGGCCGTGAAATCGAATATTTCACGGTTGACGACGAATCCGATCCGTCCAAGGCGACCGACAACACCAACAAGCTCGTCACTCGCGACAAGGTCGACGTCCTGGTGGGCACGGTGCATTCCGGTGTCGCCATGGGCATGGTGAAAATAGCGCGCGAGACCGGCACCTTGCTCATCATTCCCAACGCAGGTTCGGATGCGGCCACGGGCGCACTGTGCGCGCCGAATATTTTCCGCACCTCGTTCACCAACTGGCAGCCCGCCTATCCGATGGGCAAGGTGCTCGCCGATCGCGGCATCAAGAAAGTCGTCACGCTCACCTGGAAATACGGCGCCGGAGAGGAATCGATCAACGGTTTCAAGGAAGGCTTCATCAAGGCCGGCGGCACGATCATGAAGGAACTCTACCTGCCGTTCCCCAACGTGGAATTCCAGTCGCTGCTGACCGAGATCGCCTCGATCAAACCCGACGCCGTGTTCGTGTTCTTCGCCGGCGGCGGCGGCGCAAAGCTGATCAAGGACTGGCAGGCAGCCGGCCTGAAGGGCAAGATCGGGCTGTACGGCGCCGGCTTCCTCACCGATGGCATTCTCGATGCCGTGGGCGACGCGGCAGAGGGCCTGGAAACCACGCTGCACTACGGCGATGGCATCGAAACACCCAAGAACAAGACCTTCCGCCTCAATTACGCCAAGACGTTCAAGCTTCAGCCCGACGTGTACGCAGTGCAGGGCTATGATGCGGGCCTGCTTCTGGCCGCCGGCCTGAAGGTGGTAAGCGGCGACATAAGCAAGAAGAAAGAATTGTATGCGGCGATGGAAAAAGCAAAAATCGACAGCCCGCGCGGCGTCTGGACCATGTCGAAGTCGCACAACCCGGTGCAGGACATCTATCTGCGCAAGGTAGTGGGCAAGGAGAACAAGGTGACCGGCGTGGCGCACAAGGCGCTCGCCGATCCGGCGCGCGGCTGCAAGATGGGGTGACGCAGGGAGCGCAGCTAATCGATGCGGAACGACAGGCCGGCGCAAGCCGGCCTTTGTTCGAGAAGGCGACATCCGACTGACCGACGAAGCCCGGCGCAAGGATGCGAAGGAGGAGGACGATGCTCGAAGGTTGTCAATTCTGGCCCGCGGATCGTGCCGCACACTACCGTGCCCGCGGCTGGTGGGAAGGCATCACGATTGCGCAGATGCTGGCGCGCAGCGCAGCGCGCGCGCCGGAGAAGACGGCACTCGTCTGGGCCGATCGACGACTGAGCTATCGGGGCATCGTTGAAACTTCCGATCGGCTCGCCTGCCGCTTCCTCGAAGCCGGCATCCAACCGCTTGACCGCGTAGTGGTGCAGCTGCCCAACGGCCCGGAATTTGTTTTCACCTATTTCGCGCTGACCCGCATCGGCGCGATTCCGGTGATGGCCCTGCGTGCCCACCGGCATACGGAGATCCGCCACTTCGTGCGTGCATCCGGCGCGATCGCTTACGTGATCCCGGATCGTATCGGCAGCTTCGACTACCGGACCATGGCGGCAGAGGTGCAGAAGGAATTCAGCAGCCTGCGTGCCGTGTTTGTGGCGGGCGAACCCGCGGTGGGACAGAGGGACCTGCGCAGCATGGTTGGCGACTCCATGCCGGCGACGGACGTTGGTGCAGCCCTGGCGGCGTTGCGCCCGGATCCGTCTGAGGTTGCGACCATGCTGCTCTCCGGCGGCACGACCTCGCTCTCCAAATTGATCCCGCGCACTCACGACGACTATGTGCTCAATGCCCGTCTGTGCGGTCGCGCCGCCGGATTCGGTGCAGACACGGTATTCATGGCCATACTGCCCTTGGGGCACAACTACAATCTGGCCTCGCCGGGCATGCTCGGCACGTTCTATTACGGCGGCACGGTCGTACTCGCGCCTTCGGGCGACCCGGCGGAGGTGTTCTCTCTCGTAGAACGCGAGAAAGTGACGGTCATCGCCGCCGTCGTGCCATTGATCTCGAACTGGCTCAATTCACCCGTGCCCGAAAGTTACGATGTGTCGTCGCTGCGGGTGATCCAGAACGGCGGCGCCCGCCTGGCGCCTGAGCTGCGCAGCCGCCTGCGCGCCCGCTTTGGCTGTGTGCCGCAGGAGATCTACGGCACGGCCGAGGGCTTGATCAACATGGTGCCCCTGGACGCAGAAGACGCCTACCTGTTGCACAGTTCGGGCATGCCGGTGTGCGCGGACGATGAAATCCGGGTCATCGACGAAGCCGGCAACGAACTCCCCGACGGCGCGCAGGGCGAACTTGCGACGCGGGGACCCTATACCATCTGCGGCTACTACGGTGCGCCGGACAAGAACGCCGAGGCGTTTACGCCCGATGGCTTCTACCGCATGGGCGACATCGTGCGCAAGGAGGGCCGCACCGTCTTCACCGAAGGACGCAAGAAGGACCTGATCAACCGCGGCGGCGAGAAGATCAGCTGCGAAGAGGTGGAGAACCTGATCGTCGCCCACCCGAAGGTGAAGGCGGTAACGCTGGTGGCCATGCCCGATCCGGTATTCGGCGAGAAGGCCTGCGCCTTCGTCATTGCGAAGGAGGGGCAGAGCCTGGATTTCGCCGAACTGATCGCCTTTCTCAGGCAGCAGAACATCGCCAGCTTCAAGCTGCCCGAGCGGCTGGAACTGGTGAGCGAATTTCCCGTGAGCCCCGTCGGCAAGATCCTCAAGCGGCAACTGCGCGAGGCGATCGCCGAGAAGATGGAAGGGGAGAAGGCGGGTGGCGCTTGAGTCTTGGCGGCGTGCCCCGGACGGGCCTGGGGTCGAAACCATTGCAGCGCTGACCGGGATCGCAGTGGAATGAAAATTCGAATCATCGGGGGCGGTCCGGCCGGACTGTGTTTCGCGGCCCTGATGCAGCGCGAGGACCCGACGCACGATGTCGTCATCTACGAACGCGGCCCCCGCGACGCCACCTGGGGGTTTGGCGTCGTCTTTTCCGACCGCGCCCTGGAATTTCTGCGCGCCGACGACGGCGACCTGTATCGCCTGCTGTCGCCGCACATGGAAACCTGGACCAACCTGACCATCGCCCACAACGGCACGCGCATCCCTGTCAGCGGCAATGGCTTCGCCGCCATCGGCCGCCTGCAGCTGCTGTCCCTGCTGTATGCGCATGCAGAGAGGCTGGGTGTGCGCATCAAGTTCGACAGCCCGGTCGAGACGCTTGCCGACAGCGAGCGCCTTGGCGGCGCTGACCTGATCGTCGGCGCCAACGGTGCCGCCTCATTCGTGCGTCAGGATAACGAAGCGCGCTTCGGCACCACCTGTGACTGGCGCCCGAACAAATTCATCTGGTACGGCACTTCCAGAGTCTTCGACAGCCTTACTCTGACCTTTCGCGAAACCGGACACGGTGTCTTCTGCGCCCACCACTACCGCTACAGCCCGGCCATGAGTACCTTCCTGGTCGAAGTGGAGGAGGAAACCTGGAAGCGCGCAGGCTTCGAACGCATGAGCGCCGCGGATACCACCGCCTATTGCGAGAGTGTTTTCGCCAGGGACCTGGATGGACATCCACTCCTTTCCAACAATTCCTACTGGCGCAACTTTCCGGCCGTCTGGAACGAGCGCTGGAGCTTCGACAACGTGGTGCTCCTGGGCGACGCACTGCGCACGGCCCATTTCTCCATCGGTTCCGGCACCCGCCTGGCCATGGAAGACGCCATCGGACCGAAGCGCTGGCGCTGTTCCAGGAGCGTCGCTTGCCGCCGATGAAGAAAATCTGGGACGCCGCTGGCGTCAGCCTGCGCTGGTACGAGCACATGGGGGAATTCATCAAGCTGGATCCGGTCGAATTCGCGTACAGTTACATGACGCGCACGGGGCGGGTGAATCACGCCGAGGTGCGCCGCCGCGACCCCTCGCTTGCCGGCGCCTACGAGAGGTTGCATCCCGAGGTAACCGGGTCATAAACCGCGCGGACGGCGCAGGGCCGGGCGAACGGCCGCGGCGGTCTTCGCGCAACATGGAATTGTCTTGTCTATAGGGAGTCATGATGAAGCCGGGTGAACTAAAGCTGCCGTACCTGTTCCAGCCGGGGCAACTGGGCCGGTTCAAGACCAAGAACCGCATCAAGTATGGCGCCTGCTGCGTCTCCAATTACAACACCCGCGACGGGTTCATCACCGAGCGTGAATTTGCGCGCATGCGCGTCATCGCGCGCACCGGCTGCGGCATGATCACCAACCAGGGCGCCTACCCGGACCCGCTCGGCGAAGGCAAGGCCTACTTCCGCCAGGTGGCGATATTCGATGACAAGTTCCTGCCCCAGTTCGAGCGCATCGCCGCCGACATCAAGGAGCAGGGGGCGGTGGCAATACAGCAGATTCTGCATGCGGGCCGCTACGGCGGCATCGACCTGGGCTATTGCATCCAGCCCTCGGACGTTCCGCAAACCCTGCCGCATTTCCGCCCGCCCAAGGTGATGACGAAAGAAGAGATCCGCGACTGTATCCGCCAGCACGCCGAGGCCGCAGACCGGGCGGTTCGTGCCGGCTTCGACGGCACCGAGATCACCAGCTTCATGGGCTACCTGCCCGCCAATTTCAATTCACGCTTTACCAATCAGCGCACGGACGAGTACGGCGGCTCGATCGAGAATCGCGGTCGCTTCATGCGCGAACTCATCGACGGCATCAAGCAGGCGACACCGGACAATCCGCTTGTGGTGCGGCTGAACGGCGCCGAACTGATGGACAAATGGGGCGGCAACAGCGAGGACGAATGCTTCGAACTGATGCACCAGGCGGCGGAGGCGGGCGTGGACATGATCAGCGTCACCGTCGGCTGGCAGGAGGCGCCGGAATCGTCGATCGGCCGCGATATACCGCCGGGTTACTGGAACTATCTCTCCGAGCGGGCAAAGAAGACCTGCCCGAACACCCTGATCACATTCGGCAACCGCTTGCCCGATCCGCGCATGGCCGACGCATGTCTGCGCGACGGCGTGTTCGATTTCTGGGAGGTCTGCCGCCCCCTGCTGGCTGATCCTGATCTGATTCACAAGGCGGCCGAGGACCGGCTGGACGAAACGCGCCGCTGCATCGGATCGCTTAACTGCCTGTCGCGCCTGTTCCGCGATCTACCCTACACCTGCACCATGAACCCGGCGCTGGGCCACGAGGTGGAGCCCGAATACCAGGTGACGCCGGCGGCGGTGAAGAAGAAGGTCATGATCATCGGCGCCGGCCCGGCCGGAATGGAATGCGCGATTCGACAAGGCCCCGCGCATCGCCGGCAATCTCTATCCCTACGCCATGAACGCCCTGGCGCGGCCCGACGACCTGCTCTCGGTGATCTCGCACTACGAAGTGGTGGCCAAGCGGCTGGGCATCGAGATCCGCCTCAATACCGAAGTGCACGCCAAGTTCATGCGCAGCGTACTGCACCAGTACGATGTCTGCGTCATCGCGGCGGGGGCAAGCGCCGACCGCTCGCAATACGCGAACATGGAAGGCGCGGATCTGATGGTGGATGCGCTCGACGTCGCCCACGGCCGCGTGGCGGCCGGCAAACGTGTGGTGGTGGTCGGCGGCGGCAAAGTCGGCCTCACCATTGCCGAAGCGCTGCGCAAGAACCAGGGAGCCGAAGTGACGGTGGTCGAGCGGAACAAGCGCATCGCCGGCGACGTCAAACCCTCGTTCAAGTGGCGGCACGCGTCATGGGTGGAGGAACTGGGCATACCCTGCCTGACCTCCAGCCGGCTGGTCAAAGTGACCAAGGACGGCGCGACCGTCCGCGACGGCAAGGGTGTGGAGATCGTCCTGCCCGCCGATACGGTGATCTTCGCCGACGGCGCGAAGCCCGCGCATGAACTGTTTCACGAATTCGAATGGATGGTCGATGAACTGCATGGCGTCGGAGACGCGATGATCCCGCGCGGCCTGGAACAGGCCATCCAGGAAGGGTTCCGCCTCGGCGTGCGCCTGTGAGCCTGCTGCCTGACACCGGTGTCTGGCGGGCCGCGGCGGCACGTCACGAAGATTTGTTCGCTGCGCTTGACCCGGGTGCCTGCATCGGACTGATTGCGCGCGAGGCGCCGGCCAGCATGCTGCTGTGGGAGGCTGGCGACGCTGGAATCGAGGCGCGCGATGCGCCGTTTTCTGGATTCTCCGCGTGCGGCGCCGACATCATGCTCGCCGCAGATGCGCAGGCTCTGGCGCAAATTCACGCCGCCACCGACGGGCAGTTGTTCACCGTGCTGCGCTCCGGCATCCGCAGCGGCAGCGTCGTCTGCTACGTGCTGCGCCGCCGCTGCGACCTGGAGGAGCGCGGGTTCGAAGAACTGCTAGAGGCGCTGGGTTTCGCCTTCATGGGTGCCTGCCGATGATTTTTTTGAATCCCAGCGGCGCCCCCGAACTGGGCTGCGACGCATGCGGCTGCCGCTGGTTCGACCGCCGAACCGGCACCTGCTATGAGTGCAGCACGCCGGTCAGCGAGGAATCCCAGGCCGAGTACCGGCAGGCTTTGGTAGAATTCGCACAGCGGCGGAGCGCGGAGTCAGAAGAAGAATAACCCGACATGGACGCATACACATTCCTGATCCAGGTCCTGAACGGCATCCAGTACGG
>JAPLRD010000227.1 GCA_026399375.1 Pseudomonadota bacterium
CGAAATTCAGGAACACTTCGCACTGCGGCCACGGATACACGGTCACGCTGGATTCGACGCGGCGCACGCCCTGCATCGCCTGCAGATCCGACCGCAATTTCCCCAGATCACCGGCCGAGCCGGCGAACCCGCTGACGCGGACCGTGCGCGCGGCGTCAATCCGCCCTTCCACGCGCGCGCACGCCATTTCGCGCAGGCGCGCCTCGAGCTGTTTTTGCACCATCGCTACGCTCGGTGTGACAGGCGGTTTGGGTGACGGCACGGGCTGCGGCGAAGGCGGCGCCACGATTACCGGTGGCGCCGGTTTCGGTATCACCGGTAACGGCGGCCGCGGCTCGGGCGCCACAACCGGGCGTGGCGCTGGCGGACGAGGCTCCGGCGTCACCACCACCGGAGCGGGCGGCGGTGCGGGCTTGGGTGTAACGACAGGTTCGGGAGCCGGCGGTCTTGGTGCCGGAGGCGTCACGACCACAGGCGCCGGCTGCGGAGGCGGCGGTTGCGGCACCACCACCGGCGCCGGCGGTTTGGGCGCGGGCGGCGGCACAACGGGCTCCGGTGCGGGTTTCGGCGGTGCGACAACTACCGGTGGCGGCGGTTCCGGCCGCGGCGGCGCCGGAGGCACATAGTCGGGCACATCCATCACGAACATCAGATCGGCCAGCTGCCTGGTCGCTCGATAGGATATCCAGCCGAAGCCGCCCTCGCCCCATCCGGTACCCCAGGAGTTCATGACCTTGAATGCCTGGCGCCGCTCGCTGTAGCCGACCAGCACCATCGCATGCCCGCCGGTACGCGGCGAAACCACGTCGTCGTACACCTCCGGGCCCGACAGATTTTCGAAAGAGTCTGAGACCTCCATGCCGAAGACCACCGGGTTGCCGCGCGCAAGCTGTCCCTTGGCATCGTCGAGCTTCTTGCTGTCGATCCCGCTCCACCCGCTGATCCGGAACTCCGCCCCGCTTCGTTCCTGTTCCGGGTTCGCCGGCCGGGAGCAATCGTTCTCCATGTAAGGGTACGCCGAAAGCGTGGGCGCACCGGCGGTCTTGAGCAGTTCGAGCGCGTCCGATATCGGCGAGCCGGTGTCACAATTGCCGCGATACTGGTGCAGGCGGTTGTAGATATAGCCCGGGCTGATGATCTGTCCCGGGGAGGAAAAATCCCAGTTGCGTCGCCTGCCTTCGTAATAGCTGCGCATGGCGTAGCCGGTCGCCCAAGCGGTGCAGGAACTCTGCTGCCCCTGATTTCCGGGGGTCGGGAATTTGGGAGAGAGATCGACTTCCTCGGGCAGATAATCGCGAAAACGCAGCATCAGCGGAATTGTTGCGACGACGTGCGCAGGCTCGCGCACCCAGCCTTTGGCGCGCCGAGCTTGCGCATCGGCGGATAAACTGACCAGCATCACCGCAATGGAAGCTGCGGCGATCGCCAGCTGTTTGCATTCGTTGCGCATGCGGTATGCCTTGGTATCGCGCTTTGCCGTTCGACCGGTGCGATCCTAGCTCAGCCGCGCCTGCGCGCCGCGTCGTAAAGCGGGATCACGGCGGGCAGGAGGGATTCGATCTGCTGTATGCGGTTGGATTCCGCCGGATGGGTGCTCAAGAATTCCGGCGGCCGCCCGCCTTGATTCGCTTTCATCATTTTTTGCCAAACAGCGACTCCTGCACGCGGATCGTAGCCCGCCCGCGCAGTGAGTTCCAGGCCCATGCGGTCTGCCTCGCTTTCATCCACCCGGCTGAACTTGGTCGCAATCAAGGCCTGGTAAGCGGTGGAAGCCAGGTTGGCCGAGCCCCCGCCCAGTCCGAGCAAAGCGGCGCCGATATCGATGGTGGTTTGCGCTGCAATCGCCTGTGAAACCTGTTCGCGCGAGTGCTCGCGCAGCGCATGCGAGATCTCGTGCCCCATCACGATCGCGATTTCCGCGTCGCTCAGGTTGAGTTGCTTGATCAGGCCAGAGTAAAAAGCAATCTTGCCGCCTGGCATGCAGAAGGCGTTGAGCTCGTTGCTGCTGATGACGTTCACCTCCCACTTCCAGCCCGGTGCGTCGGGCCTGAATACGGCGGTGTGCGGCTCTATGCGCGCCGCTATCGCGCGCACGCGCTGGGTGAGTGCCGGTTCCGTATTGAGCGCTCCCTGCTTTGAGGCGTCAGCCTGCAGCTTCGCGTAACTTTGCGCAGCCATCTGGTCCAACTGCGCCGAGGAGACCAGCATCAGCTGCTTGCGTTCCGCGCCGACCGCACCGCCCGTTGTCGTGCTGGCACAGCCGACCATTGCAAGAACGGCGGACGATAACAGCACTGACGCGGCTATGCGCGCGGTTGCTCCAACCGAAGATGCCTCGCCGTGGGTCTCGGTATCGTGGAAGAAGTGCTTCGTCATTTGCAATATTCCAGTCAGATTGTTATTTCAGCAGATTCCAACGGGGCGCCGCGGGCCTATCCTACGCGGCATCCGGCTGCCGGTTCGGCTGGGCTTTGACGAACGCGTCCAGCTTCATGCACTGCCCGAAAATCCCCATGATCACCGGATAGGGCGCGAGGTCGCATTCGTAGCGCTGCGCGTTGAAAACCTGCGGCACGAGGCAGCAGTCGGCGATGGTGACCTGATCCCGGAAGCAGTATTTTCCGGACTTGCCGCAGCCGGCGAGGTACGATTCCAGGCTGCCGAGCCCTTCGGCGATCCAGTGGCGGTACCAGGTATTGACCCCATCGTCGTCGAGGCCGTAGCTCTTTTTCACATAACGCAATGTGCGCAGATTATTCATCGGATGAATCTCGCAGGCGATGATCTGGGCCACTGCGCGCACGTAGGCGCGGTCTTCCGCGGCGGCCGGCAACAGCGGCGGCTGCGAATACTTTTCCTCCAGATATTCCATTGTCGCCAGCGACTGCACATAGACTTTTCCGCCGTCTTCGAGCGCCGGCACCAGGCCCTGCGGATTGACCGCGAGATAGTCTGATCGCTTGTGCTCGTCCTTGGGCAAACTGACGATCTGCGGTTCGTAGGCAAGGCCCTTGCAGTTCAGCGCGATGCGCAAGCGGAACGCGGCGGAAGAACGAAAGAACGTATACAGTTTCATCGACGATATCCGGAAAAAGATGGAACGGCAGCGCTGATTTTGACACAATTCCGCATTGCTGCAGCGCGGGCTTTTTGACAGCAACGATATTGGACAAACAAGGAGATTCGATGGTCCTCTTTCCAGGCAAGGCTTACGATGAAATCAAGGTTGGCGACAGCTTCGGCTCGGCCATGACCGTCACCGAGACGCATCTGGTGCTGGCTGCCGGGCTGTTCGGCGATTTCAATCCGCTGCATACCAACGAAGTGCACGGGAAACAAAGCCGCTTCGGCAGCCGCATCCTGCACGGGCCGTTTACCAGCGCCCTGGTATCGTCCTCGGTCGGCATGTACTTCGGCGGCACGGCCATCGCCTATCTCGAGCACACCTGCAGATTCAAGGCGCCGGTGCGCGCGGGCGACACCCTGACCACCACCTGGAAGATAATCGAGAAGCAGGCGAAGCCCAAGCATCACGGCGGTATCGCAATTCTCAGCGGCGTGTGCAGAAACCAGGACGGCGAAGTGGTGGTGGAGGCCGACGGAAAGATTCTGGTGAAGAGCCGCGACAAGAAATGAGCTGAAATCGCGGCTCAGCCGTGGCGCAATTTCAGCACCAGCACGGTTCCGGTCAGCGCCAGGGTAATCGCGTTCGCGACGATGATGGGCCAGGCGCCCAGCATCAGGCCGTAGGCGAGCCAGAACACGACCCCGGTGGTGAAGACCAGGTACATTCCGAGCGAAATGTCTTTGGTCGATCGCGTCTTCCACACCCGCCATACCTGGGGCACGAAAGCGATCGTGGTCAGAGCGCCGGCGATCATGCCGATCAGATCGCTCATTTTCTTTCCGGCGGTGTCTTCTTGCGTTCCTCTTCCTGCAGGCGCAGCACGCGCCGCTGCACCTTGCCGGTGGTGGTCATCGGCAGCGCGTCGATGAATTCTATTTCCTTGGGATATTCGTAGGGCGCGAGTTTGCCGCGCACATGCGCCCGCAGTTCCGCCTCCAGTTCCACCGAGGGATTGTGCCCGGGCGTGAGCACGATGAATGCCTTGACGATGTTGGTGCGCTCAGGATCCGGACTGCCGACCACCGCCGCATTGGCGACGGCTTCGTGCTTCACCAGGCAATTCTCGATCTCGGAAGGCCCGATGCGATAGCCGGCGCTCTTGAACATGTCGTCTGCCCGGCCCTGGTACCAGAAGCAGCCGTCTTCGTCCTTTTTCGCCAGATCGCCGGTACGGCACCAGTTGCCGGTATATTTATTCTGCGTCGCCTCCGGATTTTTCCAGTACTCCAGAAAGAACACCGGGTCCGGCGTGCCGTGGATGTCAGTGCGGTGGACCGCGACCTCGCCCGCTTCGCCCGCCGGCACTTCATTGCCGGCGCCGTCGATGATGCCGACCTTGTGTCCGGGGTAAGGCCGTCCGATGGAGCCCGGCTTGGCCGGCCACAGGGTATGCGAATTGCCGACGATGTAATTGATCTCCGTCTGGCCGAACATTTCGTTGATGGTCACGCCGAGCATGTCCCGGCTCCAGGCGAAGACGGTATCGCCCACGGATTCTCCGGCGCAGAGTTACGTCGAAGCGCTCCCTCGGCGCCGGCACGGCCTTCATCATCATCTTCAGGGCGGTCGGAAACAGGAAGGTGTTTCTGACCCCGTATTTCTCGATCAGATGAAATGCCTTTTCCGGATCGAAACGCCCGCGATAGCCCAGTATCGGATAGCCGTGATACAGCGTCGGCAGCAGCGCATCCATCAGTCCGCCGGTCCAGGCCCAGTCGGCCGGAGACCAGAACATGTCGCCTGCCTGAGGAAAGATATCGTGCGAATACGAAAACCCCGGCAGGTTGCCGATCAGCACGCGTTGCGGCTTCAACGCGCCCTTGGGCGGGCCTGTGGTGCCGCTGGTATAGACAAGCAGCGCCGGCTCTTCGGCCGGCGTGTCGACGCAGGCGAACTTGCCTGACGCGCGCTGGAGCAGTTCCTCCCAGGCGATCGTCGCCGACTCGCGCGCGCCGTCCACGCCGATCACATGCTTCAATGCGGGCAGTCGCTCGCGGATCGGCCACAGATTGAGCAGGGAGGCGTTGTCGACCAGCGCGACGATGGTCTCGCTGTTCTGCAGCCGGTATTCGAGCGCATCCGGCCCAAACAGCACCGACAGCGGCATCGCCACCGCACCCATCTGGTAGCAGGCGATGTGCGCGATCACGGTTTCCGGGCGCTGCGGCAGTATGATGGCGACGCGATCGCCGCGCGCGACCCCGAGCGCGGCAAGAGCATTGGACAGGCGGTTCGCCCGCTGTTGCAGGTCCCAGTAGGTGTAGGCCGCGGTCGCGCCGCCTTCGTCTTCCCAATACAGGGCGAAGCGATGGCGGTCCGCCGCATGCCGGCCGCAGCAGGCCCAGCCCATGTTGAAGCGCGGCGGAACTTCCCACCGGTGGCCTTGATAGATTTCCTGGTAACGATCCCGCATGCCGTCGTTACTGTAGTTGTTTCACTCGCTGATCGACAAAGGCGAGCAGATCCGCGCTGAGGCCGCCCGCAGATCTTGCGCGGCGGAAAGCGTCCAGCGCCTCGGCGCTTCGGTTGTCGGCCTGCAGAGAAATGCCCAGCCCCATCCACCACAATCCGGAACGTGGCGCGAGCTTGAGCGCGGCCTGGTATCCGGTGACGGCCTCCTTGTGCCGGCCAAGGCGCTGCAGCACGGCCGCATCGAACGCGTGATAATCGGCGCTGTTCGCGGCGCTGCCTGCGTGCTTGCTCAGCAGGTCGTGCGCACCCTGCAAATCTCCGCGCTCCACTTGAATGCGCGCCGAAAGCATCGCAAAGTTCGGACGATCCGGATTGAGGGTCAGACCTTCCTGCAGGTATTGCTGCGCTTCGTCGATCCGTTTGTTTTCCAGTAACAGCCCGACCAGCGCCTGGCGCGCCGCGGCATGCCCTGCGTCCAGCGACAGTGTCGCCTTGTAGCCGTCTATCGCTTCGGCCACGCGGCCCTGGTTCAGAAGCGCGGTGGCGTTGCGGAATTGGACTTCGGAGCGCTCCGCCGGCGTCGACACGCGCATCTGCTTGTCTATGCTCGTCGCGCCCGCGTCTTTGCTTGCAGGAACGCCGGCACCGGATTTCGCAGCAGAGGCCGTCAGTTCCAGTTCGGCCTCCGCCAGCGCCTTCGAGGCGGGCTTGCTCTTGTTCACCGACTTGTTCGCCGGCCCAGACTCGGCCAGAAGCTTGCGCTCGGACCCGGGTTTTTCACCTGCACCCTTCTCCCTGAACGGCGTGGCAATTTCAGTAGCAAGTTTGAGCATGTCCACCTTGATCGGTTCTGTGCTCCGTGCAGCAGGCGGCACGATGACCGCGGACAGTTCCGGCACAACCGGTGCGGGCGCAACGGCGGCGACGGGCACTTGCGGAGCGGCCGCCGGAACCGGCGCAATTGCCACGACCGGCGCTGGCGCCGGCGACGGCGCCTGCAGGCCGGCTGCTGCCGGGTGCGGTCTTTTCGCCTGCGACTGAAAAGCCAGGTCGGTCACCACCGATCGCGGCGACACCTGGTAGAGCACCCAGACCGTCCAGCCGGCGGCGATGATCAGGCCGGCGCCCACCTCCCACATAATCCGTTTCCAGCTCCTTGCCGTCTTCACCGGGCGCAACTGCTGCGTCAGCGTCTTGCCGCCGCCATCGGCCGCGTGGCGCTTGTCCAGATCCTGCAGCATTTTGTTGATCAGGCTCATTTGAGCATCAGCCAGCCGATACCGCTGCCCGCGACCGTGCCCGCAATAGCCAGCCAGGCCCAGTTGCGTTTGGGAAAGGAATTTGCTGCCGGCGTATCGGCGATCGCCGCGCGCGCGTGGCGCGCGCGCACCTGGCGCACACCTTCGCCGAACGCGAGCATCAAGGTCTTGTGCGCAAGAATGTTGACCACCCGCGGCACGCCGCCGGTGGCGCGTTGGATGGCGCGCACCGCCGGCCCCGTGAACACCCTGTCGCCGAGATAACCGGCGACGCTCAGCCGGTGCTCCAGATAATGCGCCAGTTCCTCGCGGCTCAAAGTTCCCAGATGGTGCTGGAAGGTGATGCGCTGGCGCAGCTGCCGCACGGACTCGTGCGCGAGGTTCTTGTCCAACTCGGGCTGGCCGAACAGGATCACCTGCGCGAGTTTCCTTTTCTCCGTTTCCAGGTTGGTCAGAAGGCGCAAGGTCTCCAGCGTCTCCAGCGGCATCGCTTGGGTTTCGTCGAGAAGAATCACCACGCGCTTGCGCTCGCGCGCAAAATCGAGCAATGCGAGGTTCAGTGCCTTGTGCAGGCGGTGCTGATCGAGATCGTCATCCACCTCGACGTGCAGTTCGTCGCACAACGCCATGAGCAACGTGCGCGGTTCCAGGTTGGGATTCGGTATATAGGCGGTGACGCAGCTGTCGGCCAGGGTGGCGAGCAGTTTGCGGCACAGCAGCGTCTTGCCAGTGCCCACCTCCCCCGTAATCTTGATGAAGCCCTCGCCGTTGGCCACCGCCACCAGCAGGGTGTTCAGCGCTTCCTGGCTGCTCGCGCAGGCGAAGAAAAAGCTGGTATCGGGAGTAATGCCGAACGGCGCTTCGCGCAATCCGAAATGATTGAGGTAGATCACTGTTTTCGGTCGGTCTGGCCTGCGCGCGGCTCGATGTCCATGCGCTGCATGCGATTGCCTGTTTCCTTGATGTCCTGTTCCCAGTTCTTGTCGCTCTCGATGATGGTGGGCTTGATCAGGATAACCAGTTCGCGCTTGATGGTATCGGAGGAAGAATTGCGGAACGCGCCGCCGATCAGGGGCGCGTCGGCGAGGCCGGGAACGCCGCTGCGGCCGGCGTTCAATTCCACTTTCATCAAACCGCCCAGCACCACGATGTTGCCGTCGGAGGTGCGCACCATGGTATCGGATTCGCTGACGTTGATCGCCGCGACATCGACGCTCTGCGCACCGACGCCGACCAGGTTGAAGCCCACCGACTTGGATGCGACCGTGGTTACCAGGGGATGGATGTGCAGCGAAATGTTTCCGTGCTCGTCGATCTGCGGCGTCACGTCAAGCGAGATGCCCGAAAAAATATTGCTGATCTGCGGCGAGACCGAAGTCGGTATGACCACGCCCGCCGAGGTCACGCCCGGAACCACGGTTATGCTCGTCACATAAGGCTGATCGGTGCCGACTTTGAGCACTGCCTTCTGGTTGTTGAGCGTGGCTACTCTGGGGCTGGACAGGACCTGCACCGATCCCTGCGATTCCAGGAATTGGAGCAGGCTCGCGAAATTCTGAGTCTGCACCGCCAGGCCGAACACGCCGCCTGCTACGCCCTGCGCGCCCGAAACAACGCCGCCCGCGGTAGCAAGCCCGGTACCGGCTCCCGGGTTAGCGCTGAAATTGCTACTGCTGCCGGCGCTGCTGCCGGCA
>JAPLRD010000187.1:0-20266 GCA_026399375.1 Pseudomonadota bacterium
GCACGCCCATGGGGACGAGTTCCGCGCGCTGATCGGGCTCGAGTCGGCGGATCACCAGCAGCCCTGGTACGACACGACCTGGCTGCATCGTGGCGACGTGCACGGCGGCGAGGTCTGCGCGGCGTTGGTGTCCGGCCTGGTGGCACCGCAAAGCCCGCAGGAATACCGCCACGAAACGTTGTGGCAGTACATGCAGGGCGGCCCGGGGATATTCAAAGGCGATCTGTATTTCTACCGCGTCGACAGCGACCTGCGCGGGAAGCTGGGCGGCATAGACACGCGCCGCTGTCCGCTGTACCTGATGACCGGCGAATACGATTTCTCCTGCATGCCGGAAGACACCCTGCGCACCGCGAAGACCATTCCGGGCGCCAAGGTCACGGTGATGGAGGAGGTGGGGCATTTCCCGATGAGCGAGAATCCGGCGCAGTTTCGCAAGTACCTGCTGCCGGTGCTGGATGAAATTTTCAAGGCTGCGGCGTGATCCGGAGCCGGAAACGCAGGTGCATGTTCACACTAAGGAGGAGTAGATGATGAAACTGAAAATCGGTGTCGTCCTGTTGGCTGCATTGGGTCTCGCAGCCTCCGTGCAGGCGCAGGAAACGCTCAAGATCGGTGCGCTGGTGACGCTGTCTGGCGCCGGGGCGGCGTGGGGGCAGGGGATGCTGCACGCGGCCGAACTTGCAGCCGACGAAGTCAACGCCAAAGGCGGACTCGAAGTCGGCGGCAAGAAGTACAACGTGCAGGTCGTGCCCTACGACGACAAGTATCAGGCGAACGAGGGCGTCACCGTGGCGAACCGCCTGGTGTTCGAAGACAAGGTCAAGTACATCATCGGCCCTGTGGGTTCGGCCGTGGTTCTGGCGATCCAGCCGATCACGGAAAAGAACAAGGTGATCGTCATGACCCTCGGTTTCACCGGCAAGGCGCTGGGGGCGGACAAGCCGTTCACCTTCCGGCCGAATGTCACCACCGGCGAGATCTCGCAGCCGCAGATCGACTGGGTGGTGAAGTCGCGCAATATCAAGAAAGTGGGCGCGCTGTTTCCGAATGACGAGACCGGACAGTCGATGTCCAACGATATCGACACCGCCTACAAGAAGGCCGGTGCGACGCTCTCGGCGAAGGAATATTTCGAGCGCGACCGCGTCGATTTCGTGCCGCTCCTGACGCGCATTCTCGCCGCCAAGGTAGATGCGATCGAACTCGACGGCAATTCGCCGACCACCGCCGGACTGATCGTCAAGCAGGCGCGCGAACTCGGTTTCACCGGCGCCATCGTCCGCACCGGCGGTCCGGCGACGCAGGAGATCGTCAACGTTGCGGGCAAACAGGCGGCTGAGGGACTCCTCGTACACACGCCGATCAACCCGGCACTGCCGTCGGTCAAGGCCTACAGCGACCGCTACGCCGCCAAATACAAGCGGCCCATGAACGGCTTCAGCCCGGCGTTCTACGACGGCACGCGCATGATGTTCGAAGCCATGCGCAAGGCGGGATCGGTCAGTGACAGCGACAAGGTCAGGATGGAGCTGGAAAAGATCAAGACCTTCAGCGGCGCGCTGGGCGAACTGTCTTGGACCGGCAAGGCGATGTACGGCAGCGACCATCAGCTGAATGCACCCTTCTATGTCGCCGAGGTCAAAGACGGCCAGGAGGTGATACGGGTGCAGTGCACCGTTGCCGGCTGCAAGTGACCGCTTGAACTAGAAGCGACGGGTCATCGGTGGACCTCAACGCACTGATCGGGCAGGCCGTGGTGAACGGCCTGGTCGTCGGCTTGCTCTACCTGCTCATGGCGGTGGGGTTCACGCTCGTGTTCGGCGTCATGCGCGTGGTCAATTTCGCGCACAGCGAGTTCTACATGCTCGGCGCCTTCGTTGCTTATTACTGCGTCACCCAGCTGGATCTGCCTTTCCTTGTCAGCGTGGTCATTACCTTCGCCTTGGCGGTGGTGTTCGGCTGGATCGTCGAGTGGCTGATACTCAAGCCGTTCCGGCATGACGAGTTGAACGGCATGATCGCGACCATAGGGCTGGCCATGATCCTGCAGAACCTCGCGCTGATGGCGTTCGGCCCGGACCCGTTGTCCATGCCCTCGGTGGTTCAAGGTGTGGCGCGCCTGGGGAGCATGGTGATTCCGAACTCCAGGCTGTACGTGGTCGCTTTCTCCATCGGCGTACTGCTGCTGCTCTATGTCTTCCTGCGTTTCACGCGCACCGGACGCGCCTTGCGCGCCGTGGTGCAGGACATCGAGATCGCATCGGCGCAGGGCATACGCGCGAGTTTCATCTATCCGCTCGGTTTCGGCATCGGCGTCGGCCTGGCAGCGGTCGCGGGGGCGCTGATGGCGCCGCTGTTCTCCGTGTCGCCTTTCATCGGCGCTGGTCCGCTGCTCAAGGCATTCATCGTGGTCATCCTCGGCGGCCTGGGCAGTATCCCGGGCGCGGCGCTGGCCAGCCTGCTGCTGGGTATTATCGAGAGCGTGGCGGGAACCTTCTTGAGCACGGGCACCGCCGACATTCTGATTTTCGCATTCCTGATCGTCATGCTGGTGGTGCGCCCCAGCGGACTCCTGTTTCGTCCGGAGCAATGATGGCTGTCACCACCGGGCAGGACCGGGACTTCGAACTAACGATACGGCGCGTCGCCTATTTGGTGCTGGCGGCGCTGTGCGCCGCGCCTTTTTTCGCCACCAACTCCTTCTACGTGCATCTGGCGGTCCTCATCTGCCTCAACGTGGCCATCGTCGGCGGCCTGGCGTTGATCTGCCGCACCGGCCAGCTTCCGCTGGGACATGGCGCCTTCGTCGGCCTGGGTGCGTATGCGGCCGTGATCGCCACCATGCGCGGGAACTGGCCGTTCTGGCTCGGCGCCGTCGCCGCAGCGCTCCTGGCGGCCTTGCTTGCGGCCGTATTGGGCTGGGTGATCCTGCGCCTGCGCGGGGTGTACTTCGTCCTGGTAACCTTCGCTTTTGCCGAACTGGTGCGACTGGTGATGCTCGACTGGCCCAGTCTCACGGGCGGCGCCAACGGCATCGCCGGCATTCCGCCCGCGGCCCTGTTCGGCTACGTGTTCGACACCAAGGTGCGCTTTTATGCGCTTGCGCTCGTGTTCGCCGCCGCGGTGATCGCGTTTTTGCACGCTTTTTTCCGCACGCCGACTGGGCACGCGGTTGACGCGGTGGCGGAGAATCCGAATCTCGCCGAAGCCAGCGGCTTGAGTGTGCACCGCATCCAGATGATGGCGTTCGCGATCGGCAGCGGCATTGCCGGCCTGAGCGGCGCGCTGCTGGCGCATTACGTCGGTTTCGTTTCGCCCGAGTCGTTCAACACGGGGCTGTCGGTCGCGGTGATCATCATGCTGGTCATCGGCGGGCGGCAATCGGTGTGGGGCCCGCTCATCGGCTCGCTGATCCTCACGCCGCTGCCGGAATTGTTTCGCGGCGCGGTGCAGACGCAGCACGTGTTCTACGGCGCCGCGCTGATTCTCATCCTGCGTTTCCTGCCCGGAGGGCTGGCGTCAATATCGGCGCGCTTCTCACGCGAGCGGGGTTCGAACTGACATGGCTACATTTCTGGAAGTGAAGGGTGTCACCAAGATGTTCGGCGGACTGGCCGCGCTGTCCGATCTTTCGTTTTCGGTAGGGCAGGGCGAGATCGTCGGCCTCATCGGCCCCAACGGCGCGGGAAAAACGACTGCGTTCAACGCAATCAGCGGAACCCATCCGCCCACCTCCGGCACGGTGCGATTCAAGGGAACCGATATCACCGGAGGGCCGCCCAGCCGCGTAGTCCGGCTGGGGCTTGCGCGCACTTTCCAGGCGACGTCGATCTACCCGGCGGTCAGCGTCGAGGAGAACATCTACCGCGGCGCCGTGGCGGAGATCGACGCGTCGCTGCTCGACCAGCTGCACAACGGCGACCGCACCCGGGCCGCGGTCGCGCGTGCGCGTGAAAACGTCGAAGGCGTGCTCGAGACCATGGGCCTGGCGCAGTTCCGTCACACGCTGGCGGGCCGCCTGTCCTACGGCTACCAGAAGCGGCTGGGTGTGGCGGTGGCTCTGGCCACACGGCCCGAACTGCTGCTGCTGGATGAACCGGCAGCCGGATTGAATCCGGAGGAGTCGGCCGAGTTCGGGCGCCTGCTGCGCACCCTGCGCGGCGACAGGAAGCTGACCCTGCTGCTGGTGGAACACCACATGGCGCTGGTGATGGATTTGTGCGAACGCATCGTGGTCCTGGTGCAGGGAGAAAAGATAGCGGAAGGAAGCCCGGCCGAAGTGCGGGTGAACCCGCTCGTCATCGAGGCCTACCTGGGTGCGCCGGAGTACGCGCATGCTTGAAGTAAGAGACCTCAGGGTCTGCTACGGCCCGCTGGAGGCGGTGCGCGAGGTCTCCTTTCGTGTCGACAAGGGTGAAATCGTCGCCCTGGTGGGTTCGAACGGAGCGGGCAAGAGCAGCACGCTCAAGGCGCTGATGGGGTTGGTGCGCGTTGCCGGCGGATCGCTGTTGTGGGAGGGTAGCGCGATCGAAAAGACCGCGGCCGCGGATCGGGTCGCGGCCGGCATCGCGCTTTCTCCGGAGGGGCGGCGGCTGTTCCCGCGAATGAGCGTGTACGAGAACCTGCTCGTGGGTGCGCATACGGTGCGATCGCGGCAGCGTCGCAGCGACATGCTGGATACGATCTACCAGATATTTCCGCGAGTGGCCGAGCGGCGCGCCCAGCTGGCCGGTTCGCTTTCCGGCGGCGAGCAGCAGATGGTGGCGATAGGCCGAGCCATGATGGCGCAGCCGCGCGTGCTCATGCTGGACGAACCGTCGCTGGGGATCGCGCCGAAGGTGGTGGCCGAGATCGCCGCTGCGATCCTGCGGGTCAACAAGGAGGCCGGCATGTCGGTCATTCTGGTCGAACAGAACGCGCGTCTGGCGTTGCGCCTGGCAAAGCACGCTCACGCTTTCGAGCAGGGTCAAATCGTGCGTTCGGGCAGCGGTGCGGAGCTGCTCGCCGATCCGTTCGTGCAAAAAGCGTATCTGGGTTTGTAATACCCTAACCCGCCTCCTGGAACCCGTGCGGGCGGAGCAATATCTTTCCGGTACCGCGGAAGAAGAACGGGATCAGCGCACGACGACGACGGGGATCTCCGTGTGTGCCAGCACCTTTTGCGTTTCGCTCGTGACAAAATACCCGGGTATTCCATGGCGAATGCGTGTTCCCATCACGATAAGGTCGCATTCCTGCTCCTGCGCCACCCGGATGATGGCTTTGTAGGGCGAGAGGTCGGCGACATACCCGGCTTCGGCTTCTATGCCGAACGAGTTCGCAAGTTCCACCATGCCTTCGAGGAACTTGCGCTCCTCCTGGTCGATCTCGTCCGCAATCTTCCCCGCACCGATGCGGGTCAGCGCCCCGCCTTCGACGTGGTGCGGAATGTCCATGGGAGAGATCACATGCAGCACGAAAAGCCTTGCGGCCATGCCTTTTGCAAGCCGCGCGGCCTCCTTCACGGCTTTGAGCGACAGTTCGGTGCCGAACGTCACCGCCAGAACCTTTCGGTGCATACCGGTATTCATTACTTCTTGTCTTCCACTTTGCCCACGCGCTTGACCGCGGCGGCGAGCATGGCCGCGTCCTTGTCCCAGAATTTCTGGAACTCGGGTGCGTCCAGGTAATGGATGGGGGTTTCGATCTTGGTCATGATCGCCTTGAATTCCGGATCTTCGACGGCGAGTTTCGCCGCGTTGCGCAGCGCCGCCATCACCGGCGCCGGCGTACCCGCCGGTGCGAACAATCCGGACCAGATGTAGAACTCGACGTCGTATCCCAGTTCCTTGAACGTCGGCACGTCTGGAAGCGCACTCAGGCGCTTGTCGCCCCAGGTGGCCAGGGGCCGCAACTTGCCGCCCTTTATCTGGCCGATCACCGCGGAGGGGCCGGAAGCAAGCGCGTCGACGTGGCCGCCGACCAGCGCATTCATCGCCGGACCGCCGCCGGTGTAGGGCACGTGCCAGAGCTTGATGTCGGCTGACTGGGCGAACATTTCCATCGCCATGTGCAGCGTGCCGTAGATGCCGGAAGAACTGAAGCTGATTTTGCCCGGGCGCTTCCTGGCATCCTCCACCAGGTCTTTCACCGTTTTCCAGGGGCTGTCGGTGCGCACCACCAGCACTGTCGGATCCGCGGATATCAAGGCAATCGGCGCGAACTGGTTCATCTGGTAGGGGGATTTGCGCTCGAACAGCTTCTCCGCTTCGGGGATGATGGAGATGGAGGAGAGCGCCATCATGATGGTGTAGCCGTCAGGTTTGGCGTTGGCGACCTGGGCCATGCCGATGGCGCCGCCGGCGCCGGCCTTGTTTTGCACCACGATGCGCTGTTTCAGCACCTTGTCCATTGCGAACGCGGTGGGACGTCCGGTGAGATCGGCGACGCCGCCCGGCGGGAAGGGCACGATCATGGTGATGTGGCGGCCAGGATACGCCTCTTGCGCAATTGCGGGTATTGCCGCCAGCGCGACCAAAATCGCGCAGAGAAATCGTTGCACCTTGCCACCCCCGCCGCTGTATTGAGCTCAATGCGTATTGTATGTATGCAACACCGAAGCGTGTCAAGGACATGCGGCGGATAAGCTAGAATCGCACATCGCAGCTCAGCTCCCTCCGTGAACATCGTCGCTCTAGAAACTTCCACCGAATACTGCTCGCTCGCCGTGGCGCGAGGCGAATCGGTGTTCCAGCGCCATTTCCATGCGGGCCAGCGGCACTCGGAACTCGCTTTGCCAGCGCTGCACGAATTGCTGCAGCAGGCGGGACTCGACATGCAGGCGATCGACGGCGTCGCCTACGGCTCCGGGCCCGGTTCGTTCACCGGTTTGCGCATCGCCTGCGGCATCGCTCAAGGGCTGGCGCTGGCGCGCGATCTGCCCACGGCCGGAATCGGCACTCTGCTCGCATTGGCCGAGGATTGCGGCGCCGACAAGGTGATCGCCTGCCTCGATGCGCGCATGGGCGAGGTGTATCATGCCGCCTATTGCAGGAGCGGCGGCAAATGGACCGAAATTCAAGCGCCGGCGGTGTGCAAACCGGATGCGGTGCCCCGGCTTGAAGGCGGGGACTGGGTCGGTTGCGGCAGCGGTTTTGCCGCACACGGCGCGGCGCTCGCCCGATGCTTAGGCGGCGCGATGAAACACATCGATGCCGAGGCCATCCCGAACGCGGTTGCCATGCTGCGACTTGCGCTGCCTGTATTTGCCGCCGGCCAGGGCGAAGACGCGGCCGCGGCCGTGCCGCTCTACGTGCGCGACAAGGTGGCCTTGAAAACCAGCGAACGATGAGCGCGATACTCAAACCCGCAATGGAACTGCTCCCCATGACCGAAGCCGATCTGACGGCGGTGATGGCGATCGAGTCGGAAATCTATGCGTTTCCCTGGACGCTGGGCAATTTTCGCGATTCGATTGCGGCAGGCTACAGCTGCTGGACTTACACGTGCGGCGGCGAATTATTTGGTTATGGGGTCGTGATGCATGCTGCGGACGAGGCGCATTTGCTCAATCTGAGCATCGCCGCCGTCCGGCAACGACAAGGTTACGGCAGCCTGCTGCTGCAACGCCTGTGCGAACAGGCAAGAGGGCGCGGCACCCGCCTGATGTTCCTGGAGGTTCGACCCTCCAATCCGGGGGGGCTGCGGTTGTATGCACTCCATGGTTTCGAGCACGTCGGTCTGAGGCGCGACTACTATCCTGCACCTCAGGGGCGCGAGGATGCGATGATTTTCAGCCTGCCACTATGAATTCCCGCCGCGAATTGTTCCTGGAAGAAATGGGGCTGACGCCGCTGTGGCGGCTGAAGTCAAGGGAGACGGGGGCGGAAGAAGACGCGGCGGAAATTGCCATTCAGCCCGGTATCGCTGCTGCTGCCCCTACGCTGCCGGCGCCGCGGCAGACGGACGCAGGCGCGAATGATCGCGCCGAGCACATCGCGCGCATGGACTGGGCCGAACTCAGGCCGGCTGTGTCGGGCTGCTCCGCCTGCGGCCTGCGCAAGACCTGCACCCAGACCGTGTTCGGCGTGGGGGACGAACAGGCGGACTGGCTGCTGGTGGGCGAGGCGCCGGGCGCCGAAGAAGACGAGCGCGGCGAGCCTTTCGTCGGCCAGGCGGGAAAACTGCTCGACAGCATGCTTGCCGGAATCGGCCTGAAGCGCGGCGAGGACGTCTATATCGCCAACGTGCTGAAATGCCGCCCGCCGGGAAACCGCAACCCGGAGCACAGGGAGGTGGAGTTGTGCTCGCCTTTTCTCGTGCGGCAGGTCGAATTGCTCCGGCCCAAACTGATCCTCGCCATGGGGCGCTTCGCCTGCCAGGCGCTGCTCAGCACCGACGCCAGCATCGCGTCGCTGCGCGGCCGCCTGCACCGCTTTCAGGGCGTGCCTCTGGTCGTGACCTACCATCCGGCTTACCTCTTGCGTACTCTGCCGGACAAGGCCAAGGCCTGGGAAGACCTTTGTTTTGCCCGCCGCACCATGGCCGATCTGGCCGCTCAAGGCTGACTGCGTACGCGAGCGGGTTGAAATCCGCTTTTGCGCCCCCAGTTAATCAACGGGTTTTATCAAGGAGAATACACATGCGCAGGATATGGGCGATGGTGCTTGCCGCAATCACGCTGGGCCTTTCGGGCTGCGGCTATAACGACATGCAGCGCGGCGACGAGCAGGTCAAGAGCAGTTGGTCCGAGGTGTTGAACCAGTACCAGCGTCGGGCCGACCTGGTGCCGAACCTGGTGAGCACGGTGAAAGGATTCGCGGCGCAGGAGCAACAGATTCTGGTGCAGGTGACGGAGGCGCGCTCGCGCGTGGGCAGCATCCAGGCCACGCCCGAACTCGCAAACGATCCGGCGGCGCTGGCCAAGTTCCAGCAGGCGCAGGCCGGCCTCGGCAGCGCACTGTCGCGCCTGCTGGTGGTGTCGGAGAATTATCCGCAGCTGAAGTCGGACGCCAATTTTCGCGATCTGCAGGCACAGCTCGAAGGGACGGAGAACCGCATCACCGTGGCGCGCAACCGCTACATCAAGTCGGTGCAGGAATACAACACCATGATCCGGACCTTCCCCAACAACCTGACGGCAATGGTGTTCAGCTATCAGGTGAAGCCGAACTTTTCGGTAGAAAACGAAAAGGCCATCGCTGCACCGCCGGTGGTGAATTTCGACAAGCCCGCACCGGCGGCCGCGCCGGCACCGGCGCCGGCCAAGTAGTGCCAGCGGCGCGGCGGCGCCCCGAATCCTCATGTCTGGCCTGATACGCCTTATCGGAATACTGGCGCTGGTACTGGCGTCCGCGGCGGGCGCTACGGACATGGTTCCGGTGCCGCCGTTGAAGGCGCGCGTCACGGATCTCACCGGAACGCTCGCTGCCGGAGAACTGGCGGCGCTGGAAGCCGAACTGCGCGCGTTCGAGCTGAAAAAGGGCAGCCAGATCGCCGTGCTGCTGCTGCCGAGTACGCAGCCGGAAACGATAGAGCAGTATTCGATCCGGGTCGCTGAGCGCTGGAAGATCGGTCGGGCGAAAGTTGACGACGGCGTGATCCTTGTCATCGCCAAGAACGATCAGCGCCTGCGCATCGAAGTCGGCTACGGACTGGAGGGTGTCATTCCCGACGTGGTCGCGAAGCGCGTCATCCGCGAGGTGATCGCGCCGCATTTTCTCGCCAACGATTTCTACGGCGGCGTGCGCGACGGCGGCCGGGCGCTGATGAAATTGATAGAAGGTGAAAAATTGTCGCCGCCGGCGAATGCGCAGGCTAAGTCGTCGTCTGCGGACGACTACCAGTCCCTGTTCGGGATCTTGCTGGTGGTGGTCGTTGTCGGGGGCGCGGTGTTGAAAGCGGCCCTCGGCCGGGTGGTCGGGTCAGCGGCGACGGGCGTGGCCGCCGGCTTTATCGCGTGGTCGCTTGCGGGTGTCCTCGGCATGGCGGTGATTGCCGGATTGCTCGTCTTTTTCGTAACGCTGATGGGAATGGGCAGGGGATTTATCCCGGGCGGCTTGGGCGGCGGCGGGGGCTTCGGCGGCGGTGGCGGTAGTTTCGGGGGCGGCGGAGCATCGGGCGGTTGGGGGAGCAAATGATGCAATGGAGGCGCGCCCTGAGGCACTTGTTCACGGATCAGCGGTCGGTTCGGCGCGCGTTTTCCGCGCACGCCATGCACGCGATCCGCACTGTGACAGGCGAGCAGGAAGGCCGGCACGGCGGCGAGTTGCGCTTCGTTGTCGAGGCCTCGCTGCCCCTGATCAATCTGTGGCGTGGGCAGAGCGCGCGCAACCGGGCCGTGGAACTGTTCGGCCAGTTGCGCATATGGGATACGGAGCACAACAACGGCGTTCTGATCTACCTGTTGCTTGCGGACAAGCGCGTGGAAATCGTCGCGGATCGCGGCGTCGACGGTAAGGTCGGCAACGCGAACTGGGAGGTGATCTGCCGCGGGATGCAGAAGGAATTCGCGGCCGGCCGCTTCGAAACGGGTGTGATTTCGGGGATCGTGGCGGTCAGCGATCTGCTGGTCCGCCATTACCCACCGGCCAGCGCGGCTCCGAATGAACTGCCTGACGAACCGCTGGTTTTATGACGCCGCCTGAGAAATATTTTTTTTCGATAAGCCGCTGATTCGCTTGATACGATTGTGGAACGGGCGCAGAATACGCCATTACTTAGCGGCATCCCGGCAATTTGCTTCGGTGCGCTGTTCGAACCTCGAAAATCGAGCTTATCCGCAGGAAAGGTGACAAATTGGCAAAACCTAATTACCAATTCGAAAAGCGCCAGAAAGACTTGGCAAAGAAGAAGAAGCAGGAAGAAAAACGGCTGCGCAAACTGGAAAAAAGCACTGTCGCAGTGGAGGGTGCTCCAGATCAGGTGCCGCCCCCGGCCTTGGCTGCGGACAAGGACGGAATCTGAGCCGTTCCAGCGGCGCAGTTTGACCCGCTTTTCGGGTTTAGGTTCATTCGGATAGCACGCTGCTAAAGATTCTCCTGAAGTAGTAATTCTTACTATTTCCCCACTGCGGCAAACACCTTATAATCGCCGCCTGCATTTGTCGTGGGCTCGAAGCGATCCTGTCATGTGACGAGCTTGCGCCCGTGACTGGAAGGCGGTCGGCATCGGCATCGGCGCCGGCTGCAGCCAAACTACTGCATGCAGCAGCATGAGATTTGCCTGAAGCCGGTTCCCGAAGGCTGCAATTTTCTGCGTTCCGATTTACGGTACGTTGGATACTTTTGATGCAGCGCAATAACGGGCCGGCAGCGTGCGGATACACTGCGAACGTGTTGGGTTTAATGGATTTTTTCAGGCAAGCATGTTGAAAAGGTATTGTCGGAATGCTTGAAGCGCGCCACCTCGAATGCACTCGGGGCGAAAAGAAGCTGTTTCGCGATCTGAGCTTCAAGCTCGGGCGCGGCCAGTTGTTGCGCGTGGCGGGCGCAAACGGCAGCGGGAAAACCAGCTTGCTGCGCATCATGTGCGGCCTGCTCTCGCCCAGTGCCGGGGAATTGCGCTGGCAGGGGCGGCCGATACGTGCCGAACGCGAGGAGTATTCCCGGAACCTGGTATTCATCGGCCACCTCAACGGGCTGAAGGACGATCTGACGGCGCTAGAAAATCTGCGCTTCGGCGCAGCGCTGGGAGGGGTGCCAGCCGACCTCGACCACGCGCTGGCCGGGCTGGACCGCTTCGGTATCGCGCATTGCGCGGAACTGCCGGCGAAAGTGCTTTCGCAGGGGCAGCGGCGCCGCGTGGCGCTGGCGCGGCTGGCCCTTTCGCCGAAGGTGCCCCTGTGGATTTTGGATGAGCCGTTTTCCGCTCTGGATGTGACCGCGGTGGCGGAATTGGAGCGCCTGCTGGCGGCGCATATCGCCTCCGGCGGCATGGTCGTGCTGACCACGCACCAGGAGGTGCAGGTGGTCACGCATGCGGTGCTGCGCGTCGACCTCGATTTGCACACTGCGGCGTTGTTGGCCGCATGATCAGGACGCTGGGATGGGTGATTCGACGCGACCTGCTGCTCGTTTTTCGGCGCAGGGGCGACGTCGTCAATGCTCTGGTGTTCTTCATTATCGTGGTGAGCCTGTTTCCGCTCGGTGTCGGTCCGGAAGCGGCGCAACTGCGCAACATGGCGCCGGGCGTGCTGTGGGTGGCGGCATTGCTCGCCTGCATGCTGTCGCTGGCGCGCTTGTTTGCGCCCGTCCATCAGGACGGAACGCTGGAGCAGATGCTGCTTGCCGGCGAACCCCTGGTCATCCTGGTGATGGGCAAGGTGATATCGCACTGGTTGGTGTCGGGGCTTCCCCTGGTGCTGATGGCGCCGCTGCTGGGCCTGCAGTTCGATCTTCCCGGCGATGCGCTGGCGGTGCTCTGCCTGTCTCTCCTGATCGGTACGCCCGTACTCAGCCTGGTGGGCTCGGTGGGCGCGGCGCTGACACTGGGGGTGCGCGGCAGCGGCGCACTGGTTGCGCTCTTGGTGCTGCCGCTTTACGTTCCGGTGCTGATCTTCGGCGCCGGCTCGGTCGGCGCGGTCGCGGCCGGCCTGGGGGCCGAACCGCACCTGATGCTGCTCGGCGGTTTTCTGGCGCTGGCGCTGGTGCTCGCGCCCTGGGCCAGCGCGGCGGCCCTGCGCATCGCAATGGAATGAGAATGCAATGAGCAAATCGAAACGAGTCAGCTGGTTCTATTTCTCCTCGCCCCAGACGTTCTACGGGCTGGCGGGGCGCTTGCAGCCCTGGTTTTCCGCGCTTGCCGTCATTTTTTGCGTAGTTGGCCTGTATATCGGTTTCTTCATTGCGCCTACGGACGCGCAGCAGGGCGAGTCCTACCGCATCATTTTCATCCATGTTCCGTCGGCCTGGATGTCGATGTTCATTTACCTGGTGATGGGATTCTGGTGCGGAGTCGGGCTGGTGTTCAATACGCGCCTGTCCTCGATGTGGGCCACGGCGCTCGCACCCACCGGAGCGTTGTTCACCTTCATCGCGCTGTGGACCGGAGCGCTGTGGGGCAAGCCGACCTGGGGTACGTGGTGGGTCTGGGACGCGCGCCTGACTTCGGAACTTATACTGCTTTTTCTGTACATAGGATTCATGGCCCTGCAGGCTGCGATCGACGATCAGCGCCGTGCCGACAAAGCGGGCGCGGTGCTCGCGCTCGTCGGGGTGATCAACGTACCGATCATCTATTTTTCGGTGAAATGGTGGAGCACCCTGCATCAGGGCTCCTCGGTGAGCATGAAAAGTGCACCGACCATGGCGATGACCATGTTCGCCGGCATGATCGTCATGGCGCTGGGCTTCTGGATGTACAGCATCGCCACCGCGTTGTCGCGGGTGCGGTGCGTGATCCTGGAGCGCGAGCGGCATACCGAATGGGTGATGGCGGAAATAGGTGAAAGAAAATGAACTGGCAGAGTTGGTCCCATTTCTGGGCGATGGGCGGTTACGGGCTGTACGTATGGGGATCCTATGCGGTGACCCTGGTGGTGATGATCGGGGAGATTGTCGCCCTGCTCATGCGCCGGCGCGGTGTGGTCGAAAGTCTCACGAAATATTACGCAGCACGGGGGAAGAATCATGAAGCCAAGGCATAAGCGTTTTGTCCTGATCGGGGTCGGCGTCGCCGGTCTGGCGCTCTCCGCCACACTGGTGCTTTCCGCGTTCCAGAAGAATCTGGTGTTCTTCTTCACGCCCAGCCAGGTCGCGGCGAACGAAGCGCCGGTGGGCAAGAGTTTTCGCATCGGCGGCCTGGTGGAAGTGGGCAGCGTCAAGCGCGAGGCCGACGGCGTGACCGTGCAATTCGTGGTGACCGATACGGCAAAAAGCCTGCCCGTACTCTACAAGGGCATACTGCCCGACCTGTTCCGTGAAGGCAAAGGCGTGGTGACTCAGGGCCGCCTGGGCACGGACGGCCTGTTCCGCGCCGAAGAAGTGCTGGCCAAGCACGACGAAAACTATATGCCGCCGGCCGCGCAGGATGCGATCGACAAGGCGGGCGCCAAGACTGCGCAAACCGTGGTGCAACCGCCGGCGCAGGTGACGCGATGATTCCGGAAATCGGGCATTTCGCACTGATCCTCGCGCTGTGCGTGGCACTGGCGCAGGGGGTTCTGCCACTGGCCGGCGCGCAGCTCGGCAATCGCGCCTGGATGGCGATGGCGCGGCCTTCAGCGCTGCTGTTGCTGCTGCTGGTGGTGATCGCTTTCGGCTGTCTCACCTATGCTTTCGTGACCAACGATTTCTCGGTGAAATACGTGGCCGACCACTCCAATTCTAAATTGCCGGTCGCGTACCAGATCGCCGGAGTCTGGGGCGGCCACGAAGGATCACTCCTGTTGTGGACGCTGATGCTGGGACTGTGGATGTCGGCGGTGAGCATTTTCAGCCGCACGCTGCCCGAGGAGATGATGGCGCGGGTACTGGGCATTATGGGCCTGGTGAGCGTCGGCTTCTTTGCCTTCATGCTGTTTGCATCGAATCCGTTCGAACGGTTGCTGCCCGCCGCTGCTGACGGGCGCGACCTCAACCCGCTGCTGCAGGATCCGGGCATGGTGTTTCATCCGCCCATGCTTTACATGGGCTACGTCGGTTTCTCCGTGGCGTTCGCGTTTTCGATGGCGGCCCTGATCGACGGCCGGCTCGATGCCACATGGGCGCGCTGGTCGCGTCCGTGGACCACGGTCGCCTGGGCTTTTCTCACGCTGGGCATCGCGCTCGGAAGCTGGTGGGCCTATTACGAACTCGGCTGGGGCGGCTGGTGGTTCTGGGACCCGGTGGAGAACGCGTCCTTCATGCCCTGGTTGGTCGGTACGGCGCTGATCCATTCGCTGGCCGTGACGGAAAAGCGCGGCGCGTTCAGGATATGGACCGTGTTCCTGGCCATTCTGGCTTTCTCTCTCAGCCTGCTCGGCACTTTCCTCGTGCGCTCCGGCGTGCTGACCTCCGTGCATGCGTTCGCCACCGATCCCAAGCGGGGCATATTCATCCTCGGCTTCCTCGCCGTGGTGGTCGGGTCCTCGCTGGTGCTGTTCGCATGGCGCGCATCCAAAGTCGGTTTGGGCGGGCGCTTCGCGCTGGTTTCGCGCGAGTCGATGTTGCTGACCAACAACGCGCTGCTGCTGGTCGCTTGCGGCGCCGTTTTGCTGGGCACGCTCTATCCGCTGGTGCTCGATGCCCTCGGGTTGGGCAAGATTTCGGTAGGCCCGCCGTATTTCGAGACCGTGTTCGTGCCCCTGATGGCGCCGGCGCTGTTCCTGATGGGCGTGGGCCCGCTTGCACGCTGGAAGCAGGCCAGCGCGCCTGAGCTTGCCGTGCGCCTGCGCTGGGCGTTTGCTGTTAGTCTTGTCACGGCGGTAGTCATTCCGTTCGTCATGGGCGGCTGGAGCACCATGGTCTCCTTCGGCCTGCTGCTGGCGGCGTGGATCGTCACTTCCACCCTGGTTCATTTCAAAGGGCAGCTGGGCCGGATTTCGACTGAGCGCCTGGGAACTCGGCTGACGCAGCTGACCGGCAGTTATTACGGCATGCTGCTCGCCCACATCGGAGTCGCGGTCTTTATCGTCGGCGTCACCCTGGTAAAGGGGTACGAGACCGAAACCGATCTGCGCATGGAGGTGGGCGATACGTCGCAGATGGCCGGCTACACGTTCCGTTTCGCCGGAGTAAACGAAGTCAAGGGACCGAACTACGTCGCGACCAGGGGCACCATCGAGGTGACGCGTGGATCTGAACCGGTGGCGACGCTGAATTCGGAGAAGCGGATCTACACCGTGCAGAACATGCCCATGACCGAGGCCGCGATCGACGTCGGTATTCTGCGCCACTTGTACGTGGCGATGGGGGAGCCCCTGGGGCCCACGACCTGGATCGTGCGCCTTTATCACAAGCCGTTCATCGGCTGGATCTGGGGCGGCTGCCTGATGATGGGCATCGGAGGATTCCTGGCTGCGTTCGACCGGCGCTATCGCGTCAAGGCGCGCGCGGCGCAGGCAGCGACCGTCCGCGGTCTCGGTCCGCAACCTTCTGCGGCGGGGTGAGCCATGTTGCGCGCCCGTTTCCTCATTCCGCTGGCGATATTCGCCGTGATGGTGGTATTTCTCGGTATTGGTCTGACGCTGGACCCGCGCGAAGTGCCGTCGCCGCTGATCAACAAGCCCGCACCGCCGTTCGAATTGCAGCAGTTGCACGATCCGGCCAAGACATTTTCGCAGAAAGACATGCTGGGCAAGGTGTGGATGCTGAACGTATGGGCTTCATGGTGCGTCGCCTGCCGCGAGGAGCATCAGACCATTCTTGCGCTGGCGCGCGGCGGCGCGATTCCGGTATTCGGGCTCAACTACAAGGACGAGCGCGCCGACGGCATCAATTGGCTGAACAAATTGGGTAATCCCTACCAGCTATCCGCCTACGACCGTGACGGCCGCATCGGCATCGACTACGGCGTGTACGGCGTGCCGGAGACCTATGTCATCGACAAGGCCGGCGTAATCCGATACAAGCGCATCGTGCGCGACAAAATCCTGCCGCTGGTGAAGGAGTTGAATGGCAATGCGTAATTTTCTTGCTGTATTGCTCGGGCTCTTCCTCGTCGCGTCGGTGATTGCAAAGGACGCGCCCCCGGTGGCGGAAGACCCGGCACTGGAGAAGCGCGCCATGGCGCTGGCGGAGGAGTTGCGCTGCCTCGTGTGTCAGAACCAGTCGCTCGCCGATTCGCATGCCGAGCTCGCGGTCGACCTGAAGAACCAGATCCGCGAAAAGATGAAGGCGGGAATGGGCGAGAAGCAGATCGTCGATTACATGGTCGCGCGCTACGGCGATTTCGTGCTCTACCGCCCGCCGGTCAAGGCGACGACGATGCCGTTGTGGTTCGGGCCGTTCGTGGTGCTTGTCGGCGCGCTGGCGGGCCTGTTCTATTATCTTCGGCGGCGGCGAACTGACGTACCCGAACAACCGCTCAGCGAAGCGGACCAGGCGCGCGTGAAGGCGCTGCTCAATACACCCGAGGAGAAGCAATGACGTTGTTCTGGTTAATGGCGGTATTGCTGATCGCTCTGGTGCTCGCGTTCCTGCTGCCGCCCCTGCTGCGCAATCGCACAGGCGAGGCATCGCCGGTGTCGCGCGCCGCGTCCAATCTGGCGGTATTCCGGGATCAACTCGCTGAACTCGACGCAGATCTTGCCGCCGGCACCCTGGACAAGGCGCAATGGGAGACGGCCAAGGCCGATCTGCAGCGCGGATTGCTGGAGGACGTGAGCGGGCCGGCAGCGGGAGCGCCCGCGGTAGCCAAGCGCTCCCTGGCGGCAGTGATCGCCGTGGCCGTCACGGTGCCCCTGGTTTCAGTCTTGCTGTATCTGGCTGTGGGCAATCCGGGTGCACTCGAGCCGGTCAAGCGCCAGGCAAGCGCGCAGCAGGGCGCGCCGCACGAGCTTTCGCCGGAGCAGATGGAAGGCATGCTCGCGCGCCTGGCTCAGCGCATGGAATCGAATCCGGGCGACGTCGAAGGTTGGGTCATGCTCGCGCGTTCCTATGGTGCAATCGGCCGCTGGAGCGACGCTGCGGCGGCATTTGCCAAGGCAGAGGCCCTGTTACCGAAGGACGCGCAACTGCTCGCAGACTACGCCGATACCCTCGCCATGGCGCAGGGGCAGCGCCTGCAGGGTAAGCCGGAAGAGTTAATTCAGCGCGCGCTGAAAGCGGACGGCAACAATGTCAAGGCGCTGGCGCTTGCCGGTACCGTGGGTTTCGAAAAAGGCGATTACGCCAAGGCGATCGATTATTGGAGCCGGATTCTGCCCATGCTGCCACCCGACTCGGAGATGGAAAAATCGGTGCGCTCCAGCATTCAGGAAGCGCAGAGCAAGCTCGGCGGCGCGGCGAAATCCGTGGTCGCGCTCAAGCAGGACAAGCCGGCCGATGCAGCCAAGGCGGCAAATCCGGCAGCCGCAGGCGGCAAGTCCTCTACGCTAAGCGGAACCATCAAGCTCGCGCCCGCGCTCGCCGCGCGCGCCAGGCCGGACGACACGGTGTTCGTGCTGGCACGGCCGGCAGAGGGCTCGCGCATGCCGCTCGCGGCTGTTCGTGTCAAGGTGAAAGAATTGCCGATGACCTTTTCGTTCGACGATTCGATGGCGATGAGCCAGTCTGCGAAGCTTTCCGATTTTGCCCAGGTCGTGGTTGCGGCACGGGCCGGTACGTCCCGGCACCACAGGCCTGGTGATCGAAATAACCAAGGAAGTCCAGTAGTGCGCTGCAGTACCCGCTGCAGTACCTAGTGCTTCTCGATGCCTATCAGATGCAAGGAGTCCGCCCGGCTTTGATTGTACTTGTGCAGTCTGATCACCATCATCATGGTGAGGCAGACGAACACGCCGAACAGGACGATGATCGTGTTGATCGCGAAATTGGCGTGGATCATCAGCGCGTATAGCGCGAGCATCAGCAGGATGTTCAGGTTTTCGTTGAAATTCTGCACGGCGATCGAATGCCCGGCAGACAGCAGCACGTGCCCGCGATGCTGCAGCAGTGCGTTCATCGGCACGACGAAGAAACCCGCCAGTGCGCCGACGAGAACGATCAGGAAATAAACCAGCGGCATCCATGTGACGAATATCAGGGCCATGACCGCAAAACCCATGGCCGCTCCGACAGGCAGCACCTGAAGCGATTTCTTCAACGGCACCGTGCGTCCCGCGATCACAGCGCCCAGCGCGACGCCTACCGCGACGATGCCCTGCAGTATCGCACCCTGGCTCAGTGGCATGTGCAGCTGGTGCTCCGCCCAGCGGAGCACGATGAACTGCAGCGTGGCCCCGGCACCCCAGAACAGCGTGGTGACGGCCAGCGAGATCTGCCCCAGCTTGTCGCGCCACAGGACGACGAAGCACTCGACGAAATCCTTGACCATGATGACCGGGTTGCGGGTCTGCTCAGGATACTTGGCGCCTGTGTCCGGAATGCGGAGATTGAAGACCGCCGCGATCAGGTAGAACACCGATATCACCAGTATTGCGGCCTCGGGGCCCGTGTCGATGCCGGTATCGATGTGCGGAATGTCGACCGAGAGCAGCAGAGCCGATACGCGCGGGTTCACCAGGGCTCCGCCGAGCATGGTGCCGATGATGATGGATGCGACCGTCAGTCCTTCGATCCAGCCGTTGGCGACCACCAGTTTCTGCGGCGGCAGCATTTCAGTGAGGATGCCGTACTTGGCCGGTGAATAGGCTGCCGCTCCGAGTCCGACCACCGCGTAGGAGGCGAGGACGACGAAATGCGTACTGATCCCCAGCAGCGCGAACGCGTCGTAAAAGAACATGAGCGCGCAGCCGGAAATCTTGATGGTATTGGTGATGAACATCACCTTGCCTTTCGGCAGGGAGTCGGCGAACGCGCCGACGAAGGCGGCCAGCACCACGTAGGACACGGTAAAGAAGAACTTGAGCAGCGGCGTCATCCACGCCGGACCGTGCAGTTCGACCAGCAGCGCAATCGCTGCGATGAGCAGCGCATTGTCCGCCAGGGACGAAAAGAACTGCGCTGCCATCACGGTGTAGAAACCGCGATTCATCGACGATGTGCGAAAAAATGGAGGGTTGCGATCAACTGTTCTCGGAATGCGATATGTGATTCAATAAGGCCGGATAATACAGGAAACGATTGTAGGAGCGGACAGCGATATGAAGTTGCGAAGCGAGCGGCGTGATTGGCGGACGGAGCGGATTGCGCGTTGTCTGCCGCGCTGTCTTGGGCAAACGGCGAATTAGATGCCGCGTCCGATTCGAGCCACGGTCAGGCTTTCCGCGTTGCGCCACAATCTCTCGGTGGCTCGCCGCAGGGCGCCGCAATCGAAGATCTGGGCGGTGGTGAAAGCCAATGCTTACGGGCACGGACTGGTGCGCTCGGTCCAGGCGCTGGCCGACGCGGACGGCATTGCGCTGCTGGATCTGAACGACGCCGTGCGCTTGCGCGATGCAGGAATTTCCAAGCCTATCCTGCTGCTGGAGGGCGTGTTCCAGCCGGCGGATCTCGCCGTGGCGGATCGCTATGGCCTGACGGCGGCGGTGCACGATCTGGAACAGATACTGATGCTCGAGCACGCGCGTCTGTCGTCGCAGATTCCGGTGCTCCTCAAGATCAACACCGGGATGAATCGATTGGGATTCGTCGGAAAGCAGGCGCGCACGGCCTACAGCCGGCTAGAGGCGAGCGGGAAGGTCGGGGCCATTTCGCTGATGACG
>JAPLRD010000187.1:20312-35586 GCA_026399375.1 Pseudomonadota bacterium
TTTCGCTGATGACGCATTTCGCGGACGCCGACGGCGCAGCGGGGATCGCCGCGCAGCTGGCGCGGTTCAGGGAGTGGACCGCGAGACTTGCGGGCGAGGCGACGCTCGCGAATTCCGCCGCCGTGCTGCGTTACCCCGAAACTCATGCAGACTGGGTGCGGCCGGGGATCATGCTCTATGGCTCGTCGCCATTCGCCGACAGCAGCGCCGAACGGCTGGAGTTGCTGCCTGTGATGACGCTGGCCAGCGAAATCATCGCGCTTCAGGACCTGAAACCAGGGGATCGCGTGGGATATGGCGGCACCTTCGAAGCGCGCAGTGCGATGCGGGTCGGCGTCGTCGCATGCGGTTATGCGGACGGATATCCGCGCCATGCGCCCGGGTTCTCCGATCGAAGCACGCCCGTCGTCGTTGCCGGAAAACGCACTGCCACCGTGGGCCGCATATCGATGGACATGCTTTGCGTCGACGTGAGCGCGATTCCAGAGGCGCGGGTCGGCAGTGCGGTGACCTTGTGGGGCGACGGTTTGTCGGTGGACGAGGTCGCCACCTGTGCGGGTACGGTCGGCTACGAATTGTTGTGTGCATTGGCGGCGCGCGTGCCGCAAGTGGAAGTCGAGTAATCGTGGCCAAGGCAAAATCCGTCTATACCTGCACCGAGTGCGGTGGCACTGCACCCAAATGGCAAGGCCAGTGTCCGAGCTGCAGTGCTTGGAACACGCTGGTGGAGACCGCTGCCGAGGCAGCTTCGACGCATCGCTACAAGAGCGTGGCGAGTTCTTCGAAATTGCAGAAGCTGGCCGAGGTCAGCGCGCGCGAAGCGCCGCGGGTGCCGACCGGGGTGGGCGAATTCGACCGCGTGCTCGGCGGCGGTTTGGTCGCCGGACAGGTGGTGCTGATAGGCGGGGATCCCGGCATCGGCAAATCGACGCTGCTGCTGCAGGCGCTGGCGGCCATGAGCAGGGAACATCTGGCGGTCTATGTCAGCGGCGAGGAGTCGGCCGAACAGGTGGCGCTGCGCGCCACCCGGCTCGGCCTCGATTCCGGAGGCCTGGCACTGCTGGCCGAAATCAACCTCGAAAGAATCCAGACCGTGCTGGCCGACGCAAGGCCGGAATTCGTCGTGATCGACTCGATCCAGACGCTGTATTCGGACGCGCTTTCTTCGGCTCCCGGATCGGTGGCGCAGGTGAGGGAGTGTGCGGCGCAACTGACGCGCCTGGCGAAACAAACCGGCACCACGATCGTTTTCATCGGTCACGTGACCAAGGAGGGTGCTCTCGCCGGGCCGCGCGTGCTGGAACATATCGTGGATACGGTGCTGTACTTCGAGGGTGACACACACCAGAGCTTTCGGCTGATCCGCGCTTTCAAGAATCGCTTCGGCGCGGTGAATGAACTCGGTGTGTTCGCCATGACCGACAAGGGATTGAAGGGCGTGTCCAATCCCTCCGCTCTGTTTCTGTCGCAGCACGACGGCGAAGTTCCGGGTTCGTGCGTGCTGGTGACGCAGGAGGGCACGCGGCCTTTGCTGGTGGAGATCCAGGCGCTGGTGGACGCGGCGCACGCCCCCAACCCGCGCCGGCTGTCGGTGGGGCTGGAGCAGAACCGACTGGCGATGCTGCTCGCCGTATTGCACCGTCACGCCGGCATTGCGTGTTTCGACCAGGATGTCTTCGTCAATGCGGTAGGCGGGGTGAAAATAACTGAACCTGCCGCCGATCTGGCGGTGCTGCTTGCCGTGGTATCTTCGCTGCGCGCGAAACCGCTGCCGCAGAAGCTGGTGGTGTTCGGGGAGGTCGGTCTGGCTGGTGAGATCCGTCCGGCGCCTCGCGGGCAGGAACGCCTGCGCGAGGCGGCCAAACTAGGCTTCACCCAGGCGATCATTCCCAAAGCAAATATGCCCAGACAGGCGATCAGCGGCCTTGAGATCGTTGCCTGCGACAGGGTAGAGGACGCGATCGCGCGCCTGCGCTAACGCCGTCGCACAAGGTCTGCAACAATGGCAGTGGCGTTCAAGCAGTGATCCAGGTCTTCCATGCGATCCAGAACTTGCGCAGGGGCGTCAACGTCGTGCGATGGGTGAGTACCCTGCAGCCGTCAGCCCTTATTTCACTCATCAGCGCGCGATAGATCGCCGCCATGATGAGGCACGGTCGCTGTGCCCTGCGGTCCGCGTCGGGCAGTTGTTCGAGCGCTGAAACGTAATAGCGTTCGGCACGCTCGATCTGAAATTCAATCAGGTGCACGAAGGCTGCGCTCTGGCGCGCATGCAGGACATCGGCCGCGCTGACTCCGAACTGCTGCAGTTCGTCGAGGGGGAGGTAGATGCGCCCCCTGCGGCTGTCCTCGCCCGCGTTGCGGATGATCTCGGTGAGCTGAAAAGCGATATCCAGCCTGTGGGCGTAAGCGAGAGTGCGCTCGTCGCTGTAGCCGAAGATGGGCGCCGCGAGCACGCCCACCGCGCCGGCGGCGTGATGGCAGTAGCGTTCCAGTGCTGCAAAATCGAGGTAGCGGCTCTGGCTCAAGTCCAATTCCGCACCGTTGATGATTTCGGTCAGACACTCATGCTTGATGCCGAAGGATTCAATCGCCGGCTGCAGTGCGCGCGACACCGGATGCTGCGGCTCGCCCGCGTAAAGCCGGCCCAGTTCCCGTCGCCACCAGGCGAGCTTGGTGTGCGCGACGCCGGCATCGGTGCATTCGGCGACGACGTCATCCATCTCGCGGCAGAGGGCGTAGAGCGCCGTGATCGCGCGGCGGCGCTCAGGCTGCAGAAAGAGGAAAGAGTAGTAGAGGCTCGAGCCGATCCGTGCTGCCTTTTCCCGGCAATACTCTTCGGGAGTCAAGCACGCTCCGGAGACCGGACACGGCCTCGCTCATGGTAGAAACCAGCGAAAATGCAAATATAGCCTGGTCGCGGCAAGAGCGCCGAGACGACAGGGAAATTTTCGTGGCAGCCCGCGGACATTCGCTTGAAATTCTTGGGAATTTGGGCTGACAGTATAGGGGGATTTCGCGTAAAATTGCACCTGCGCTGGGGTGGTGGAATCGACGGAAGCGCAGGATTGAAGTTACAGATACGCGCGCTTGTTCCGACGATATCCCGGCTGTGAAGCGCCCAGGTGGCGAAATTGGTAGACGCAGCAGGTTTAGGTCCTGCCGCCGCAAGGTGTGGGGGTTCGAGTCCCTTCCTGGGCACCATGCCGAGCAGTAGAGAAACAGGCCATTTCAGAATTGCCGAAATGGCCCTGACGTCGGGGAGCACGAGGGTACGTGTCCCCTCGATTTGTAATGCGCTTTAAGAGTGGGCGATGAAAAGGAGTCCTCTCCTTTCGATTCCCCGGTTTTTTATGGACTTTGAGGGATTTTGATGCAGACAAGTTTGGAGAATCTGGGCCAGCTCGAGCGCCGCCTGAATATGGCCGTGCCGGTTGATGAAATTGAGAAACAAGTAGACGAGCGGCTGAAAAAGCTCTCCCGCACCGTGCGCATGGCGGGCTTTCGCCCGGGCAAGGTGCCGCTGAAGCTGATCACACAGCAATACGGGCCGCAGGTTCGCTCCGAAGTCATAGGCGACGCCGTGCAGAAGTCGTTCGGCGACGCCGTGCGCGAGCAAAACCTGAGAGTGGCCGGCTACCCCCGCATTGAGCCCAAGCCGGGCGAGGCAGACGCCAAGAGCATAGAGTTCAGCGCCACCTTCGAGGTCTATCCCGATGTCGTGCTGGGTAACGTCGGCGAAAGCCGGATAGAGCGCCCGGCGCTAGGCGTGGGCGATGCCGAAGTTGACAAGACCCTGCAGATTCTGCGCAAGCAGCGCCAGCATTTCCATCAGGTCGAGCGGCCGGCGGGGGCAGGTGATCGCGTCACCGCCGATTTCCTGGGCAAGATCGACGACGTCGAGTTCGCGGGCGGAAAGGCCAGCGATTTCGTATTCGTTCTGGGCGAGAAGAAAATGCTGCCCGAATTCGAAACCAATGCGATCGGACTGGCGGCCGGCGCGTCGAGAACATTCAATTTGACCTTCCCCGCCGATTATCACGGCAAAGACGTTGCGGGCAAGACGGCCAGCTTCGAACTCACGGCCAAACTGGTGGAGGAACCGCATTTGCCCGAAGTGGACGCCGAGTTCGCCAAATTGCTGGGCGTGGCGGACGGCGACCTGGCGAAAATGCGTTCGGAGATCAAGGCCAATATCGAGCGCGAAGTGAAGAAGCGTGCGCAGAATGACGTCAAGAACAAAGTCATGCAGGTGCTGCTGGACACGACCAAGATCGATGTTCCCAAAGCGTTGATCGAAATGGAAACGCAGCGCTTGGTGCAGTCCACGCGCGCAGACCTGGAATCACGCGGCGTGAAGATGGATCAGTTGCCACTCAATCCTGAAATGTTCGAAGAGCAGGCCCGGCGCCGCGTTTCGCTCGGTTTGATCATGGCCGAACTGGTGAAAGTGCACGATCTTGCGGCCAAGCCGGATCAGGTGCGGGCGATGGTCGAGGAGCAGGCAGAGAGCTACGAGCATCCCGACGAAGTGGTAAAATGGCTCTATTCGCAGCCTCAGCGCCTGTCCGAGATGGAAAGCCTGGTGTTGGAGGATAATGTCGTCTCCTGGGTTCTCAAGAATGCCAAGGTCGAGGACAAAGCGGTGGACTTCGATGAATTCATGGGGAAATCGGCATGAGTGACCAAGCAGGCGCTCGGCGGAGCGGGGATGCGACCGAAGCAAATGCCGGGGGTCGCCGACACGACGAAATTTTGCGTTGTGCCAGCCCTAAGGAGACGACAAAGTGATGCAGCCGGGTTGGATGGCTAACGCGGCCGGATGGACGGGCGCGCAGGCGCAGCGTGACGAACCGCAGGGCTTGGGCCTGGTACCCATGGTCATCGAGCAGAGCGGCCGTGGCGAACGCGCGTACGACATCTACTCGCGCCTGCTGAAGGAGCGGGTGGTGTTTCTGGTTGGCGTCGTGAACGAAATGACGGCCAACCTGATCGTCGCCCAGCTGTTGTTCCTCGAGTCGGAAAATCCGGACAAGGACATTTCCTTTTACATCAACTCGCCCGGCGGTTCCGTTTCCGCAGGGCTGGCGATCTACGACACCATGCAGCTCATCAAGCCCGACGTCAGCACCTTGTGCGTCGGGCAGGCCGCCAGCATGGGTTCGTTTCTGCTCGCCGCAGGCGCGAAGGGCAAGCGTTTCTGTCTTCCGAATTCGCGCATCATGATCCATCAACCCATGGGCGGTTTCCAGGGGCAGGCGTCGGATATCGAAATTCATGCGAAGGAAATTCTGTATTTGCGCTCCCGCCTGAACGCGATGCTGGCACAGCATACGGGCCAGAGCGTGGAGACCATCGCGAACGACACCGACAGGGACAATTTCATGTCGGCCGAGGAGGCGGTGAAATACGGTTTGGTGGACAATGTGCTGAGCAATCGCGCCGACGCCCAAAAATGAGGTTTAAATGACCGAAAAGAATTCCGGTGAAAAGCTCCTGTACTGCTCCTTCTGCGGCAAGAGCCAGCATGAGGTGAGGAAGCTTATCGCCGGGCCTTCGGTATTCATCTGCGACGAATGCATCGAGCTGTGCAACGATATCATCCGCGAAGAAACCAGCACCGACAAGAGCGGCAAGACGGGCAAGTCCGACCTGCCTACGCCGAAGGAGATCTGCGACATCCTGGACGAGTACGTCATCGGCCAGAAGATGGCGAAGAGAATCCTGTCGGTGGCGGTCTATAACCACTACAAGCGCCTCAAGCACCTGACCAAGAACGACGAAGTCGAACTGGCGAAGTCGAACATTCTGCTGATCGGACCCACGGGCTCGGGCAAGACGCTGCTGGCGCAAACGCTGGCGCGGTTGCTTAACGTTCCCTTCGTCATCGCCGACGCGACCACCCTGACCGAAGCGGGTTACGTCGGCGAGGACGTCGAGAACATCATCCAGAAGCTGCTGCAGAACTGCGACTACGACGTGGACAAGGCCAAGCGCGGCATCGTCTATATCGACGAGATCGACAAGATTTCGAGGAAATCGGACAACCCGTCGATCACGCGCGACGTTTCCGGCGAAGGCGTGCAGCAGGCGTTGCTGAAGCTGATAGAAGGCACCATTGCATCGGTGCCGCCGCAGGGCGGCAGGAAGCACCCGAACCAGGATTTCGTACAGGTGGACACGACCAACATCCTGTTCGTCTGCGGCGGAGCCTTCGACGGGCTGGAGAAGATCATCCGCAATCGCTCGGAAAAGAGCGGCATCGGTTTCGGCGCGGAGGTGCGCAGCCTCAAGGACAGCAAGGACATCACAGCGGTGCTGCGCGGGGTGGAGCCGGAGGATCTGATCAAGTTCGGCCTGATTCCAGAGTTCGTCGGGCGCATGCCCGTGATCGCCACTCTGGAAGAACTGGACGAGGCGGCGCTGATGCAGATTCTGACCCAGCCGAAGAACGCGCTGATGAAGCAGTACCAGAAGCTGTTCAGCATGGAAGGCGCCGAACTCGAAATGCGGCCGACGGCGCTGTCCGCGATCGCGCAGAAAGCGCTTGCGCGCAAGACCGGTGCCCGCGGCCTGCGCTCGATCATCGAGCAGGTGCTGCTCGACATCATGTACGAACTGCCGACCATGGAAAACGTCAGCAAGGTGGTGATCGACGAGCCGACGGTCCAGGGCGAGGGCAAGCCCCTCCTTATTTACTCCGACCCGCCCAAGGTCGCAGGTTCTCTTTCCTGAGAAGGCAGGCGGGGTTGAACTTGCGCCCCCCGCCCCCATCTCATCAGTTAATGCCCCTTTGAGGTTCCGCCATGTCGTCCATTGAATACTCCTCCGACCTGACCCAGTTCCCGCTGCTGCCGCTGCGGGACGTGGTCGTCTTTCCGCACATGGTGATCCCGCTTTTCGTCGGCCGCCCGAAGTCGATCAAGGCGATGGAAATCGCCATGGAAGCCGGAAAAAGCATCATGCTCGCCGCGCAAAAATCCGCGGCCAAGGATGAGCCAGCCGCCGACGACATGTACCAGATCGGCTGCATCGCCAACATCCTGCAGATGCTGAAGCTTCCCGACGGCACGGTAAAAGTGCTGGTCGAAGGCAGCCAGCGCGCGGTGATCAAGGAAATCGAGGACCAGCGCAGCCATTACACCGCCGTGGCGCGACCGGTGCCCGCGGATGCGAGCGACAACAACGAAGTCGAGGCCATGCGCCGTGCGCTGGTGACCCAGTTCGACCAGTACGTGAAGCTGAACAAGAAGATTCCGCCTGAAATACTGACTTCGCTCGGCGGCATCGAGGAAGCGGGGCGCCTCGCGGACACCGTGGCTGCGCATCTGCCGCTGAAGCTGGAGCAGAAGCAGCAGGTGCTGGAAATGTTCGACGTCAAGTTGCGCCTGGAACATCTGCTCGGACAACTGGAAACCGAGATCGATATCCTGCAGGTGGAGAAGCGCATTCGGGGCCGCGTCAAGCGCCAGATGGAGAAGAGCCAGCGCGAGTATTACCTGAACGAGCAGGTCAAGGCCATCCAGAAGGAACTGGGCGAGGGCGAAGACGGCGCCGACCTGGACGAGTTCGAGAAGAAGATCAAGGCGGCGCGCATGCCCAAGGACGCGCGCGTCAAGGCCGAGGCCGAACTGAAGAAGTTGCGGCTGATGTCGCCCATGTCGGCAGAAGCCACCGTGGTGCGCAATTACATCGACATCCTGGTCGGGCTGCCTTGGAAAAAGCGCAGCAAGATTTCCAAGGACATCGGCGCGGCCGAGAGGAGCCTGGACTCAGATCACTACGGGTTGGAGAAGGTAAAAGAACGCATAGTCGAATATCTCGCGGTACAAAGCCGCGTGGACAAGGTCAAGGCACCGATTCTGTGCCTGGTCGGCGCGCCGGGCGTGGGCAAGACTTCGCTGGGGCAGTCCATCGCGAAAGCCACCAACCGCAAGTTCGTGCGCATGTCCCTGGGCGGTGTGCGTGACGAGGCGGAGATTCGCGGCCACCGCAGGACCTACATCGGCTCCATGCCGGGCAAGATTCTGCAGAACATGGCCAAGGTCGGTGTGCGCAATCCGCTGTTCCTGCTGGACGAGGTGGACAAACTGGGCATGGATTTCCGCGGCGACCCGTCATCGGCGCTGCTCGAGGTCCTGGACCCCGAGCAGAATCACACGTTCGTGGATCACTACGCCGAGGTCGAATACGATCTGTCCGAAGTGATGTTCGTCGCCACCGCAAATACGCTCAACATCCCGCCGGCACTGCTCGACCGCATGGAAGTCATCCGGCTGTCCGGCTATACCGAGGACGAGAAGGTGCACATAGCGATGCGCTATCTGCTGCCGAAACAGTTGAAGAACAACGGCCTCAAGCTCGAGGAGATTTCCGTAACTGAATCAGCCATCCGCGACGTCATCCGCTATTACAGCCGGGAAGCGGGCGTGCGCAGCCTGGAGCGCGAGATTTCCAAGGTCTGCCGCAAGGTAGTGAAGACACTGGTGACCAAGAGCCGCGACAGCAAGATCGTGATTACGGCGAAGAACCTGGACAAATTCCTGGGCGTGCGCAAGTACAACTTCGGCATCGCGGAAAAGAAAAACCAGCTGGGACAGGTGACCGGGCTCGCCTGGACCGAGGTTGGCGGAGAACTGCTGACGATCGAAGCCGTGGTCATGCCGGGCAAGGGCAAGAGCATCACCACCGGCAAACTGGGCGAGGTGATGCAGGAATCGATACAGGCTGCGCTGACCGTGGTGCGCAGCCGCTCCGCCAAATTGGGTGTGGCCGAGGATTTCTACCAAAAGATAGACCTGCACATCCACCTGCCCGAGGGCGCGACGCCCAAGGATGGCCCGAGCGCAGGCATAGGCATCTGCACTGCGATGGTATCCATTCTGACCGGCATTCCGGTTCGCGCCGATGTGGCGATGACAGGTGAGATCACGCTGCGCGGCGAAGTATTGCCGATTGGCGGCTTGAAGGAAAAACTGCTGGCGGCCCATCGTGGCGGCATCAAGACGGTTCTGATTCCTGAGGAGAACCTGAAGGACCTGGCCGACATTCCGGACAACGTCAAGAACAAGCTTGAAATCATGCCGGTGAAGTGGATCGACCAGGTGCTGGAACTGGCGCTGGAACACCGTCCCGAGGCACTGAACAAAAAGGAAGACGCCGCCCCGATCGCTCCGGCGGCCGATGGCCAGCCGGTAAGCGGTGTCATCACGCACTGAGCGCCCTGCGGTGATACCATAGGCACATTGCTTTCAGATTCAATTTTCGAAGAGGGAGAGTGAAAGGTGAACAAATCCGAAATGATCGATCAGATTGCCAAGTCTGCCGATATCTCCAAGGCGGCGGCCGGACGTGCGCTGGATGCAACCGTGACCGCGATCAAGACCGCAATGAAGAAAGGCGGTATGGTGACGCTGGTCGGATTCGGCACCTTCTACGTTGGTAAGCGCGCGGCGCGCAACGGGCGCAATCCCCGCACCGGGGCGAGCATCAAGATCAAAGCGGCGCGGGTGCCGAAATTCCGCGCTGGCAAAGCACTGAAAGATGCGTTAAACTAGCGCCCTTTTTGGGCCGGAGCGCGACCCGGCTCAAGAGGGTGCTTAGCTCAGTTGGTAGAGCGTCGCCTTTACACGGCGAATGTCGGGAGTTCGAGCCTCTCAGCACCCACCAGGCTGTACCAGTATTTCTGGAGTGGTAGTTCAGTTGGTTAGAATGCTGCCCTGTCACGGCAGAGGTCGCGGGTTCGAGTCCCGTCCACTCCGCCAACAAACAAAGGCGAACCCAGACAGGGGTTCGCCTTTTTAGCTTTATGAACCGCTGCGCATGAACGAAGGGCGGCGGGCAACGTGAAAGCGGTTCCCGGCTTCATATCCTTTTATTGAGAATTTATGTTCGATCTAGTTCGCAACAACAAGAGACTGGTCCAGGTGCTTCTCGCCCTGATTACGCTGCCATTCGCATTTTGGGGGATAGAGTCGTATCAGCGCGGGGCCAGCACATCCCTGGACATCGCCGAAGTGGGCGGGCAGAAGATCACGGTGCAGGAATTCGCACAGGCACAGCGTGATCAGCAGGAGCGCTTGCGCTCGATGCTCGGTGGCAAGATCGATCCGGCGCTGCTCGATACTCCGGAACAGCGGGCCGAACTTCTCGACGGATTGATACAGCAGCGACTGTTGGCGATGCAGGCGTACAAGAGCAATCTGGTGGTGACGGACCAGCAACTGCGCGAAATCATCACCGGACTGCCGGCGTTCCAGGAGAACGGGAAATTTTCCAAGGCGCGCTATGACTCGCTGCTGCGCGCGCAGGGAATGAGCGACGTCGTGTTCGAGGCCCGCCTGCGCCGGGACGTGGAGATGCAGCAGCTCAACGGCGCGGTGGCTGAATCCAGCCTGATCTCCAAGGATCAGGTCGGACGGATGCTGGCGATACAGGGCCAGCAGCGGGAAGTTTCGGAAATGCTGCTGTCCTTCGAACAGTTCGCCGCGGAGGTCAAGCTTGCGCCGGAAGCGGTCAACGCCTATTACGACAAGAATCCCAGCGAATTTCTGCTTGCGGAGCAGGTGCGGGCCGAGTTTGTCGTGCTCAACGCCACCAGTTTGGCGGCGCTGGAGACGGTCAGCGAAACCGACCTGCGCGCCTGGTACGACGCCAACGTTGGCTCAAAGTTCGATGTGCGGGCGGTCGCGAGGAAGAAAGCTGAAGACTTGCTCGCGCAGTTGAAGTCGGCGCCAGAAAAGTTCGAGGAGTTGGCGAAACAGAATTCCCAGGACCCTGGCTCCAAGGACTCGGGCGGCGACCTCGGTTTCTTTGCCCGCGGTGCAATGGTCAAGCCGTTCGACGAGGCGGTGTTTAAGCTGAAACCGGGGCAGATGAGCGGCATCGTCGAGACCGACTTCGGATTCCATATCATCAAGGTCACCGGGGCCAAACCGGCGAAAGGTACGGAGCCCGAGCAGCGTCAGGCCAGCCATATCCTGATCAATGCGCCGGCGGCGGCCAAGGACTTTCCGGCGATGCGTGCGGAAATCGAGAAGGAATTGAAGAAGCAGCGCCTGGGCAAGCGCTTCGCGGAAGCCGCGGAGACTTTTACCAATCTTGCTTACGAACAGCCGGACACCCTGCAGCCCATAGCGGAAAAATTCAAAATCAAGGCGCAGCAGTCAGGATGGATCGCGCGCAGGGCGGATGCCTCTGCCGGCGCGCTCAACAACCAGAAGATACTGGATGCCCTGTTCTCGCCCGAGTCGCTCAAGACCAAGCACAATACCGAGGTCGTCGATACGGGCGGCGACACCCTGCTGGTGGCGCGGGCGATCGAGCACAAGCCCGCATCTGTCCGGCCGCTGGACGAAGTCAAGGCCGAGATCACGAAGAAACTGATCCAGCAGGAGAGCATGAAATTGGTGAACCAGCGCGGCGCGGCGAAATATGCCGATGTGCAGAATGGAAAAGAAACTGGAATTGCCTGGAGTGCACCCAAGATCGTCAGCCGTGAGGGCAAACCGGTTGTGCACCCGGACGCGCTGAAGGCTATCTTCCGCGTCGGCACCGGCAAACTGCCGGCGTATCTTGGCGTCGAATTGCGTGACCGCGGCTACGGTTTGTACCGGATTTCACGCGTTATCGAAGCGGCGCCGGCGAACGAGGCCGCAGAGAAAAACATGCGCGAGCAGTTGGCGCGGCAGACGGCGCAGCAGGACTACGCCGCTTATCTTGCCAGCCTGAAGGCGGCCAACAAGATAGAAATCAACAAGGCGAATCTGGAGAAGAAGGGCGGATAGGGGTAGGTTTGCGCCGGGTCTGGTTGACATCACCGCCGGGCTGGCGTTGTCTTTGTACTGGAACGACCACGGGGGATCTATGACGTTGCAGATAGTCGTTATGGTCAAGCAAGTGCCCGATACCCATAACGTGACCGAGGAAGCGATGAAGGCGGACGGCACAGTGAATCGCGCCGCCCTGCCTGCGATCATCAACCCCGAAGACCTGAACGCGCTCGAAGAAGCCCTGAAGATCAAGGACCGGATCGACGCCCACATCACGGCGATTACGATGGGTCCGGCCAAAGCAGCGGAAGTGTTGAAGGAATGCCTTTACCGCGGGGCCGACGATGTCGTCCTGATTTCGGACCGAAAATTCGCCGGCGCTGATACGCTCGCGACTGCGTACACGTTGAAGTACGCTATCGAAAAGATCGGTAAGTACGATCTGATCCTCTGCGGCCGGCAGGCGATCGACGGCGATACCGCGCAGGTGGGGCCGCAGGTGGCAGAAAAGCTGAACATCAATCAGATCACCAACCTGCTCGAAGTCGTTGACATCGACGAGCACCGGATGACAGTCAGACGCGCTATCGCCAACGGTTACGAGGTGGTGAGGAGCGGATTTCCCCTGCTGGTGACGGTATCGGGTGAGGCGAATCAACCCAGATCACCCAGAGCAAAGCTGGTGATGGCGTACAAAAACATCGAGAAGGACGTACGCGGAGATTCCTACGATGTCTCCTATCTGGAAACGGAAGAAACGCACATGTTGAGTCGCATCGTCGAATGGAATGCGGACTCCATCGGCGTGGATCCGGCCATATGCGGGCTCGCAGGATCGCCCACCAAGGTGAAGAAGATAGAGAATGTCGTGCTGGCGGTAAACGACATCAAGCAGATTCCGTGCACCGAAGCAGGCATCCATGGCCTGATGCAGGAGTTGAAGTCCGATCACATCATTTAGCAGCAGGGCCGACACACTCAAGCAGGCAGCGCTGGCGGGTTGGGACAATCAGGGGGAACTGGCAACATGAAGCAGGTGATGGTCTTCGTCGAACAGATCGATGGCCGGATTGCGGACGTCAGTAGCGAGTTGATCTGCGAAGCCCGCAGGCTGGCGCGCGAGCTGGATGCGACGGTGACGGCCGTGGCGCTCGGATCGAAGCTGGCGGGCGTCCTGCCCGCGCTGGGCAATTACGGCTGCAAGACTGTCTATTGCGTCGAGGATGAGCGGCTGTCCCATTTCACTTCGCATCCTTACGCCAAGAGCGTGGTCGGCGTCATCCGCAGACATGCGCCGGCGATCGTACTGTTCGGCGCCACGATCATCGGCAGGGACATGGCTCCGCGGATCGCTTCTGCGCTCAAGTGCGGGCTGACGGCGGACTGCACCGAGCTTCGGAGCGGCGAGCACAAATCCCTGAAGCAGGTCTATCCGAAAACGCTGCTGCAGGTGCGGCCTGCCTTCGGCGGCAACATCATGGCCACCATCGTTTCGCCGGAAAGCGTACCGAGCATGGCTACGGTGCGCCCCGGCGTCATGAAGCTGGATCCGCCGGAGGCCGGCCTGAGCGCGGAAGTGGTCATGGAGGAATCCGGGCTGACGCCGGACGACTTCTTGACCGAGGTGGTCGAAGTGGTGCGCAGAGAAAAAAGCGTCAATCTTGGCGCCGCCCAGATCATCGTCGCTGCCGGCGCCGGCGCTGTGGCGCCGGCCAGCATCGCGCTTGTCAGGAAGCTTGCGCAGACGATCGGCGGCGTGGTCGCGGTATCGCGGCCCCTGGTGGATGCGGGTCTTTTCCCGCACGATCACCAGGTGGGGCAGACCGGAGCCACGGTGCGCGCGAACCTGTATATCGCCTGCGGCATTTCCGGCCAGATTCAGCATCGGGCGGGGATGGCGGGGTCGAAGAGGATCGTCGCCATCAACAGCGATCCGGACGCCCCGATTTTCAGGATCGCGCACTACGGCATTGTCGGCGACCTCAACGAGGTTATCCCCAAGATGATCGACGCATACAAAAACTAGGCCCGAGGGCACTGTGAGCAACTATTTCAAAGACAACCCGGATATTCAGTTTCATCTGCGGAACAAGGATCTGGCACGGGTCATCTCCCTGGTGAAGGATGATTTCGCCGATCGTGGCCACTTTGCCTACGCGCCGCGGGACGCAGAGGATGCGCTGGAGAACTACCGCCGGACGCTGGAGATCGTCGGGGAGATTGCCGGCGAGTTCGTCGCGCCCAGGGCGCGCGAGGTCGATGAAGAGGGCGCAAGCTACGCCGATGGCGAAGTGAGCTACCCCAAGGCCATACGCGAAGCCATGGCACGAATCAACGGGGCCGATCTCGGCGGATTTATCCTGCAGAGGAAATACGGCGGCCTGAACATGCCGTACACGGTGTTTTCGGCGGCGATCGAGATTTTCGCCCGCGCCGATGGCTCCCTGCCGCTGGTCATCGCTTTGCAGGCGCTGGCCGCCACCATCGAGAAGTTCGGCACCGAGGAGCAGAAGAACCGCATCCTGCCGAGGTTCGCGTCCGGCGAAATAGCGGGCTCGATGGCCTTGACCGAGCCAGATTCCGGCTCCGACCTGCAGTCCATCATGCTGAAGGCAGTCCAGGGAAGCGACGGAAAGTGGCGTTTGAACGGCGTGAAGCGGTTCATCACCAGCGGCTGCGAGAAACTTTCGCTGGTGATGGCGCGTTCCGAAGAAGGCTCCAGCGGCGGTCGCGGCATTTCGCTGTTCATCTACGAACGCAACGCCGACATGAAGATCCGCCGGATCGAAAAGAAGCTCGGCATACGCGGTTCCCCGACCTGCGAGCTGCAGTTCAACAATGCCGAGGCGGAACTCCTGGGCCAGCGCAGGATGGGCCTGGTGAAATACACCATGTTCCTGATGAATTCGGCCCGCCTCGCGATTGCCGCTCAGGCAGTGGGTATAGCGGAGGCCGCCTACCGCGAAGCGAACTCCTATGCCAGGGACCGCAGTCAGTTCAAGAAGTCGATCCAGGATATTCCGGCGGTCTATGAGATGCTCGCCAATATGCGGATCGGCATAGAAGGCGCGCGCAGCCTGCTCTACGAGACCTCGATGATGGTCGACATTCGCGAGGGCATCGAGCGCAGGATAGAGCGCCACCCGGAGAAGGCCGCCGATCTGAAGAACGACCTGAGCCGCTATGGCAAGTATGTCGCGCTGTTCACGCCTATGGTCAAGCGCTATGCCGCGGAGATGGCGAACAAGGTCTGTTATGACGCCATCCAGGTGCACGGCGGCGTCGGCTACACCCGTGAGTTCGATTCGGAGCGCCATTACCGCGACGCCAGGATCACCAGCATTTACGAGGGTACGACACAGCTTCAGGTGCTGGGCGCCGTCGGTGGTGTGGTTGGAGGCGTAGTGTTCGAGCGCCTCAACGAGTACGAGCATGAGCACGACTTCACGGGCGTCAAGGCGCTGTTCGCATCGGCGCAGCAGCTGCGCACCCGCCTCGAAGCG
>JAPLRD010000015.1 GCA_026399375.1 Pseudomonadota bacterium
ATCTCGGCGCGGCTGATCATCAACGTGGCGGCGCTGAAACTGAAGCGCGCCGCGATCCAGCCGATCGTGGATGCGTTCGCCGCCGCGGCGAAGAAGAAGAAAAAAAATGGCTGAGATCGCCCGCCTGTCCACGCGCGACGCGGACTTCGACGCGCGGCTCGCGCGGCTCACCGCGTTCGACGCCGCCCAGGACGAATCGGTCGACCGCATCGTCGCGGAAATCCTCGCGGCCGTGAAGAACCGCGGCGACGCGGCGGTGCTCGAATATACCGCACGCTTCGACGGCCTCTCGGCGGCGACGCTCGCCGAACTCGAACTGCCGCGGGCGCAACTCGCACGCGCCCTCGACGGCTTGCCAGCGGTGCAACGCGAAGCGCTGGAGCAGGCCGCATCGCGCGTGCGCGCGTACCATGAAAGACAACTGGCGCAGTCCTGGCAATACACCGAGGCCGACGGCACGGTGCTGGGGCAGAAGGTGACGCCGCTGGACCGCGTCGGCCTGTATGTTCCGGGCGGCAAGGCGGCCTATCCGTCCTCGGTGTTGATGAACGCGCTTCCGGCCAAGGTGGCAGGCGTGGCCGAACTCGTGATGGTGGTGCCGACGCCGCGCGGCGAGAAGAACCAACTGGTGATGGCGGCGGCCGCCATCGCCGGCGTGGACCGCGTGTTCACCATAGGCGGGGCGCAGGCGGTGGGCGCGCTCGCCTACGGCACGCCGACCATCGCCCAGGTGGACAAGATAGTCGGGCCCGGAAACGCCTATGTGGCCGCGGCGAAGCGGCGCGTGTTCGGTGTGGTCGGCATCGACATGGTCGCCGGCCCCTCGGAGATACTTGTGATCTGCGACGGCGTGGCGCCGGCGCCGGACTACGCCGACTGGATCGCGATGGACCTGTTCTCGCAGGCGGAGCACGACGAAGTGGCGCAGGCGATATTGATCTCGCCGGATGCCGGCTTCATCGAAGCCGTGGCAGCCAGCATCGACAGGCTGCTGCCGCAGATGCCCCGGCGCGATGTGATCGCGGCGTCGCTCGCGGCGCGCGGCGCGCTGATCGAAGCGCGCAGCCTGGACGAAGCCTGCGCCATCGCCAACCGCATCGCCCCCGAGCATCTGGAACTCGCGGTGGCCGAGCCGGAAAGGCTTCTTCCGCTCGTCCGTCACGCCGGCGCCATTTTCATGGGCTGCTACAGTTCCGAGGCGATCGGTGATTATTGCGCCGGGCCCAACCACGTCCTGCCCACTTCGCGCAGCGCACGCTTTTCCTCGCCCCTGGGCGTGTATGACTTCCAGAAACGTTCCAGCCTGATCCACGTATCGCGGGCCGGGGCGCAGAAGCTGGGGCGGATCGCATCCACCCTGGCGCAGGGCGAAGGCCTGACGGCGCACGCACGTTCCGCCGAATACCGAGTCGACAAATGACGAAAAAATTACCCGAGGATCTGGTGCGCGAGGAGGTGCTCGCCATGGCCGCCTATCACGTGGCCGACGCCGCCGGCATGGTGAAGCTGGATGCGATGGAAAATCCGTACCCGCTGCCGCAGGCGTTGCGGCGCGAGATCGCCGAACTCGTAGCCGGGGCGGCGGTCAACCGCTATCCGAACCCGCAGGCGCCGGAGCTGAAAGCCCGGCTGCGCGAAGTCATGGCGATCCCCGCTGCGTTCGACATTCTGGTCGGCAACGGCTCGGACGAAATTATCCAGATACTGATCCAGACGCTGGCGCGCCCGGGCGCCGTCGTGCTCGCGCCCGATCCCACCTTCGTCATGTACCGCATCTACGCGCTGGTGAACCGCATGCGCTATGTGGAAGTGCCGCTTGCGGCCGACTTCACCCTCGATTGTGCGCGCATGCTCGACGCCATCGAGGAACACCGGCCTGCGCTCACCTTCATCGCCTACCCGAACAATCCGACCGGCAATCTTTACCCCGAAGCCGACGTGCTGCGCATATTGCAGGCGGCGCCGGGCGTGGTGGTGCTGGACGAGGCGTATCACGCTTTCGCGAAGAAGAGCTTCATGCGGCGTCTTGCGGAATTTCCGAACCTGGTCGTGATGCGCACGCTGTCCAAGGTCGGCATGGCCGGGCTGCGCATGGGCTATGCTGCGGGCAGTCCCGCGTGGATCAGCGAGTTCGACAAGGTGCGCCCTCCCTACAACGTGAACGTGCTGACCCAGCTGGTGGCCGAAAAGCTGCTGTTGCACGCCGACGTGCTGGAGCAGCAAGCCGCCGAAATTTGCGCCGGGCGCGAACGGCTCAAGGCCGCTCTGGAGCGCCTGCCCGGTGTGACCGTGTTTGCGAGCGACGCCAATTTCCTGCTGGTGCGGGTGCCCGATTCGGGCAAGATCTTCGCCGGCATGAAGGAGCGCGGCGTGCTGGTGAAGAACCTGCACGGCAGCCATCCGCTGCTCGCCCAGTGCCTGCGCATCACCGCAGGCGCGGCCGAAGAAAATGCACAATGCCTGGACACCTTGCGCCAGTCGCTTTGAATCGGGCTGCGAAGCGGGCGCGCGCAAACGACGCTTCAAGGCTAGAATAGGTTTTTTGCCAGTATTATGATTCCAATGCGTTCCGCCACCGTCACGCGCAATACCGCAGAAACCCAGATCGGCGTCAGCATCGAACTGGACGGCACGGGTTCGGCCAAGCTGGCCACCGGCGTGCCTTTCCTCGACCACATGCTGGACCAGGTCGCGCGTCACGGCATGATCGATCTGGAAATTGCGGCCAAGGGCGACCTGCATATCGACGCCCATCACACGGTGGAGGACGTCGGCATCAGCCTGGGCCAGGCGGTGGCGCAGGCGATCGGTGACAAGCGCGGCATCCGCCGCTACGGCCACGCCTATGTTCCGCTGGACGAGGCGCTGTCCAGGGTGGTCATCGATTTTTCCGGGCGTCCCGGCTTGGTGTACCAGCTCAAGCCCAGCCGCGCCTGGATCGGCGAATTCGACGCCGACCTGGTGCGTGAATTTTTCCAGGGCTTCGTCAATCACGCCCAGGTGACGCTGCATATCGACAATTTGCGCGGCGACAACGCGCACCACCAGTGCGAGACCGTGTTCAAGGCATTCGGCCGGGCGTTGCGCATGGCGGCCGAACCCGATCCGCGGGCGGCGGGGTCCATTCCCTCCACCAAGGGTAGCTTGTGATTTCTCCGGACTGAGGGGCGCGGCGGCCCGCAGGGGCGGCCAAACCGCATCCTCTTCGACCACTCCAATCGCATCTGTCATGATCTCAATCGCGGTTATCGACTACGGCATGGGCAATCTGCGCTCGGTATCCAAGGCGCTGGAGCACGTCGCGCCCGGCGCCGGGGTGACGGTGACGTCGAATCCCGATCTCGTCAGACGGGCCGACCGGGTGGTCTTTCCCGGCCAGGGCGCGATGCGCGACTGCATGCGCGAACTGGACACCCGGGGCCTGCGACCGGCGGTGCTCGAAGCCGCGCGCAGCAAACCGTTTTTCGGAATCTGCATCGGTCTGCAGATGCTGTTCGAGCGCAGCGAAGAAGGCGATACGCCGGGTCTTGCAGTATTCCCCGGCCGGGTGAAGCGCTTTGCGCCGGAGGCGATGAAAGACGCGCAGGGCGCAAAGCTCAAGGTGCCGCACATGGGATGGAACGAGGTGAAGCAGACAGCGCCGCATGCGCTGTGGCAGGGTATTGCCGATCGCAGCCGCTTTTATTTCGTGCACAGTTATTACGTGGAGCCCGGCAGACCGGGGCTGGTGGCGGGAAGCAGCGAATACGGTTTTCCCTTTACCTGCGCCGTGGCGCAGGATAATATTTTCGCTGTGCAATTTCATCCCGAGAAAAGCCAGAGCGCCGGCCTTGCCCTGCTCGCCAATTTTGTGACCTGGAAACCGTGACACCGAAATCCGCAATCCGGAAATCACGGCCGCACGCAATTCCTCTTCTTCCATAGCAGAACGACACATGCTCATCATTCCTGCGATTGATATCAAAGAAGGGCGCGCGGTGCGCCTGGAACAAGGCGATATGGACAAGGAGACCGTGTTCTCCGACGATCCGGCGGCCGTGGCCGCGCACTGGCTGAACCAGGGCGCGCGCCGGCTGCACCTCGTCGATCTGAACGGTGCGGTCGCCGGCAGACCGCGCAATGAGGGCGTCATCAAGAGCATCGTCAGCGCCATAGATGGAAAGATTCCGATACAGCTGGGCGGCGGCATACGCGACCTGGATACCATCGAACGCTATCTCGACGACGGCATCAGCTACATCATCATCGGCACCGCCGCGGTGAAGAATCCCGGTTTCCTGCAGGACGCGTGCACGGCCTTCGCCGGCCATATCATCGTCGGACTGGATGCGAAGGACGGCAAAGTCGCGGTCGAAGGCTGGTCGAAGATGACAGGGCACGACGTGATCGACCTCGCGCGCAAGTTCCAGGATTACGGCGTCGAAGCCGTGATCTACACCGACATCGGCCGCGACGGCATGCTGAGCGGGGTCAATGTCGAGGCCACGATCAAACTCGCGCGCGAACTCGTGGTGCCGGTCATCGCCAGCGGCGGGCTCACCAATCTCAACGACGTCAAGGCGCTGTGCAAGATCGAATCCGAAGGCATCACCGGCGTCATCACCGGCCGGGCGATTTACCAGGGAACGGTCGATTTCAAGAAAGCGCAGGCGATGGCGGACAAGCTGGGACAGGGGAAAAAGGAGAAGGGACAAGGCTGATCGCAGGGGCGGCGTCCTTCGCCCCCGCCACGCCACCCCTGTGCCGTTCCCCATGAGCCTGGCCAAGCGCGTCATCCCCTGTCTCGACGTCACCCGCGGCCGCGTGGTCAAAGGGGTGAATTTCGTCGGCCTGCGCGACGCCGGCGATCCGGTGGAAATCGCGCGCCGCTATGACGACCAGGGCGCCGACGAGCTCACCTTCCTCGACATCACGGCGAGTTCGGACGAGCGCGACATGATCCTGCACATCATCGAGGCGGTGGCGGCGCAGGTGTTCATCCCGCTCACCGTCGGCGGCGGTGTGCGCAAAGTCGACGACGTGCGCCGCCTGCTGAATGCCGGCGCTGACAAAGTCTCGATCAACACCTCGGCCGTGCAGAATCCGCAGCTGGTCGCGGAGGCCTCCGGCCGCTACGGCGCGCAGTGCATCGTCGTGGCCATCGACGCGAAACGCGTCGATCCACGGACGGACGCGAAACGCGTCGATCCACAAGAGGACGCGACGCGCGCCGATCCTCAAGCGGGCGGAGGAAGCGAACCGCGCTGGGAGGTCTATACCCACGGCGGACGCAACCGGACCGGCTTGGATGCGGTGCAATGGGCGCGTAGAATGCAGGCTTTGGGCGCCGGTGAAATCCTGCTCACCAGCATGGACCGCGATGGTACCAAGTCCGGGTTCGACTTGGCGCTGACGCGCGCGGTGGCCGAAGCGGTGGATGTGCCGGTGATCGCCAGCGGCGGGGTCGGCAATCTCGAACACCTGGCGGCAGGAGTACTCGAGGGCAGGGCCGACGCCGTGCTTGCCGCAAGCATTTTTCATTACGGGGAATATACCGTTCGCCAGGCGAAAGAACTGATGCGGTCCAGAGGCATTGAGATGAGGCTTTGAACGAATGAACATGGAAACGACCTGGCTCAACAAGGTTAAATGGAACGATGACGGCCTGGTGCCGGTCATCGCCCAGGAGGCTTCCACGGGCAAGGTGCTGATGTTCGCCTGGATGAACCGGGCGGCGCTGGAACGCACGGTCGCCGGCGGGGAAGCGGTGTACTGGTCGCGCTCGCGCCGGAAGTTGTGGCACAAGGGGGAGGAGTCGGGCCATGTGCAGAAGGTGCACGAACTGCGTCTGGATTGCGACGAGGACGTGGTGCTGCTGACCGTGGAGCAGGTCGGCGGCATCGCCTGCCATACCGGCCGGCACAACTGTTTTTTCCAGAAATATGCGGATGGAAAATGGGTCGCGGTGGATCCGGTGATCAAAGACCCGAAGGACATCTACCACAAATGAAGTCTTGATCGGGAACATGCCCGATCAAGATCGTACTTACCTGGGGAATATGCAAGCGGGCATCGCCCCCTTGTTCAAGGACAAGCAGAAATGAGCGACATACTCGAACGCCTGGCCGACACGATTGAAGCGCGCAAGAGCGGCGACCCCGCTGCATCCTATGTCTCGCGCCTGCTTGCGGGCGGTGAAGACTCCGTCCTCAAGAAGATCGGCGAGGAAGCCACCGAGACGGTGATGGCCGGCAAGGACGGCGACAAGCTGCGCATCGTCGGCGAGACCGCCGACCTCTGGTTTCACTGCCTGATCATGCTGGCCCACTACGGCCTGCGCCCCAGCGACGTGCTGTATGAACTGCGGCGGCGCGAAGGCATATCCGGGATCGACGAAAAGGCGGCGCGAAGCGCCGGCGCGCGGGCCAAGGCGGAACGCAAGTAAGGTCTGCGCCATGGACGACTGCCTTTTTTGCAAGATCATCGCCGGCGCGATTCCGTGCAGGAAAATCTACGAGAACGAGGATATCTTCGCGTTCCATGACATCCATCCTGCTGCGCCTGTCCACTTCATGGTCATTCCCAAGCGGCATATCGCTTCGCTTGTGGAGGTCGACTTGAGTCACCAGGCGCTGCTCGGGACAATGCTTGCGCTGGGGTCGAAACTCGCCCTCGAGCAGGGTTGCGGCGACGGCTGGCGCACGGTCATCAACACCGGACGCGTAGGGCGCCAAGAGGTGTATCATTTGCACATGCACTTCATCGGCGGCGAAAAGGTTTTGCCGGGGATGACAAAACGTTGAGCAGGCTGTTGAAATTCGCTTCTTGAAGAGAATATTTGGCATTTCCGTCACCCCCTCTCGGAGGGAAGCGAATTTCAACAGCCTCCATTTTGGGGGATATAAAAGGGGGCATGCCCCCTTTTTCAACACCCTGTTAGGGATGGTCTGAACGGCGGGCTGCGGCCTTTATCCGGTCCTTCCTCTGAGGAGTAACACCATGGGTTCATTCAGCATCTGGCACTGGCTTATAGTACTGATCATCGTCATGCTGGTATTCGGGACGAAGAAACTGCGCAACATCGGCGCCGACCTCGGCGGCGCGGTGCGCGGGTTCAAGGATGGAATGAAGGAAGGCACCTCGGACAAGCCGGTCGAGGCCGCCGGCACGTCGCAAAAGATCGATGGCAACATCATCGAGGGCGAGATCAAAGAGAAGTCCAAGAGCGCCTGAGCCGGGGCGCACGCAGGCGCAGGCCGGAACCACCGCCCGCCTGCGCTTCCGCTTTCCCACCTCTTTTCCCCCACTTCTCCCTGAAATGTTCGACGTCGGATTCTCCGAACTGATAGTTATTGCCCTGGTGGCGCTGATCGTGATCGGTCCGGAGCGTCTGCCCCGGGTCGCCCGCACGCTGGGCGCGCTGCTGGGCCGGGCGCAGCGCTACGTCAACGACGTCAAGGCCGACATACAGCGCGAGGTGGACCTGGACGAATTGAAGAACCTCCAGTCCACGTTTCAGGACGCGGCGAAATCGGTCGAACAATCGGTGAACCAGGTGGGTGAGGAACTGCACGCCGCCGGGGAGTCCATGAACCAAAGCATCGCGGGTGCCGCGGATGCGACACCCGCGCCCGCGCCCGCGCCCGCGGCCGAGGTGCCAGCGGCCGAGGTGCCCGTGCCCGAGGCGCCTGCACCTGTCGCCGAAACGCCTGCGTCTGCCCCGGCTATCGTGGAAACGGCATCCGCTTCCGCTTCCGCCCAGATGGATCTGGGCCTGGAGGCCGCGCCCGCAACCGCGCCGGCCGCGATTCAAAAGACATGAGCTTCCGCATGAACGTCGACATGAACGCAAGTCCAGCTGAGTGAGCACGCAGGAAACATTCATTTCCCACCTGGTCGAGTTGCGCGACCGCCTGTTGCGCTCGATCATCGCGGTGCTCGCGGTGTTCGCGCTGCTCTGGTTCTGGCCCGGGTTGGCCGAGATTTACGACTTGCTCGCGCTGCCGATGATGCGCACCCTGCCCGAAGGCACGCACATGATTGCGACCGGGGTCATCACGCCGTTTCTGGTGCCGCTCAAGGTCGGATTGATGGCGGCATTTCTGGTGGCGCTGCCCTACGTGCTGTACCAGGCGTGGGCATTCGTAGCGCCAGGCCTCTATAATCATGAAAAGCGCTTCGCCCTGCCACTGGTGTTCGGCAGCACGCTGCTCTTTCTCTCCGGCGTCGCGTACTGCTATTTCGTGGTGTTCGGCTGGGTGTTCAGTTTCATCATCCAGTTCGCGCCCAAGAGCATCACGCCGGCGCCGGACATAGAGGCCTATCTGAGCTTCGTGCTCACCATGTTCGTCGCCTTTGGCGTCACCTTCGAGATTCCCCTGATAGAGGTGGTGCTGGTGCGCACCGGCATGGTGACGGTGGCCAAGCTCAAGGACATCCGTTCCTACGTGATCGTCGGCGCTTTCGTCGTGGCGGCCGTGGTCACGCCGCCGGACGTGGTTTCGCAGCTGTTGCTGGCGATCCCGATGTGCCTGCTGTACGAATTCGGGATTCTTCTGGCGCAATTCATGGAGCGCTTTTTTGGCAGGCGCGCAGTGGAGCAAGGCGCCGTGGACGGCGCGGAAGCACCCGACACCGGGCAAAAGCTGCTCAAATAATGCTATGACAACATGAGGGGATGAATCCCCTCATGTTCTCCCGCGCAAGAGGCTTTTTCAGTAATTCTGAACTGCCCCCGGAACGCTACTGTCCGGTCCGCGGTTCAGCGGCGACCGGCTGCCACTCCCGCGCGCATTCCTTGACGTAAGGATAATAGGCCTTGCTGTCGGCGCAGTAGTACCACCAGTCTCCCGTTGACGGGCCCGGTTGCGCATCCCCGCGCTCGATATAGACCGGCGGCGAGGCCGGGGCAATGACGGGCGCGTAGATCGGCGCGGGAAAGTACCGGTACATGGGTGCCGCGAGGATCAGGCCGATCGCGACGCGCGATCGGCCGGAATGACGGTGGGCGGAGTGTCCGCCGCGGCCGCGAGCCAGCGCCGATTCGCTTGCGGCGCATGCCAGCAACGTCGCGGCCAGAGCCAGCGCGAAGTATCGTCCTGCGGAGGAAGGCCCGGTTTGAAACATGGCGTCTGGCGTCGTTCCCTGGCAATCAGCGCGATGGCGGCGGAGGCGGTGCTCCGGGCGGGGGCGGCGGAGGTGAACCCGGCGGCGGGGGCGGTGGCGATCCGGAGGGCGGGGCAGGCGGCGCAGATGCGGTGCCGGAAGGCGAATTTGAACTGGCAAAATTTCCGGAAACCGGAACCTTGTGTCCTTTCGCGTACATGCATTGCACATAGCCGAAATCGTAGCGGCGCTGCACGCCATAGGCAGAACCTTCTGCTGCGCCCGTGCCCGCCAGTGCGCCTGCCGCCAGTCCGGTGCCCGCGCCTACGCCGGCGCCGCGACTGCCGCCGATCGCTGCCCCGGCTGCCGCGCCGACCAGGGCGCCGACCGCGGCGCTATTGACCCCGCTGTCGGTGGCTGCCTGATTGGGAGCGGCCCCGCCTATCTGGTAGCTCGCGTATTGTCTGCAGTCGAGATCGTCTGCGCGAAATTGGTCGAAGGTCTTGCCGCTACCCGGCAGCGCCATCACGCCGGGTCCGGAGGGCACCGTCGTGCACGCACCCAGCAACAGCAAGCCCGTCAGCGATGAAACGCGAAACGCTAGGCTCATGATCGGCGCGATCCTATTTCGTCTGCGGCTGCGGCGCAACCGGCTGCCATCCCGAAGGACATTCCTTGACGTAGGGATAGTAGCCCTTGGCGTCGGCGCAGTAATACCACCAGTTCGACGGCGCGGCGGCTTGCGGCTGGGGCGATTGTGCCGGCGCTGGCGCCGCCCCTGAGCCCTGCTCGATATAGACCTGCGGCGCCGGCGGTGCGACGACTGCCGGCGGATAGGCGTAGGGCGGATAGTACGGCGAGTAGTACGGAGGATAGTAGTAGGGGGAATACCAATATCCCGGAGCGCCGATGTAGACGCCGAAGCGCGCATGTCCTCCATGATGCCATGCCAGCGCCGAAGTGCTTGCCGTGGCGGCGAACAACAGCACCGCCAAGGCCGGTATTGCCCGGAATGCTTTCATGTTCATGTCGGCGATCCCCGCTAGATAAATACCCTGACCATGATAATCCCTGGGAGGGTGTCAAAGTGTTACAAAATGTAAGGTTTTCCCTACAGGCCGGAGGTCGACTCCGGTAGAATTCGTACCGATAGGGGAAGGCAGATTCCGCCCCGGCTGGATCCGATTTTCAGAAACCCAAGGAGATTTCATGCAGTTCACCCTCAAGACCATCACCGGGTTCGCTCTCGCGCTGTGTGCCGGCGCCGCCGTGGCCCAGGACATCAGGATTGCCCATATCTACAGCAAGACCGGCGCGCTCGAGGCTTACGCCAAACAGACCCAGACCGGCCTGCTGATGGGGCTGGAATACGCGACCAACGGCACGATGGCCGTCAACGGCCGCAAGCTGGTGGTCATCGACAAGGACGACCAGGGCAAGCCCGACGTGGGCAAGTCCCAGCTCGCTTCGGCCTTTGCCGACGACAAGGCCGATATCGCCATCGGCCCGACGAGTTCCGGGGTGGCGCTGGCGCTGTTGCCCGTGGCCGAGGAGTACAAGAAGATCCTGCTGGTCGAACCGGCGGTCGCCGATTCGATTACCGGCGACAAATGGAACCGCTACATCTTCCGCACCGGCCGCAATTCCTCACAGGATGCGATATCGAATGCGGTGGCCCTGGACAAGGCGGGCGTGTCGATTGCGACGCTGGCGCAGGACTATGCGTTCGGCCGCGACGGCGTCAAGGCGTTCAAGGATGCGCTGAAGAACGCCAAGATCGTGCACGAGGAATACCTGCCGACCAGCACCACCGATTTCACCGCCGGCGCGCAGCGGCTGTTCGATTCGCTCAAGGACAAGCCGGGGCGCAAGATCATTTTCATCATCTGGGCCGGCGCGGGCAATCCGTTCAAGATCGCCGATCTGGACCCGAAGCGCTACGGCATCGAAATCGCCACGGGAGGGAACATCCTGCCGGCGATGGCGTCCTACAAGAACTTTCCCGGCATGGAAGGTGCGACCTATTATTACTTCGGCATTCCGAAGAACCGCGTCAACGAATGGCTGGTGGCGGAGCACTACAAGAAATTCAAGACCCCGCCCGACTTCTTTACCGCCGGCGGCATGTCGGCCGGCATAGCGGTGGTGGAAGCGCTGAAAAAGACCGGTGGCGCCACCGCCACGGAGAAGCTGATAACCGCCATGGAAGGCATGTCCTTCGAGTCGCCCAAGGGGAAGATGACCTTCCGCAAGGAAGATCACCAGGCGATGCAGGCCATGTATCACTTCAAGATCAAGGTGGATCCGGCGTTCGCCTGGGGCGTGCCCGAACTGGTGCGCGAGATCAAGATAGAGGAAATGAACATTCCGATCCGCAACAAGCGCTGAGGATCCCCGGTTGCCGCAAGCGCGGTCGTTCCCGCCGAATGCCCGCGTGACCGGCTCCATCGGCACTGCCGGAACGTAATCAGGCACGAGTGGCAATGACTTTCGCGCTGGAAACCCGCGACCTCACCATACGCTTCGGCGGCCACGCGGCGGTGAATGCGGTTTCGTGCGCCTTCGCGCCGGGAACGCTGACCGCCATCGTCGGCCCCAACGGCGCCGGAAAGACCACTTACTTCAATCTGGTGTCCGGCCAGCTCAAGGCGACGGCGGGAAGCGTGTTCCTGAAGGGCGAGGACCTGAGCGATTTCTCCGCGCCGAAACGCAGCCGGCGCGGCATCGGCCGCGCGTTTCAGCTGACCAACCTGTTTCCGAATCTCTCCGTGCTGGAAAACATCCGGCTCGCGGTGCAGTCGCGTGCCGGGCTGGGCCTCAATCTGTGGAGCGTCTGGAGCAGCCATCGCGAACTGATCCGCCGCGCCGAGGAGGTGCTGGAGACCGTCGCACTGGCAGCCAAGCGCGACGTTGCGGCGAGCGCGCTGCCGCATGGCGACCAGCGCAAGCTCGAGGTCGGCATCCTGATCGCGCTCGAACCCGAAGTGTTCATGTTCGACGAACCGACCGCCGGCATGAGCGTGGACGAAGTGCCGGTGATCCTGGACCTGATCCACGCGCTCAAGGCGCGGCGCGACAAGACCATCCTCCTGGTCGAGCACAAGATGGACGTGGTGCGCGAGCTTTCCGATCGCATCATCGTGCTTCACAACGGCGCGCTGGTGGCCGACGGCGAGCCGGCGGCGGTGATCGCCTCGCCGATCGTGCAGGAAGCGTACCTTGGCATCGAGGTGAAGAAGTGAGTGCGATGCTGCTGCGCCTGGAAGGCGTGCACACCCACATCGGCGCCTATCACATCCTGCACGGCGTCGATCTCGAAGTCGCGCACGGCGAGCTCACCGTGCTGCTCGGCCGCAATGGCGCCGGCAAGACCA
>JAPLRD010000289.1 GCA_026399375.1 Pseudomonadota bacterium
AAGCGCGCCTCGGCACAGATGCGTCGAAGTGGCGCTGGGGTGCCATGCACCAGGCCACCTTCCGCAACCAGACACTCGGCACCAGCGGCATCGCGCCGATCGAAATGCTCTTCAACCGCGGCCCGTTCAACGCCGACGGCGGCACCGGCCTCGTCAACGCCATTGGCCAGCGCCCGGAGGACTTCGCCGTCCGCTCCGTGCCCTCCATGCGCATGATCATCGACCTGTCGAATCTGTCTGCGTCGCAACTTATTCACACCACCGGCCAGAGTGGCCACACGCTGAACGAGCACTACGACGATTTCGTGGATCCCTGGCTGAACGGCCGCTATAACCCGCTGCTCTGGACGCGCGACGATGTGCAGGCGCATGCGGCAGAAACGCTGACGCTGACGCCGTGAGAGTTTACAGATTTCAGATTTCAGCCCATATGTGCGCCGGCGCACAGAACTATGGGGCCAATCGGGGTAGCGTTTGGCCGGGTGTTCGGCTTTCTCTCCCTGACGGCAAGCACCTGCAGTACCTTGCCCGGCAACGGCGACCCCGTTCCGGGTTTTTTTTGCGGGATCCGCGCATGCGGATCGGTCGGAATCGGATCATCAGGGGGTAATGCGGCACGGCCCGCCTCGTCGCAATCCGCGTCGACGGGTGGCGGCCGCAGGATTACACAGCGCGCACGGTATCGTGCATGCCCCTGACGATTTCGTAACACGAGCAGCAGGCGGCTTCCAGGCTCTTGCGATCCAGTATCGCGATATTGCCGCGGCTGTAGCTGATCAGTTTCATCCGTTGCAGTGTGCGCGCGGCTTTGGAGACGCCGACGCGGCGCACGCCCAGCATGTGCGACAGGAATTCCTGGGTGAGTTGAAACGGGTTGGTTTGTATGCGATCGTGGGTCATCAGCAGCCAGCGCGCCAGGCGCGCTTCGATCACGTGAAAGCGGTTGCAGGCGGCCGTTTGGGTGATCTGGGCCATCAAGGCATAAGCGTAGCGGTGCAGTTCGCGCTGCAGCGCCAGGCTTTGCCGGAATTCCTTGAGGAAGGACGCCGCTTTCATGCGCATGGCCGTGCCCGTTCCCTGCACCAGCGCGCGCACCGGGGAAACGTGGTTCTCGAGCGCAAGCGGAATGCCGACCATGCCTTCACGGCCGACCAGGCCGACTTCGAGGGCCTGATGCCGGTCCACCAGTGTCAGCAGGGAAACGATGGAGTCGTTGAGAAAGTAGACATGCCGTATCTGCTCCCCGGGCTCATAGAGCACATCGCCATAAGTCAGCACAACCTGCTCCATGCTGTCGACAAGGCGCTTGCTCTCTTTGCGTGGCAGAGCAGCTAGCAGGCTGTTTGCCAGGGGAACCCGGACTCGAATCTGCATGGCGATCTCCGCATTGGTCGTGTTCCGGCGGGTTGTCGCAATGGGGAATCCCACTGCGAACCTGCAGGCGGCGCACGGAGGTGCAAAGATCCATATCCGTTTTCGAACATCAGTGTCGACGATTCTACGCGCTATAGCCGATCGTCATGAACGATTCCGTCATCCCCTTGCGATCGTCTGGGCGCGCCTTGCGGGTCGCGCGAAATGCGAACTGGGCAGCGGGCTCCAATTCCATTGGCAACCCCATGAATTTGAGCGTCTGTTTAGGACTCCGCTCATATCGAACCGATCGGGCGTTTCAGCTCAGCTTGGCGAACTTTAAAGAAATGTCCCCATATGTTGCTTAGCGCACATACAACTGGGGGCGTGCGTGATATTGGTTCCTTCAGAACGCGTCGTTGACGCGGGCAGTTTCACTAGAGAAGGCGAGCCATGGGAAGCAAGCAAAGACAGTCGCAGAACGGCAAGGGAACGCAAACAATGCTTGTGGACGCCCAAGTAGCCGCCGCCGCGGGCGCAAAGCAAGGCAACGGGGAAGACCTGCCGCACTCCGCGTGCAGGCTCAGTGCCGGGGAGCGCCAGTTGCTGGTGGAACAGATTGCATATTCGCGCGCCGAAAAGCGCGGCTTCGGCCCGGGCGAGGAATGGCGCGACTGGTTCGAGGCCGAGGCGGAAGTAAAGCGCCTGTTGCGCTGACCGCAGAAGCATGTCCGCGGACTATTCCAGGCGCCTGCTTGACGGGGGCTCGAGAGTGCCCCGCGAAAAGGTACGCGCCGCCAGCCCGCTGGCCCAGGCGTGCGCATTGGTCGCGGCTGCCTTCGGGCTTGCCGCTTTGCTTGGATGGGCGCTGGCACTACCGCTGCTGTCGAGCCCCGATGCGCGCTGGATACCGATGGCGCCGAGCAGCGCGTTGTTGTTCATGCTGTTCGGCGGCGTGCTGTTCTTGTGCGCCCGCGCGCCGCCAAGCCGCGCTTTGCGGCGCGTTGCGCTCGGTATGGCCGCGGGCGGCGGACTGATCGCGCTGCTCCTGCTGGTCCTGTCGGTGCAGGGCGTGCGCCTGGATGCGGAACACCTGGGCTTTTCCGTCCAGGACAAAGTGAATGGCGCGGAGACCGGGCATATGTCGCCGGTGACGGCGCTCTGCTTCATGCTCGCCGCGGCCTCGCTCCTGGCAACGCTGGTTTCTTCCCGCGCACGATCGAAGGGAGCGATGGCGGGCTTCTGGCTGGCCTGCACCGTGACTGCGCTGGGCGCGTTCTTCCTGCTCGCTTATCTGTTCGGCCGGCCGCTGCTCTACAGCGGCCAATTTATTCCGCTCGCATTCACCAGCAGTCTGGCCATCGTGGCACTGGGCACGGCACTATCGGCGTTCGCCGGATCGCGCTCCTGGCCGTTCGAGCGCGAAGATGACGCCGAAAGCCTGCGCAGCTCGCATATTCCCATCTTCGTGTTCGCGGCGCTTGGTGCGGGCCTCGTCGCCACCGGCTACTTCTATACCGGCAACCACATCGAGCAGTACCGGGCGGAAGTCGGGGAAGAGCTGTTGGCGGTCGCGGACCTGAAAGCCGACGACCTCGGGCGCTGGCGCGCCGAGCGTCTGCGGGACGCAAGTTCGCAATTTCAAAATCAGGTCTTCTCCGCGCTGGTGGCGCGCGCGTTCGCCAGGCAGCCCGATGCGCAAGCGCAACTTCAGGGCTTGCTGGAGCACATTCTGGAAAGCAGGCAATACGCTCGCGCCGTGCTGATGAACGCCGAAGGCCGGGAGACCATGTCGGTGCCGCGCAATGCGCTGCTCCCGGGCATCGCCGCGGATGCGCCCGAGGCCATGCGCACGGGCGAGGTGCGCTTCGTCGATCTTCATCGGGATAGCAAAGAGGGCGCAGTGCACCTGGCGCTGCTGGTCCCGCTCCTCGACCCAAATCGCGGCGAGCGGCCGCTGGGCCTGCTGTACCTCGGCATCGACCCGCAGGTGCACCTGAACCCGTTCCTAGAGCGCTGGCCCAAGCCCAGCCGCAGCGCGGAGACGTTGTTGGTGCGCCGTGACGGCGACGACGTCCTGTTCCTGAATGAGCTCCGGTTCCAGAAGAACGCGGCGCTTTCGCTGCGCATCCCGCTAGCGAGCGCCGATGTGCCCGCGGTGCAGGCTGCGCTTGGACGACAGGGCATCGTCGAAGGCCGCGACTACCGCGGGGTGGAGGTGATCGCGGGCTTGCGCAAGGTGCCGGGCTCGCCCTGGTTCCTGGTCGCGAGGATGGATAGCGCCGAAGCGCTGGCGCCGGCCTACGCGCAGCTATGGATGTTGACCGGCGTGGTCGGCGCCCTGCTGCTCGCGGCCGCCGCGGCGACGGGCTTCGCCTGGCGCCACCAGCGCGCGCGCCACTACCGGCAGCAGTATCAATCGGCGGCGGCGCTCGCCTCGAGCCTGAAGCGCCACCGGGCGATCACCCAGACCGCGACCGACGCCATCATCGCCGCCGACGCCGCCGGCGCCATCGTCGCCTGGAACCCGGCCGCGACGCGCATTTTCGGCTATGCGGAAGCCGAGGTAATAGGGCAGCCGATCACATTGCTGATGCCGCAGCGCTACCGCGACCTGCATCAAGGCGGCATGCGCAAAGTGGCAGAGGGCGAGCAGCACGCGCTGTTTCGCACGCTGGAACTGCATGGACTGACCAAGGCGGGTGAGGAGTTTCCGCTGGAATTGTCGCTGTCGTGCTGGGAATCCGCGGAGGGCGTTTTTTTCACCAGCATCATCCGCGACATCACCGAACGCAAGCGCGCCGAGGCCGCACTGGCGCGGCTAAGCGACCTCTACAACCTGCTGTCGCACACCAACCTGGCGGTGGTGCACACCACCGGCCGCGATGAACTGTTCCCGGTGATCTGCCGCCATGCAGTCGAATTCGGGCGCTTTCGCTTCGCCTGGATCGGCATCATCGGCGCTGCCGATGGGCGCGTGCGCCCGGTGGCCCAGTACGGCGAGGATGCGGGCTACGTGAGCAAAATTAGCGCCTCCGCCGATGCCGCGCAGCCGGGAGGGGGCGGGGGCATAGGCCACGCAATTCGCTCGGGCAAGCGCGTGGTCAGCAACGATTTCGCCAACGATCCGTCGACCGTGCCCTGGCACGAGGCGGCGCGGAGCGCCGGCGTGCGCGCGGCGGCGGCGCTGCCCCTGCGGCTGCAGGGCGCAGTGACCGGCGTCATGTGCCTGTACGCCGATGCACCGGGATTCTTCACCGAAGACATGCATCCGACGCTGGACGAAATGGCGCGGGACATCTCCTTCGCCCTGGACAACTTCGCGCGCGAGGCGGAGCGCAAGCATATCCAGGAAAAACTGCAAGAGCGCGAGCGCAGCCTGCGTGAGGCGCAGGAGGTCGGGCAGGTCGGCAGCTATGTGTTCGACATTGCCGGCGATGTCTGGGAGAGCTCCGCCGTGCTCGATGCGATCTTGGGCATCGGCGCGGAATTTCCCCGCAGCATGGCGGGCTGGGCGCAGATCGTGCATCCGGCCGAGCGCGAACAACTGGTTTCCTACCTGCGCGAGATCATCGCCACGCGTCAGCCGTTCACCTTGGAGTACCGCATCGTGCGTGTGAATGACGGCGCGGAACGCTGGGTGTCGGGCCTGGGCAAACTGCGCTACGGCGTCGATGGCAAGGCCATGAAATTGGTGGGCAGCATACAGGACATCACCGAGCGCAAGCAGGCCGAAGCCGCGCGCGCTGCGCTCGAAGCGGGCTTGCGCGAGTCGCAGAAAATGGAAGCGCTGGGGACGCTGGCCGGAGGCGTGGCGCACGACTTCAACAACGCTTTGGCGGCCATCATCGGCAATGTGGAACTGGCGCGCCAGGATGTAGGCCCTGCGCACCCGGCGCTGGACAGTCTGGAGGAGATCGACAAGGCCAGCCGCCGCGCGAAGAACCTGGTGCAGCAGATCCTCGCCTTCGGCCGGCGCCAGATGCTGGAGCGCAAAGTGATATCGCTTGCGCCCGTGGTGGAGGAGGTGGTGCGGCTGTTGCGCGCGACCCTGCCCGCGGCGGTGAACCTGGTCGCGCAATGCCGAGAGGACGCACCGGCTGTGCTGGCCGATGCGATGCAGATCGAACAGATGCTGCTCAACCTGTGCACCAACGCATGGCATTCGATAAGAAGCCAGGTGCGGCCCGGGAGAATAGAGATTCGGCTTGAAGCCTGCAATAGCGAGCCGGAGCCGGCGCCCGGCTCGAAACCCGTGCACGGCGCGTTGCGGCCGGGCCGCTATGCCTGCCTATCGGTGTGCGACAACGGGCTGGGCATGAATGCGGCGACCCAGGGGCATATGTTCGAGCCATTCTTTACGACCAAGTCCCCGGGTGAAGGCACCGGGCTCGGTTTGTCGGTGGTGTACGGTATCGCGCAGGCGCACCAGGCGATCATCCAGGTACACAGTCGGTCCGACGAGGGGGCCACATTTCGAATCTATTTTCCGGCGGCCAGCGCGCCCGTTTTGTCGATCGCTGCGCCGGCGCCGGCGCCGGGCCGGGCCGTGGCAGGAGAGGCTGGTGCGACGACGGTGTTGCCCGCGGTGGGCGAGCGCGTCCTGTACGTCGACGACGATGAAGCGATCGTGTACCTGATGACGCGCCTGCTTGAGCGCAGGGGCTATCGCGTCAGCGGCTACACCGATCCGCGCGAGGCGCTGGCGGCGGTGCGCGCCGATCCGGACCAGTTTGATCTCACTGTGACCGACTACAACATGCCGGGCATGTCGGGATTGGAAGTGGTGCGGGCGCTGCGCGAGATCCGCGCCGATCTGCCCATCGTCATGGCTTCGGGTTACATCACCGAGGAACTTCGCGTCGAGGCGCACGCGGCCGGCGTGAGCGAACTCGTGTTCAAGCCGAACACGATCGACGATCTCTGCGATGCGGTCGAGCGTCACGCGCAAGTGCAGTCTGGGAAAAAGAAAACGGGCTGAGCCGGGTCATTGCAGGCGGCAGGCATGCGCGGGTGTCCGCCCCTGGCCACAGGCGGCACGCGGAAACGCAAGAAAGCCGGCTTCGAGCCGCCATTCGTGCGATGGATTCGACCTATCTCATCGGCGGCTCTAACCGCCGTTGTTCTGCTCCGGGACAATCCCACCCGGATCACCCGCCAGCGTATGCCGATACCAGGCGCGGATGTTTTTCATCTCCGCTTTAAGGGACATACTGGCCAATACGCTACGCGAGTGCAGGGAGATAAGCGCATTGATGCCGGCATCACGCTGTACTGCACGATTCAGGCGTCCGAAGAAGGCTTGGTTGAGCCGGTCGATATCGGAGAAGAAATCCTCCAGCCCGGCCAATCCCGTGGATTCACCGCCGAGGAAGCAACCCAAAAGGTGCATCGAGACGATCCGATACACCGTTTCTGTCGCGGGGGCGAAGGGCATATGCATATGCGCCAGCGGACGCAGGCGTCCCAATATCGGACAGGCCCTGGTCGCGAGGATGAGTCCCATCACGGCGCTCAGGGCAGTCTGAGCATCGGTACGCTTGCGTGCTTCGTAATGCGGCGTTACTGCATGCACTTCAATCCGGTCTATCGAAGACAGCGTGGAAAACCGCTCCACAAGCGGCACCAGGTCCGCGGCCGCCGGGCAACGAACACCCGGAGCGTTGCCCAGCGGGCAATGCGGACATTTGTCCACCTCAAGGCGCGTCCATTCGGGCAAGTCACCCCCCGCAGGGGGGCGATCGAATTCCACATCGAAGCGGTGTTCGACACCGGACTCGAACCGCAAAAGATAGATGATTTTCTTGCTCAATGTGCTAACCAACCGGAACGCGCCACTTTCAATAATAGCAGAGCGACGACGTACACCCGCATCGGCGCCGACCTTCAAGGCAGCGAGGGACGGGCGCGACAAAGACGCACGTATTGGAGCGGGTTCGGATGACCGGAGTAGTTGCACTCCGGCCATCCTCCAAGCTTAGCCTTGCAGGCAGTCAACCCTTTGACCTATAGACTATGCATATAGAATGGGTATAGCCTCTTTCCGGAGTCAGGGGGCTTTCGCTTCTGGCCGAAGTCCTGCCGGCATATGAATCTCGAACTAAAGAAAGGCTTTGCCCTCTTCACAAACTAACGGATAGGCTTGAATGACTGATTCTTCCTTTGACACTGAAAATGGCTGGTTCAGACAGCTATTCGAGTCGTCACCGGATCCGACCTGGATCATCAACGACAATCGGTTTGTCGAATGTAATGAGGCAGCAGTCAGAACTCTGGGTTATCTGAGTCGTGAAGAAGTCCTGAAGGCGCATCCATCAAAGCTCTCGCCGCCCAGACAACCTGACGGCGAAGAATCCTTTGCCAAGGCCGAACGCATGATGGCAATTGCCAAAGAGCGGGGCCTGCACAGGTTTGAATGGATTCATACCAAGGCGAACGGCACGCATTTTGTTGCGGAGGTCACCCTCTCGACAATCAAACTGCGGGATCGGCAACTTCTCTATTGCGTTTGGCGTGATATCACCGAACGCAAGAAAGCAGATCATGCCGTGCGCGAAAGTGCTGAGAGTTTGAGGCAGTTCGCGGACAATGTTCCCGCCATGACCGTTTCGTTTGACGATAGCCTGCGCTGCCTTTTCGCCAATAGGCGCTACGCGGAGTTTTTTGGCTTCGACAGGGCGGAGATAGTGGGTAAGCACTTGCGCGAAATTGTCGGAAACGATGCTTACGGTGCAATCGAAGACCGCTTCGCGCAGGTGTTGAGCGGGAATTCAGTTACCTATCAAAGAACCCGAAAGCTTGAAACTGGTGAAATCTGCGTTCTCGAAATCAGGGTTCTTCCCAATATTGGAGGCGAAGGAAAAGTCACTGGCTGCTTTGCGGTGGCGACCGACATCACGGAGCGCCAGCGAACGGAGGAGGCGCTTCGCGCGTCGGCAGAGCAGTTCCGCGGCCTGGTAGAGCAGTCGATCGCCGGCATCTACATCATTCAGGACCGCCGACTCGCCTATGTGAACAAACGGTTCGCCGAGATCTTCGGCTATGCTTCTCCAGACGACATGATTGGTCAGGATCCCATGCTGATTGTTTCGGAAAAGGATCATGACCTGGTCTACGCGAACATCCGCCAGCGCCTCGAAAATGGTCTAAGCACCCTAAGCTACGGTTTCACCGCGAAACGAAAAGATGGCTCGTTGATCGAGGTCGGTCTGAACAGTTCGCGGGCCAGCCATCAAGGTCGGCCCGCGATCATCGGGCTGATGCAAGACATCACGGACAAGAAACAAACCGAGGAAAAGATTCAACGCTATGTCGCGCGTCTGGAGACCGCGTTTCGGAGCACTGTGGAGGTCGCAACAACCTTGAGCGCAATGCGCGACCCCTACACTGCTGGTCACGAGCGGGGCGTCGGAGAACTTTCCGCACTTATCGGCGCGGAGATGGGATTTGACGCTGATCGACAAGAAGGGTTGCGGGTCGCCGGGCATCTGCATGACATAGGAAAGATGACCATTCCAGCCGAGATCCTTTCCAAGCCGGGCAAACTGAACGCGATCGAATATGAACTGGTCAAAGCGCATGCGCAGGCCAGCTACGATGTATTGAAGGCGGTGGAGTGGTCTTGGCCTGTCGCGCAAATGGTATTGCAGCACCATGAACGCAAGGATGGCAGCGGCTATCCCCAAGGGCTTGCCGGTGAAGCAATTTTGCCCGACGCGCGCATCCTGGCAGTGGCAGATGTGGTCGAGGCCATGATTTCACACCGGCCGTACCGGGCGGCGCTGCCCGTCGAGGAGGCGTTGGAGGAAATCGAGCGCGGTCGGGACAATATTTACGATGCTCAGGCAGCCGATGCTTGCCTGCGGCTGTTCCGCGAAAAGCACTATTCGATTCTGAAGTAGTTTGAGGAGGCAATCGAGTTGCATCGATCGGCGGTCGGAATGAATTGCATGAATGCGCCGGCAAACAACGCGTATGCGGGCAATATGGGCTGTTTTTGAACCACTGCGTTTGCGTCTGCTTGGGAGACCGGTATTCTTTCGATTGGAAGTGGCGGGTATGAGAGTTTGATGGGACCGCTTTTGACTCTAGAAGTGAGCGAGGCGCTGCGGGCGGCGGCAAGCGCTGGCAAGCCAAAGATCGAGTGTTCGCTGGACCTCGGGCGATCGACGGCGATGGTTGAAGTGGGCGTGGCAGGATGGCGCTGGCAGGGCCAACTCTTCCCGCACCCCGAATCCTGCAAGGTCCGAACCATCTACTACTGGGTTGACGAGGTTTTCCAGCCGGTGGCGCGTTATACAACGTCACTGGTCAAGTTGGTGCCGACCGCGTCCGGGCCACCCACCTTTGAGATCGACGGCATAAAGATGCTGCCTACGGCGCACGTCTCCCCCTATTCGGATGCCGAGCGCAAAGTGGACTTGATCCAACCAAAGGGCAAGGTGATTCTGGATACTTGCGGCGGTCTTGGCTATTTCGCCGGGTGGTGCCTGCAGAGACACGCCAAGCAGGTGTTCTCGTACGAGAAGAACGCTGACGTAATTTGGCTGCGCAGCCTCAACCCATGGTCACCGAAGATTGGCAGCGGATTGACGCTGGCCCAAGCCGACATTGCCGAAGAGATAGAACTGCTGCCGGGGAAGTCGGTCGACGCAATCTTGCACGATCCACCACGTTTCGGTATTGCCGGAGAACTTTACTCGCAGGCTTTTTACGGGCACCTCGGCAGGGTGCTCAAGTCGAACGGCATGTTGTTTCATTACACCGGCACGCCAAACAAACTCACCAGCGGGCGCGACGTGCCCGGCGAAGTGGCCAAACGCTTGCGCCACGCCGGTTTTGTGACGGAATTCAACGGGGATGGCGTGTTGGCGGTAAAAAAGAGAGGCTAGGTGAGCATCAGGCCAAGTACAAAGGCCATGCCATACGACACAACCGCTGCCCCGGCGAATATCACGGGGCTTCGCGTCATCCCCTTGGGAATGCCCATACCGTCGAGCCATTCTTTGATGAAAAAGGCGGCGACGAAATATGCGATGGCCGAAACAACGATGCTCAGCATCCGCCAAGCATAGCAAGGCCGGCAACGGCACTGTTCTGCCCGTTGCAATTGCGTACTGGATTCTTTGCCACAATTTGCCAACCTGAGAAATGCGGAAACGGCGGGCAGCCCCACCGTGAAGCGATATTCGAAGTCAATTGGCGCGCAGGCTGCGATTCTTCGGCTTTGTCGAACAGGCTATACTCGTTGCATCAGATCGAATTCCACCAACGACAAAAAGAGACGAGGGTTATGTATCGATTCTTAATGAGGGGCTTGTGCGTCATGCTCTCCGCCGGTGCAGGAAGTGCGCCAGCGGCCGGCGCCGATTTTCCCACGCAGCCGATCCGCCTAATGGTGGGATACGCGGCGGGCGGATCGGTGGATATCGTTGCGCGAAGCTACGCGCAGCGGCTCGGCGCGATACTGGGCCAGCCCGTCCTGGTGGACAACCGCGGCGGCGCGAGCGGCACGATTGCCGCGCAGGCCGTTGTCAAGGCAGTGCCCGACGGCTACATCCTGTACTTCGTCGCGAGCCCCACCGTTACAATCACGCCGGCGCTGCAGAAGACCGCATTCGATCCCCTCAAGGATTTCCAGGCCATCGCATCGGTGGCGAACTACACCAATGTACTGCTGGTCAACAGCGACTCTGCATACAAGAGCGTGGCTGACGTGGTGAAACAGGCGCGCGCGCAGCCAGGATCGGTGACCTATGGATCGGCGGGCGTCGGCGCGTCGAACCATCTTTCCGGCGAACTGCTGGCGGACAAGGCGGGCGTCAAGCTCACGCATGTGCCCTACAAGGGAAATGCGCCGGCGATGACGGATCTCATCGCCGGCCGGATCTCGCTGCTTTTCGATCTGAACACCACTGCGTTCAACCAGACCAAGGGCGGCAAGGTGCGGGCCTTGGCCGTCACATCCGCCGAACGCAATCCGATGTTTCCGGAAGTGCCGACGATGATCGAATCCGGCTACAAGGATTTCGAATTCACCGGATGGCTTGGTGTGCTGGGTCCGGCCGGAATGGCCCAGCCGGTGGTGCTGACGCTGGCCACCGCGACGCAGAAAATCCTGGCGGACGCGGTGTTTCGGGCGGAAATGGCGGCATCCGGTTATAGCATTTCGGAAAGTACGCCCGACGCGTTGCTTGTACGTATGGCGCGGGAGGGAAAGATGTTCGCGGAGTTGGTTGAGCGGGCCAATTTGCGCCAGGAATAGAGAGAGCATGGAAAATACATCGTCCGGAAATCAGGACGACAGGAGTTGAAGCGGTACTCTCTTCAGTCTTAAGCGGTGTGGTTCAGATAATCCCGCCGCAAACGTTCAATTTCTAGCCCATGCTTCCGGCGCGGTGGAAATGACGACCGGCTGAGATTGTGTTACCGCGATGCAATTTACGGCCCCGTCAGCTTTTCTGGCTTGCGTGCCCGTTGTTTTCGACGCAACGATCAATTTGCGCTCGTCGCTGATGCGCGGATAGCGCACGTAATGTCGATTTTCTGCTGTGTCGTTATGATTTGAAAGCGCTTGATTCGATTCGGCGGCAACCCTTTCTCTTGGATATCGGATGAAACCGTCTTCATCCGCAAATGCCGGTGGCGCACATACCGGGAGCAAGGCCATCAGGGTAACAACTCGGAATATGGATGCCTCAATCGTTTTCATGCTCTTGCCCTCTATCGAAGGAACAATGTCAAACCGGCCTTGGCCGGGTCCGCGTACTCAAGGAGGTTATAAGCAAGGACTGTACCGATTATTTTTTAACCGTTGAAACATCAGAGTACGGAATCATGGCAACTTTTTGACGCCCGCTTGGGAGAATGGCCCCAAAACTTTTACGCCGGCCATCGGACCGGGTTGACCTTGGTTCTTCGGGGGCGGGATACTGGCGGTGGCGCGTTGAATTTCCCGAGCCCGAGGCGGGAAACGGCGTGCGGATGCACCACGGTGGCGAGTAAATCGACGTTTGTATTCTAGAATGCCTGGAGGGTATGCAGCATGGCCGACGTGATTCGAGTGGGGCTGGTTGGGGCGAGTGTGACCGAAGGAAGCAGCGGCTGGGGTTCGGGCGCGCACATTCCCGCGCTGAAAGCGGTGCCCGGTTACCGGATAAGGGCGGTGTGCACCGCGCACGAGGCGACCGCCAAGGCGTCCGCGGCGGCATTTGGCGCCGATCTCGCGTTCCACGATTTCGATGCCATGCTCGCGTGCAAGGACCTCGATTTGATCTGCGTGGTGGTGCGCGTGCCCCGGCACCGCGAACTGGTGATGAATGCCCTGCACGCGGGCAAAGCGGTCTACTGCGAGTGGCCCCTCGGCAACGGCTTGAAGGAGGCGCAGGAGATGGCGGATCTGGCCCGTGAGAAAGGGGTCCCCAACATGTCCGGGCTGCAGTCACGCAGCGATCCGGCGATCCGGTACTCGCGTGAGTTGATCGATCAAGGCTACGTCGGCGAAGTCCTGTTTGCCAATCTGAAGATCATCGCGGGCGCGCAACTCGAGCGCGGACCCGGCCGCATCTGGCAGGGGATTCGCAGCAACGGCGCCAACCCGCTCACCATTCCCGGCGGTCATAGCATGGATACAGTGGCATATATTCTGGGCGACTTCACCCAGGTTTCGGCACGCAT
>JAPLRD010000384.1 GCA_026399375.1 Pseudomonadota bacterium
GACGGTGTAGCCGTCCGGCTTTGCGCTGGCGAGCGCCTTGGCGCCTATCATGCCGGCCGCGCCGGCGCGGTTCTCCAGCACCACCGTCTGCCCCAGCAGCGGCGACGCGGCTTTGCACAGGGCGCGCATCGTCATGTCGGCGGTGCCGCCTGCGGGCCAGGGGCAAAGGAAGGTAATGGGCCGCTCGGGATAAGCGGCGGCGAAAGAGCGCGGCGCTACGCTCGCCAGGGCTGCTGCGCCTAGTGCTCCAAGAACGAACTGACGGCGAGTGCTGGGCATGTCATTTCCTTATGCCTGAGGTGTGTAGAGGTTTGACCGATTGTATTATCGGCCTCAAGTTCATTGCAATCCAATGAAGTTGTCTCCAGCGTAGGCGCCACGATCGTGGCGACACCGATTCTGCTCCCGAGCGCATAAATATGAGCGAGAGCTAACGGCTCACGGCGAGTCTGATGCCGAAACCGATCAGGAACAGCCCGGCCAGCTGTTCCAGCGCGCGTGAAATCACCGGATTGGCGCGCAGGCGTTCGGCCAGAAAGTGGGTCAGCAACACCGCCGCCGTGCCGTAGGCGAAGGTAAGTACCGCGATCGTCAGCGCCATGAAGCCGAAAGTTACCAGCCCCTGGTGACGCACCGGATCGACGAAGAGGGGGAAGAACGCCATGTAGAACACGATCGCCTTCGGATTGAGCAGCGTGATCATGAGCGCCTGGCGCAGATAGTGATGCGGCTTGATGTGCAGCACCGGCGCCGCGCCCGGCTTTGCCAGCAGCATCCTGCCGCCCAGCCAGGCGAGGTAGGCTGCGCCCAGCCATTGCACCGCATGGAAGGCCGCTGGATAGGTGCTCAATAGCGTTGCGACACCGGCGACGGCCAGCCACATCAAGACCTGATCTCCGAGTATCACGCCCAAGGTGGCGGCCAAACCTCCGCTGACGCCGCCTTTGCTGGTCGAGGTGATCAGCGCCAGATTGCCCGGACCGGGGATCAGCAGAAACACGATGATCGCGATGGCAAACGCGCTGTAGTCAGTGACGCCTAGCATGGAAATCTTTCTCAACAGCAAGTATGCGAGCTTACCCCGAGTTGGACTTGCGCCAGCACCGCTCGGCCGCTCGCCGAGTTTGGGCAGGGGGAGTCAGAGGTTTTCGCCCGATTACTTGAGCACCTGCGGCAACCACAGCGACAGCGACGGGATGTAGGTGAGTATCATCAAGGCGACGATCAGCACGCCTACATACGGGGTCACTTCGCGGATCACCACACCGAAGCGGACCTTGGTGACGGAACTGGCGACAAACAGCAGCACGCCGACCGGCGGGGTCAACTGGCCGATGGTCAGGTTGATCAGCAGGATGATGCCAAAGTGAGTCAGATCGATCTGGAACGAATTCAATACCGGGATCAGGATAGGGACCAGAATGATCATGATCGCGATCGTTTCCATGAAACAGCCCAGTATCAATAGCGCGACGTTGAGCAGAAGCAGAATCACCCATGGTTTGTCCGTCGCCTGCGTAAGGACCTCAGAAAGTAACTGGGGGGCCTGATGAAAGCCCAGATACCAGCTGAAGGGGGATGCCGCCGCCACGATCAACAGGATGACCGCGGTCTCCTTGGCCGTTTGCAGCAGGATCTTCGGCAACTGGGACCATTTCAAGGTCCGGTAAACGTACAGGCCCACGATCAGCGAATAGGCCGCGGCGACGCCGGCGATCTCGGTGGCGGTGAATACCCCCATGCGGAAGCCGCCCAGGATCAGCACCGGC
>JAPLRD010000077.1 GCA_026399375.1 Pseudomonadota bacterium
AGATACGCTCACCAAAAAGCAGATTCCTCGACAAGAAGGGGATGGGGCCCCTTCTCCCCACCTTGCTCGGAATGACAACTCCCGGAGGCACGCATGCTGAGCATAAAAGACCTCAATCAGTACTACGGCGGCAGCCACACGCTGCGCAACGTCAATTTCGAAATCCCCAAAGGGGCCTGCACCACCCTGCTAGGCCGCAACGGCGTGGGCAAGACGACCCTGCTGAAATGCCTGATGGGTCTGGTGCCCGCCCGCTCCGGTTCGCTCTTGCTCGAAGGCAGGGACATCAGCAAACTGACGCCTTACCAGCGCGCGGAACTGGGCCTGGCTTATGTGCCGCAGGGGCGCGAGATATTCCCGCGACTGACGGTGGAAGAGAACCTGCTCATGGGCCTGGCGACGAAGAAGGGCGGCGCGCGCATCCCGGGCCAGATATTCGAAATGTTTCCGGTGTTGAAAGACATGCTCGGACGCCGCGGCGGCGACCTCGCCGGCGGACAGCAGCAGCAGCTCGCCATCGGCCGCGCCCTAGCGATGAGCCCCAAGTTGCTGATCCTGGACGAACCCACCGAAGGCATACAGCCCTCGATCATCAAGGATATCGAACGCGTGATCCGCACGCTGGCGCAGCAGGGCGAGATGGCGATCCTGCTGGTGGAGCAATATTACGATTTCGCCAGATCGCTGGCCGACCACTACGTGGTGATGTCGCGCGGCGAAGTCATCAAGAGCGGGCCGGGGGAAGAAATGGAACGGGAGAACGTCAAGGCCTGCCTCGCGTTATAGTTCGGCAATGGTCATCGCTAAAGCTGGATGGCAGGCGCGGCTCGCGCTGACGTACGCGTTGCGCGCAGGGCGCACGGTGCTTTCCGCACGCGAACACAGCGGCCCGCTGGTGGTGCAGAAGCCGCTCTACCCCGAAGGCGATGCGGTCTGCCACAACATCATCCTGCATCCGCCGGGGGGCATCGCCGGAGGCGACAGCCTCACGCTGGAGGCGCGGCTGGGCGACGGCAGCGCGGCGCTGCTGACCACGCCGGGCGCGGGAAAGTGGTACAAGACCATGGGCGCGGCCGCGCACGTGGGCCAGCGGTTCGACATCGGCCGCGGCGCCGTGCTGGAATGGCTGCCGCAACCGTCCATCGTGTTCGATCGGGCCCGAGCCGAAACGAAGATGGAAGTTTTTCTGGAACAGGATGCCTTGTATATCGGCTGGGACATGACCTGCATGGGCCGCACCGCTTCGGGCGAGCGCTTCAATTCCGGCGAATTGCGCCAGCGCACCGAAGTCTGGCAGCAGGGAGCGCGGCTGTGGTGCGAGTATGCACGCCTGACCGGAGACGATCCGATGCTCGCATCACAGGCCGGGATGGCCGGCTGCACGGTGAGCGCGACCCTGATCGCTGCGGGCTGTGACATACACAAAGACCTGCTGGAACAATGCCGCGGCGTTGCGACAGAGGCGGGAGAACAATCGGGCATCACCGCCCTTCCGCGCGTGCTGCTTGCGCGCTATCTGGGAACGAGCAGCGAAGCGGCGATGCACTATTTCATCGCGTTGTGGTCCTTGCTGCGGCCGGCGCTGTCCGGCCGCAGCGCGGTGCCGCCGCGCATCTGGAACACCTAAGGGAGAACACGCCATGTCCAGTTCCACTGACACCATCGCCGCACTGCTCGTAGATGCGCACACCCGCGGCATTCAGTTCCAGGCCACGCCGGCCCCCGCACCGGCAACGGCGAAAGACGCATATGCGGCGCAGGACCGCGTCTTCGCCGCGCTCTATCCCGGGCAACGCGGCGGCGCGTGGAAGGTCGGCGGCGCCAGTCCCGATGTCGAACCCACCGCGGCGCCGATTCCATCAGCCGGCCTGCATCCCAGCCCGGCGCACGTGCCGGCGAAGGGCTTTCACATGATAGGCATTGAGTCAGAGATCGCGTTCCGCCTCGGCCGCGACCTGCCGCCGCGCGCCGCGCCTTACACCGAGGACGAAATCGCCGCAGGGGTAACCGAAGCGCTGGTCACGATAGAACTTTGCGATACGCGGCTTTCGAACTGGAAAGACACGTCGGCGCTGTGGCGCCTGGCCGATTTTCAGCTCAACGCCGCCCTGGTGATCGGCAGCGGCAGGCAGGACTGGCGCGCGATCGATTTCACCAAACAGCGCGCCGAGCTTTGGATAGACGGCGCGCTGAACAAGGAAGCCACCGGCGTGCACCCCTACGGCAACCCGATACGCCTGCTGCCCTGGCTTGCAGCGCACTGCGCGGCGCGCGGCGGCGGCCTGCACGCGGGCGATATCATCACCACGGGCACCTGGACCGGGATGGAATTCGTCGCGCCGGGCGCCGAGGTGAGAGCCTGCTTTCCCGGGATCGGCGAGGCGAGCGTTACGCTCGTGAAATAGGAACGAGGAGACACAAGCATGGAACTGACCCCCAGGGAAAAAGACAAGCTGCTCATATTCACCGCCGCGCTGCTCGCGGAACGGAGAAAGGCGCGCGGCCTCAAGCTCAATTACCCCGAGGCGATGGCCTACATCAGCGCCGCCATCATGGAGGGGGCGCGCGACGGCAGGACCGTGGCCGATCTGATGGGCTACGGCACCACGCTGCTCGCGCGCACCGACGTGATGGAAGGCGTGCCGGAGATGATCCCCGAGATCCAGGTCGAAGCGACCTTCCCCGACGGCACCAAGCTCGTCACTGTGCATCACCCCATCATCTAGGAAGAAGATAGTGGAAACCTCTCGGAATTGTCATTCTGAGGGCGTCCCCCAGGAGGACTTCCTTCGGGGCGCAGCCCGAAGAATCTGCTTCTTTCAACCTGTGAAAAGCAGATTCCTCGCTACGCTCGGAATGACAGAATTCAGATCATTGGAGATGCGCACATGATTCCAGGCGAAATGCAAGTTCAGGCTGGCGAGATCGAACTCAACCGCGGCCGCAAGACCGTGAAGCTCAAGGTCGCCAACAGCGGCGACCGGCCGATCCAGGTCGGCTCGCACTACCACTTCTTCGAAACCAACGCCGCGCTGCAGTTCGAGCGCAAGGCGGCCTACGGCTACCGACTCAACATCGCTGCCGGCACGGCGGTGCGCTTCGAGCCGGGCCAGTCGCGCAGCATCGAACTGGTCGAACTCGCCGGCGACCGCGTGGTGTACGGCTTCACCGGCGCGGTGATGGGGCCGCTGGACGAGAAGCCGCAGAAGAAGCCCGCCGCCAGAAAGATCGCAGCAAAGAAGGGAGCTCGCAAATGACGCTCAAGATCAGCAGGCAGGCGTATGCGGAAATGTTCGGGCCCACCACAGGCGACCGCCTGCGGCTCGCCGACACCAATCTGTGGATAGAGATCGAGAAGGACCACACGATCTACGGCGAGGAAGTGAAATTCGGCGGCGGCAAGGTGATCCGCGACGGCATGGGCCAGAGCCAGCGCACTTCCAAGGATTGTCCCGATACCGTGATCACCAACGCGGTGATCGTCGATTACTGGGGCATCGTCAAAGCAGACATCGGCATCAAGCAAGGCCGCATCAGCGCCATCGGCAAGGCGGGCAACCCGGACATCCAGCCGGGGATCAATATCATCATCGGCCCGGGCACGGAAATCATCGCCGGCGAAGGCATGATTCTCACCGCCGGCGGCATCGACTCCCATATTCATTTCATCTGCCCGCAGCAAATCGAC
>JAPLRD010000355.1 GCA_026399375.1 Pseudomonadota bacterium
GCTTTCGCTTGCTGGGCGTAGCGCAGGTCGATGGCGTTCTCGATGTGCTCCAACTGCTTTTTAGCTCGAGTCAATTCCGTCATCGCCGCGATCAGCGCTTTTTGCAGAACGTCGGGGGCGGCCGCAGACAGTTGGGAGGCCGGCAGGGCGGCGAGTTGCACTGGAAGTGGGCTGTTCATGCCGCATCTCCCGCCACGACACGTTCGGAGGTGCTCTTGCGAAGACTGTCGGCTTCGTAAGCTTCAACATCCTCGACGCGGTACAACACGCGCCCCTGGAGTTTGAGAAAGACAGGCCCAATTCCAGCAGTGCGCCAGCGTTCCAGCGTGGCTTCGCTAACGTCCCAACGGTCCGCCAGTTGGCGTTGGTTTAGGTGTTTGACACTCACGTTTATCTCCTTTCATGTTGTTGCGATAACGTGAGAAGATTCTCGGAGTCGGATTGTGCGGGCGTCACTAATCAGGATGTACGGGCTGATGTGCGGGCAGCACGTTTATGGGGAATTGCGTGCCCCAGAAAGAAAAAAACCGCCCGAAGGTGGTTGCGTAGGACGCGCACGGTTGGCGCTGGTGATGTCGCCAACGCCAGAGAACCGGCTCGGCTCGTCAGGCCTGAAGCAGGATGGGCCCAACGTCAGGCCGTAACGGTCTTCCCTATTAGGAGAGCTCTTGAAGCTCCTCTACTACAGCGTAAGACCGAGGGTCATAAGATTCGGTCAGCCATTTACTGTCTTCTGTCACGGAATTTGGTGCGCGCAAAACATTGAGAAACTTAGGGATTCCGATTTCCGTGATTGACCCGGTGCTGTGCGGCGCATCAATGAAGGCGGTCTGCGTCCGGCCGCGCACGGGTGAACTGCTGCAGATGTCCGCTCCGGGCCTAAACGGACGATGGCGCACTGCCCAGTGGGTAATTGGTTTCAACGTCCACTTTCAGAAAACGCGACTGACCGTCCCGACCCATATGCATAGATCCCAACTAGGTATACTTCGGACGAGCACCGTCACTGCCCCGCTTTGGTCATTGCGCCTTCACCGTTGCCCACAATGAACCGACCATCTGGCGCGCCGATAGCCACCAGCCGAGCAACGCACAGGCGGTTCCCGCCACGACCGGCGGCAGCAGCCAATCCCACAGCGTCGCGGAAATCGGCAGCGGCACGCGCGCAAGCGAGGCGCGAAAGCCGCCGGTTGCGAAGTCGACCGGATTCTCACCTGGCAAGCTGGCCGGCAGGGTCAGGCTCACATGGCCAAACAGTGCCATGCCCACTGCCACTAGGGCCAGAGCCAGCAACCCACCGAGGAACCCTTGCAGGGCCAATTCGATGGCGAACTGTCGGCGCACCTGAATCTGCGTCCAGCCCAGGGTGCACAGAATGCCCGCCTCCCGGCGCCGCTCGGCGAGTGCGCCGTAGATCAGCATGGCGGTAAGGGCGAACGCCGCCAGTCCGCCGCCTGCGAGCGCTACCGAGCGGAAGCGTCCGACGATTTGGGAGATGCCACCGAAAAGCTTCAGCATAGTGTCGGGCGATACGACCGAGGCACGGGGTAGCGTCGCAGCAGCCTGGGCTTTGACGGCTTCGGTCCGGTCGATGCTCGCCACCTTGAGAAATACTTGATTCACCCCGTTCGCAGGTAGCAAACCCAGTTCGCGCGCCCGGTCGATGTCGAGATAGAAGTTGCTTGCTGCGATCTGACTACCCTGCTTGATGTCCACCACGCCGACGACCGGATAGT
>JAPLRD010000117.1 GCA_026399375.1 Pseudomonadota bacterium
ATTAGCATGGCTAAAACTGCCTACACGGGTGCCTACATCGCATTTCTTTGATACAAAAGAGCAGAGCCAACCCTTTGGAGGTTGGCTCTGGTATTGGCTCCCCGACGAGGGTTCGAACCTCGGACCTGCGGATTAACAGTCCGTCGCTCTACCGGCTGAGCTATCGGGGAATAGTGAATCCGCTTGATCTCGGACTCAACAAGGCGCGTATTTTAATGGCTGGGGGAGGGCGGGTCAATTGAAATTGAGCCGCCTCGCGGGCGAAACACGCGTCAAATCCGCGATATGCGCCCGCTCTCTCCCCTGGGTTCGAAACCGGGCTAGCCGATCACCTTCGCAATCGCATCGGCGGAATAGTCGACGTTCTTGGTATTGAGCGCGGCCACGCAAATGCGCCCGCTTTCGATCGCGTACACGGCGAATTCCTCGCGCATGCGTATCACCTGCTCCTTGGTCAGGCCGGAGTAGGAGAACATGCCGCGCTGGCGCGTGACGAAACTGAAGTCGGCGCCGGGCACGCGCGCGTGAATCTTCTCCACCAGCAGCTTTCTCATGTCCTTGATGCGCTCGCGCATGTGGCCGAGTTCCTGCTCCCACAGCGTGCGCAGTTCCGGCGTGGTCAGCACGGTGGCGACGATCTTGCTTCCGCTGGTGGGCGGGTTGGAATAGTTGGCCCGCACCACGCGCTTGATCTGCGACAACACGCGCGCACCCTCCTCGCTGCTCGCGGCAACCACGTTGAGGCTGCCCACGCGCTCGCCGTAAAGCGAAAACGACTTGGAGAACGAATTCGCCACGAACAAAGGCATGCCCGTCTGGGCGAAGAGGCGCACGGCGGAGCCGTCGGAGTCGATGCCGTCGCCGAAGCCCTGATACGCGATGTCGAGGAAAGGCACGAGTCCGCGCGCCTGCATGGTTTCGGCGACTGCGGCCCACTGCGCCTCGGTCAGGTCGACGCCGGTCGGGTTGTGGCAGCAGGCGTGCAGAAGAACGATGTCGCCTGCCGGCATTTTCTTCAGCGCGGCGAGCATGCCGTCGAAATTGACGCCGCGGGTCTTGGCTTCGTAGTACGGATAGGTGTTGACCTTGAAGCCGGCGTTTTCAAACACGGCGCGATGGTTTTCCCAGCTCGGATCGCTGATCCACAGCTCGGCCTTGGGCGCGCTGCGGCGCAGGAAGTCGCCGCCCACCCTGAGGCCGCCGGTGCCGCCCAGGGTCTGGATGGTAATGATGCGGCCTTCTTTCAGCGCAGCCGAGTCGGCGCCGAACACCAGGCTTTGTACGGCCTTGTCGTAGGCCGCCAGACCGTCGATCGGCAGGTAGTTGCGGGCGACCGGCGCGTCGACCAGCTGCTTTTCAGCGCGGCGCACGCAATCGAGCAGGGGCACTTTGCCGTCGTCACCGGTGTAGACGCCGACGCCCAGATTGACCTTTTTCGGATTTTTGTCCGCGTTGTAGGCCTCGGTCAGGCCGAGAATGGGATCGCGGGGCGCCATTTCCACGCCGGCGAGGAATGAGGGGGAGTGAGGAGCGTTCATCGTGCTAGACTTTCACGTTTAATTGAAAGCTCGATTGTACCCCTTGATCGTCACATTTCCCAACAGCTCGTTCAGGCTGCACCAGCACTTCGAGCCCGCCGGCGACCAGCCCGAGGCCATCACCAAACTGGTCGAAGGCATGGAAAACGGGCTCGCCTACCAGACCCTGCTCGGCGTCACCGGATCGGGCAAGACCTACACCATGGCGAACGTGATCGCGCGCCAGGGCCGGCCGGCGCTGATCATCGCGCCGAACAAGACGCTGGCGGCGCAGCTTTATTCGGAGATGCGCGAATTCTTTCCCGAGAACGCGGTCGAGTATTTCGTCTCCTACTACGATTACTACCAGCCCGAGGCCTACGTGCCCTCGCGCGACCTGTTCATCGAGAAGGACTCGAGCATCAACGAGCACATCGAACAGATGCGCCTGTCGGCGACCAAGTCGCTGCTGGAGCGCAAGGACACCATCATCGTCGCCACCGTTTCGTGCATCTACGGCATCGGCGACCCGGTCGACTATCACGGCATGATCCTGCACCTGCGCGAGCGCGAGAAGCTGTCGCAGCGCGACATCATCGGCCGCCTCACGGCGATGCAGTACCAGAGGAACGAGTTCGAGTTCGCGCGCGGCACCTTCCGCGTGCGCGGCGACGTGCTCGACGTGTTCCCGGCGGAAAGCTCCGAAACTGCGGTGCGCATCAGTCTGAACGACGACGAGGTGGAGACCCTGGCCATATTCGACCCGCTCACCGGCCGCATCCACCAGCGCGTGCCGCGCTTCACCGTGTATCCGTCCAGCCACTACGTCACGCCGCGCGAGACCACTCTGCGCGCGATCGAGGCGATCAAGCTCG
>JAPLRD010000326.1 GCA_026399375.1 Pseudomonadota bacterium
ATCCGACGGGGTTCAATGTAACAAGCGAATTTGCTGGAAGAAGTAAGAATTTGAAACAAGATGTAATCGGCCTGCAATGTCGGGTGACAGGCGCCTACGTAGCGGAGGTTGCGTGAGACTATGAACGAGGTACGAAGTACCGGGCTTACGCCTTGTGGCGATCGGCGCGACCTTCAAGGAATCCGGCAGTCCAGGCATCAGCGTCGAGGGATGGCCGGCTGTATGGGCAATCGTCAAACCAGTTGAATTTCGATGCCGCGGGATTGCCTCCCTCGTCGTAGCCTTTTCTCCAGGATGCGCGGGGGATTGGCAATGCGGCAGCGTTGGCTATGCGGAGTTTTTTGATTTTCTTCTCTGGTCGTGCCCGACCAGGGCATAGCCCTGGTAAGCTCTCTCGATTACAAGACGAGCTTGTTGAGTGCCTCGGCGCAGGCTGAAGCGACCCCGCTGTTCGGCTCGGCGGTACTGCCGGGTAAAGTAGCCCAGCCACCTTTGCTTACGTAGTCGCTTTGCTGCCAGCTCTCAGTCTTCTTCAACGCCGCGAGGCTGGCCGGCGCGTTGGCGCTCCGTTGAAACTGAGCCACGCATACCGGGGTAAGTGCCGATACGGTCGCCGCATCAGCGCGCCCCACGGCAAGTTTCTCCGATGTGCTGCCGGTCACCCAGCCGCCCCAGTTGAATCCGACGATTGCGAGCGAGATCGCGCCTGCTGCCGCCCCCCACAAAAATGGTGTTGTTTCGGCAGGAAGTGCTGGAATGTTCATAAAGTCTTCTCCTTGAATGGTGACAATGGCCGAACTGTAGCGTGCAAGTTACAGGTACACGGTGCGCTCTATGCGGGGAAATAGATATAGGCAGAAGGCCCTCTGAACCCAGAACTTCGGTCCCAAGTTCCAAAAGCCAGGGTGAAACGCCCTGAACACCTCGAACGAGGCACCTGGCAGGTTCGGTCGATCGGAGCCCACTTAGCACCAGGTGCGGGCGACTTCGAACGAAGCTCCTGGCAGCCCAAAACCACCGCTGCCTACGCTCCTGGAACCCCGTACGACGGGTGCGTATGTAGCGACGAGTGCGGGCGAGCTGGTGCAACGTCCTGAACACCCCGATCTTGGGTCCGTGGGGCCTATGCAACGGCAGCCCCGAGAGACCATGCTCGAGGATGCCTTGGATGGGGCCTTCCGCATACCGTGAGCGGGGTTGGAGGGGCTGGGTAGTGGGTTCGAGGTGATAGCGGCGTGGCCTTGCTGGCCCAATCCTACGCACTTCCACATGCCGTTGCCGGTGCGAGCACTGCCATGCCAACTGCGCCGAAATACTCTATGTTATCAACGATGTTTCGACCCTCTCGAAGGATGATAGGAGCGGCCAAGAGGCGGGTCAGTTCGTCCTGCGCCCCGTGGACCGGCAGGGTGCTGATCGCGTGGCTGCGACGGGTCTGGCCAGCCAGGCGGTATTCGTAGGTCAAAAGGGGCAAACTCCTAATAGATACTATATTAGGATTTTGACTCTTTTGACCGCCCACGTCGTTCTTGGCTGCTTCGACGGTCGACCAGAGGTCAGGGAAGGTTTCCGCTAACCAGGCCGGTGCTAGGGGCATCGCCCCGTTCACGCGGCTCCAAGCCTGTTCGAACCGCGTACCGAGGGTGATATTGCTGAAGCTGGCCAGTACATCCACGTCAATGTCGACCGGGACGTTGCTGAAGATGATCACCTCTTTCGTCTCTGGCGCATGGACGGCCCGAACGCGGTCTATAGACTGGGTAGTCTCTGATTCGCGGACTTGTTCTACGACTGCCTGCACCCTTGGATCCGGGTGAACCTGGACGTTGACGCCTTGCGCCGGCAGCCCTGGCGCCATCCTGTAGCCGCGCACTACTTCCGCCCAGTCTTCGGCGAAAATCAGCGGCTCGGTGGCGTCGTACCAGATTGCTCGTGCAATGTCCTCAACGCCCGCGATCGGTGGCTGGTTTCTACCTATGATTATGACGCCGTCCGATTCCTTCCAGATGTCGATGCCGCGTACCCCGCCGAAGTGCGCCATTGTGACGCCAGGTGGACAGGTAAGCAGGGGAGGAATGCCCTGTTTTTTGTTGCCTGTGATTACCTGCGGGCCGATCACCAAAATGCGCTTCCCTTCATTCGATTTGCGAAGGATCAGTTGATCGATGTCCAAGAGTTTCTTCTCCGCCTGAGCGCGTGATTTCGCGTCGGCATTCTTTGCCGGAACCAACGACGTGGTCGAGCAGCGCGACGACACGCACTGGGTAACGTGCGTGTTTCTTGTGGCGCCAATATCTACGAATTCGACGTCCGGGAACCAGGGCTCGATCAACTGCCGGTTTGCGTCCGCGTCCAAAATCAGAACCTCCGCTGCGCCGCCTTTCGGCGAAGAAAAGCGGGTAATCGGCCGGCGCCGATGAATCTTCACCGCATTCGACGTCAAATCCAGCGTTACGGCATGGCTTATGGCGCGCGGCAACACGATCTCGTGCGCCAGGCATTCGACAAGCATTGGGGCCTTGGAGCGCTGCGGCAATCTCTTGATCTCCCTGGTCTGCCGTTTCTCGAACCACTCTGGGCTAAAGTGGGGGAGCTCTTCGCGCTTGCATTCTTTTACAGCCCGAAAAATATCCGGCTCGAGTTTCGCGGTACGAAGTTCCTGTAAGAGCGCCTTGCCTGCCGATAAGGCTTCGATAACAGCCCGACACACTTTTTGTGTGCTTGCCCCCAAAGTGGATGCGACAAGATCTGTCAGCGGAATTGAGTGCGTCTCTATGCAGGAGGCAAAGAAAGATTCGTCGATGATGTTCAACTCCGCAATTGGGCCCTCTATCTCCGCACGCGCAAGCGGAAGACTTGCGTGCGTGTAGATGCGTGCGTCTACACGGTCTTTGAACTGATTGATGTAGCGGCAGTCATAGAAGTGCAAGCAGCGCTCCCAATCATGGTAATTCCTTCGCCGAGCGCATAGCAGGGGGTAGACCGGGTAGCCTTTTTGTATGAGCGCGTCTGCTCTTTCGTGCATGGCGCACATACGTTCTGAGTCCGTATACATCCGATCGCGCCCTTTTATCACCTGAACGGTTCTAGTGTCTGGGAGATCTCGCAGCAACTTGGCGACATCTTCTGCGAGGTCGTGTGTTGGCACATATATTTCGACGCCTGCGGCGGTTGATCGCTCAAGTCGAGCGACGTACGCTGTTGTTTTCCCCAGCCCGGCTGGGGCCTTGACCGCGGTAACCTTCATGCCTCTTCTCCGTACACGGCAATGACCTTCCCGATTACATCCCGTAGCTTCTTCTGTGCGACGGCATTGCTCTCGGCATGGCTTGGAAAATGAGCTTCCACACCGGACGTGATGCGACTCTTGTGCTTCGCCGCGTCGCCGAACTTGGCCAACGCACTTTCGATCGCCGGCATGATTTGCTCGCGACTGGCGGCGCGTTCTATATATGAATCGTCGTGTTGGCTTCTGTCGGCGGAGAGCACCCGGGCATTTATCGTGTTGTACAAGAGCTCGACATCGGTCGCATCGCGCCCGTTCGTGGAGGCGTAGCTCGCGATCGCCTGAATAATTGGCCCATGGAAGCCATGTCCGCCAGAGTGATCTCCGATTGCAGCAAGAAATCCTTCGAATCCGGGACTTGGTGCGTACGCCCCTGTTGTCATTGCCCGTTCTGTCGTCGGCATCTCGATCACTCGGATTGCGACGGCGTGAACGGCTTTTTCCACCAGGCCTGAGCGCACGGGGATGGGGTTGGCGACACCGTCAAAAATAGGTGCCGCCGTGTAATGCGCCTGCACGTCGTTGAAGAGGGCAGGATCGACCAGCTTGTAGCCCGCGGTCAGGTTGACGGCTTTTGCCCATTCTTTAATCTTCGTATCTGGCCACGGCTCCGTAAGCCAGAACCAGAGGTGCGCAGATACCTTGCTCGGGTCGCCCATTCCGGCGCTAGATGACAGCTGGTAGTGGTACGAGCACTGATGAAATTCCGCTGGTAGGGCCCAGCGGCGACCCTCTGGCGGAGTCGCGAAATGTGTCTTGCGGCGGAGGCTGCGGTTGGGTCTGCCCGATGCGTCAATCTGGTTACCCCGGATTACCAACGCGTTCGGCCTGCGCTCGAGTTCCAGAAGAACATCCGACAGCGTCCGAATACCTGAAACTGGCTTCGTCGTAACGTCGAAAAACATGCCCGCGTTGAAGTCTATTCGCTTTATCTCGCCAGCTTCATCAAGATAGAAGCGCTTTGAGGCAGTGCAGTTTTTCCCACATTGGAGAATCGTGATGCTGTCTGAGGGGCATTTCTCCAGATCAGCTTCCGGGAGTTGGGTGACTGTTGATGCTGTTGTTTTGTTCATGGCGTTGCAGCTCCTATATTGGATGGGCTGCAAGGTCCAGCTCTATTCGAGCCTTCACGCCCTGCGATCGTACGTTTGATTCTGGTAATCGGCTACTTATGGTTCGTTCATTGCTTATGCCCGGTTCTTGCCCCCTCATTTGCCGGATTGCGCGTCCACGCAAAGAATGCCGCCTCATCAATTAGTACGCGTCTGCCGCAGCGGCGGATGACAGCGTCAAACCCGTTCTTCTTCGCGTGGAATATCAAATGCCGCAATCCCCCCTCTGGTGGCCACAGGTGGTAATCGTTCCAAGCGGATGCTGGTATCAGTCGGGGCTGCTGTGTTTCCATGATGTATCTCCTGTTGATATTCTTGTTTGCACTTCGTCCTTTGCCGTCGCGATGGTGGCGCTCGTGTTTGTCTTGGTAAATGCTGCTGTCTCATTTACGCGCTCGGGAATATCTGTT
>JAPLRD010000163.1 GCA_026399375.1 Pseudomonadota bacterium
AGGAATATGATATGGGCCTCGGCAATGGCGGTCTTGGCCGTCTCGCCGCTTGCTTCCTTGACTCGCTCGCCACGCTCGACCTTCCCGCTGTCGGCTACGGCATCCACTATCAATACGGACTTTTCAAACAGGAATTCCGCAATGGCCTTGTTCGATTTTCCCTCGGCTACCAATTTGAGCACTTCGCGTTCGCGCTGTGTCAGCGTGTCCCACACCCCGTTCGTTGGCAGCGCGCTTGCCCCACCATGGCCATCGCTCGCCATCTGGCCCATTACGTCCTTGCTGAGGTAAGTCTTGCCGCTCGCCACCGTTCGAACCGCCGTACGCAACTCGGTGGGCGTCGATTCCTTCAGGATGTAGCCGTCGGCGCCGGCGCGCAGGCTCGCCAGCACGAATTCTTCCGTCTTATGCAAAGTCAAGACCAGAGCGCGCACCTCAGGATACCGCCGCTTGATGTCCAGGATCGCTTCCATGCCGTTCATCCCCGGCATTGTCAGATCCATCAAGACGACATCCGGCTTCAATTCACCGACGGCACGCACGGCATCGCGGCCGTTGTCGACTTCACCGACGATCTCGAAATCCGGGTCCTGCGACAGAAGCACCTTGAATCCCGCTCTTACCAGAGCGTGGTCCTCGGCGATCAGGATACGTACGAACTGCGAACCTTCACGCATTGCTCTTGATGCTCCTTATACACGCGACACAGACTGATAGATTGTGCAACATCTCCAAATCCCGCGAATTATCGGAATCGACATGCCCGAGATCCCGGATAGCCTTTGCCTCCGGCTCCAGCGCGGCGGCGCTGTCGAATCCGCTATTGACTAGCGCGGCGGGCCAGCGCACGCTCACCCGCGTTCCTGTTGCCGGCCCGGATTTGATCTCGAAAATGCCGCAGGAGAGTTCCGCCCGCTCCCTCATGCTTTGCAGTCCCATCCCGCGGTTTGCGCTTCTGCTGCGGCGNNAGTACCTGCGTTGAATCCCTTGCCGTTGTCTTCGATGGCGAGTGCAAGCACGCCGCGCTTTTTCGACAGGCTCACGGTCACCCGGGTCGCGCCGCCGTGCTTGATCGCATTGCTTCCCGCCTCCTGCAGTATTCTGAATATCGGCGTCCTGAGGCAATTCGGCACATCGGATTCGTCGACACTTAATTTCCGCTCAATGCTGATTCCCGGAACGGCCGCCTCGATTTCGCGAAGGTGCCAAGACAAAGTTGCGAGAATGCCGAGGCTGTCGAGCGTAGCGGGACGCAGGTTCATCGCGATGCGGCGCAATTCGTCCAGGGTGTCCCGTACCTTCGGGTTCAGAACGTCCAGGCATTCTGCGGCCCTTACCGACTCGCCCCGGCGGAGCAAGTCAGCCGCGTTCTGCAGCGACGAGATCACCAGCCCCAGCGACTGCCCCAACCCGTCATGCAAATCCGCGGCAATACGCCGCCGTTCGTTTTCCTGGATCGTCATGTGCAGCGCGGAAAGACGCAACAATTCGTTTTGAGTGACGCGCAGCGCCGCGGTGGTGCTCGTCCATGCACTCATGTCCTGCGCCAGCAGCGACAGCCCGTCCAGCCTGCCGCGGGCGTCGCGGTGTGCGGTGATCAGAAGTGCAACCGCGACCTCGCGCCCGTCGCGTCCGCGCAAGACGCAATCCCCAGACCAGGCGCCGGTGCAGATCGCGGCCGGAATCCCAGCACCTGCAACGTGCGCCCGAAAGCCAAGCGCCACGGTTTCTATCAGCGCAATGCCCGAGACTTCCTCTTCGCGCTTCAAACCGAGGATTTCGCGGCCCACCGGATTGACGTAAAACAGCGCGCCGCCCTGGTCGGCCATGGCGACCAGAACCGTCGCCTTGTCCAGGATGGCGAGCACGCGGTCACGCGCCCGCGCGTCCGTTGATCTTGTTCGCCATTCTTGTCCGCCCCGCTGCTTCGGCGTTCTTTCGGGCGCACGGTCGGAATGCAACACCTTCCCCGCCCCCATTTCCCCTGCGCCCAACTGCGCCGCACTTTCGGTAACGGCATGCCCGCGTCTCGCCATCCGTCTTGTCGTCTGCCCACTCATATTCAAAACTTCCCTTCTGCATAGCCGCTGTGAAATTTGAATTTCTTCGAGCGCGACCTTGTTTCGAACGCGCCTGCGGCATCAAGTCGCCGCCAATGTACCAGCGTTCAATCCCGTTCCCGCGGTAATAATTGACAATGTTTAACACTTCTCCGGGGCATTCTTCGGCGAAGTGTGAATTAGTTCCTGATTCAGGCCGTATGGCCGGCGTTCGGGTTCGCCTCACCATAGGCTATCGGTGCGGCAGAAATTGCGGTCGCGCCCGACAGGGGCGCTGGCGGTTCACCGGCGTTGCGCCGGCAACTCTCGCCGAAAAGGGGGCCTTGCTCTACTTGTTGTGACAAGCCATGCAGATCGCGCTTCCGGCCGAGCCGATTTTCATCAAACCGGAACTTCCAGCCGTGTACTTGTTGTGCACGTCATGGCAGGAAGAGCATTCGAGCTGGCCGCCGTCGTAGAGCAACAGCGACGAGATGGTCCCGGTTTGAGTCGAGCCGCCGGAACCGATCGTGACACTCTTCGATGCCGGATCGAACAGCGTGCCGCTTAGATTGGCGAGCGCCGTATCGTAGACGAAACCAATCGGATGATCGTCCTTCAGGGTGACTCCGACGTTCTTTGCGCGGCTGATGTACTGCGTGCCCGATGCCCCGCCGAAGCTGTCCACGGCCACGGTGCCGTCGTGGCAGGAAAGGCAGAGCTTGGAACGCATTCCCGGCTGATTGACGTTGGCCTTGAGGGACGCAGTGGAGTAAAGCGTGTACGACTGCGCCGAAAGCGTGTGATTCCACTGCGGCGCGGCTGTCACGGTCGTGTTGGCGCTTTGCGGGTTGTGACAGGCGATGCACACTTGTCCGCCCGACCAGTTGTAGACGGTAAAGTCGTGCGGCGAACCCATGATTGAGCCGGCCTCTGCAAAGTGCGTTGCAAGCAGGAGTGCCGCCGCGATTGACAATTCCAGCGCTGTTTTGTCCCTGGTCACCTGGTTTCTCCTTTCCCTATACCGGCAATCCCGGTCAACCCTGCTGCGCGCCTAGTAATCATGGCAGGCAAAGCATATCGCGTTCGCGCTATTGCTGATCTTGAGCAGATTCCTGGTGCTCGCGGTGTAGGTGTTATGCACGTCATGGCAGCTGAAACATTGCACCTGCCCCCCGGAAAGCATCACGGCGTTGATCGTGCCCGTCTTGGATTGCGCACCGGTTCCAACCGTCACTACCTTCGAGGTCGGGTTGAACAGGGAACCACTCTTCAGCGCAAACAACGCAGCGTCGTACAGTATGCTCGACGGATGATGCGCATTTGGAGTGATCCCGAGGTTGTTTGCCCTGCTGATATAGGTCGCGCCTGTCGCACCGCGATAACTGTCCACCGCGACAGTGCCGTCGTGACAGGAAAGGCACAGTTTGTCGCTTGCCGTCGGCTGGCCCTGGACCGACTTTAGCGTGGCGCTGACATACAGCGTATAGATCTGGGTGGTTACCGTGTGGTTCCACAGAGGTGCGGCGGTCGCGTTTGCGTTGTGCGGCGTATGACATGCGACACACACCTGCCCTCCCGCCCATGAAGCCTGGGAGAAATCATGCGCCGAACCGGCCAAGCCCCCTGCAATGCCGGCCTGCGGCGCGGCCAGCAGCAGGCATGCCGCCACCCATCCGCTATTCATTGTCATCGGATTCACATCATCGCTCCTCGTATCGGAACACACCTCGCTTGCCGGCAAACCGTCTTGCGCCGGATCATTACCATTAGTAGCTCTTCGGATTGTGATCCTGGCCATGGCAGACCAGGTAGCACGTTCCGCGATTGGTCGAAGTCGAAACGAACTGCAGCCTGCCACCCGTTGTCGGTTTGACGATAGTCGTGTCGAAGTTGATCAGCTTGCTGTTGTTGGCCGGCGTACCCTGCGTAGAACTGACCCCGTGCGGATCGTGGCACACGTTGCACGGCGTGCGTTCTTCCAGCACGTGCTTCCGGTGACCGCTGTCGGTTCCGAATGGAGACGCGCCGTTGGTCGCCGTGATGAATTTGGTGCGATTGTGGCATTTGTAGCAAAGGGCGTAGGCGGCGGCGCTCTCCGTGGTGCGGTCGGTCGTAATGTATTGTCGCTCCAGCAAGCTCGGATAGATGGAACCATGAGGCCCTCTGGGCCCCGTTCCGCCGGCGCCCGGCCCGGTGTTGCTGTTGTGACAGTCACCGCAGGTCATGACGCTCGCGATCGTCCAGGGCGGCAGAAGGCTGGGCACATTGGTGTTCTTTCCCGGCCCGGCAACCGGATGATAGGAAGGGTTGCTCAAATTGAATTCGAGGCGAGTATTGCCCTGGGCGATCTGTCGCGTGGTGCGCGGTACCGGCTTGTTGGTGCTGTCGGCATGGCAGCGAAAACAGATCGGATACTCGGCCGTGACTGCATTCAGGGGCGTGCCGTTGATATCGACGCCGCGCACTCCAATGAGCGAACCCGAAAGCGTGCCCGTCGTCGCATTGCTCGCGTGCGGGTTGTGGCAATCGACACATTCCACATGGCGGGACTGCACCACCGCGGACTCCGCCGGATCGTGCACGCCCGTATAGTTGGCGACCGGGTGTATCGAAATCTTGCCGGTGAACTCCGTCTGCATGTTCTTCGCCGCAACGTTGCCGTTGTGACAGGGATAGCAGTTGCCTTCTTCAGTGACCGCGTTCTGCAGCCATTTCTTGCCCGGGGCAGTATGGGGCCGGTGGCAGCTCTCGCAGGCGTTGGCCGCGACCGTAGTGCCGCTGGTGTGCGTCCAGGGATTCGGCGCGACGCCGTTCCAGGACTTGGTGGACAGCGCATGGTCGCTCGCGCTCCAATAGTTCTTGATGTGACAAACCTTGCACAGCGCCGAGCCGGTATTGGGCATCAAGAGAAATTTGCCGTAGGGATCGTTGTGCGCGTCGTGGCAGGAACTGCACTGCAGCTGACCGGTGGAATCGAGCCTGACCACGCCGGTGAGCGTGCCCGGGTCCGCCAACTCCCCACGCGCGCTCGCCAATGCTGAAGTGTATGCGATCGAAACCGGATGATCGCCGGACAAATCCGTGCCCAGGCGGCTCGCCGAAGCGGCCGGCATGGTGCTCACTCCTCCGGCCATTGCAATCGGCGCGGCACGGCTCAGCACCTGCCCGAGCGCAATCGTGCCGTCGTGGCAACTCAGGCAGAGCAGCGAGCCGCGCGTAGGCTGGCCGGCGGTGGATTTCTCCGTGGAGCTGGTGTAAGGCGTGTAGTTCGTTCCGGGGGTTTGCCTGTTCCACAGCGGGGCGCTGGGGGAAAAATTGTGGGGTGCGTGACAGAACACGCAGATCTGCGTCTCGGTTGCCGCCTTGACTGTCCCCGGTCCGCTCGCCGACAAATTGTGCTTGGTGGTGATCACGGCCGACAGTGCAGGAAGCGCGCACAACAATGCGGCTGCCACCACCAGGACGCGCACCCAACCGACCGGTGCGCCCATCATGTCGCACCTCCGATATAGCGCAGCACCTGGACGCGCCCATTGAATGAATCGGCAACGTAGATCTTGTCGTCCGGGCCGATGAAGAGGCCAGTGGGCAGGCGGAATTCGCCCCGCTCCTGGCCCAGCCCGCCCACGGAAAGCAGGAACCGGCCTGTATCGTCGAAGATCTGGATCGCGTGGAACAACGAATCGACCACGTAGATATGGCCGTAGCCGTCCGTCGCCACACCTTTCTGCCGCGGCAGATCGCCGGTGCCATCCCCCAGGCCACCGAACTTGGCCATAAAGCGCCCGCTCGCGTCGAAACTCTGGATCCTGAAATTGAGGGAGTCGGTCACGTACAGCCGGCCCTGCGGCGTGCGCCAGATCAGCGTCGGATAGTTGAACTCTCCCTCGGCCGTACCGCGTTGCCCGAAGCTCGATTCAAGCGAACCGTCGCGGCTGAACACGTTCACCCGATGCGCGCCCGTGTCCACCACGAACAGGCGCCCTTTCGCCGCGTCGAATGCGATTCCGGTCGGCTGCACGAGTGGAGATCCGAGCGAAAGCGGCGTCGCTTCCTTCGCGCTCGAACGAATAACGAACACTTGAGCCAGCGCCGAGTCGCTGACGTAGACTTCGCCCGCATCGCCCAAGGCGAGCCCCACCGGAGAAACGAGCGCGGTTCCGCCCGTAGCGTGAATCAGATCGTAACGTCCGTTCTTCTGGTCGAAACGGTGCACCCCTTTTGCACCGGGATCGGCGACATAGATGATGTCTCCCGCCGCGACCACCGCCATCGGCCGCACCAGGCGCGATTCATCGTGACCGAACAACGCGTCGGCGAGGCGCTGAAACATTCCCCTGCTGATGCCCAGGTCATCCGGCCGGGAGAACGCCTTCACGAAAGTGATGCGCGGGGCGTCTGGCGCAGCGGGCCAAACCAGGGGAGTCTTGTCCCCCACCGTCTGCGCCGGCGGAGCACAAGCCGACAGCGCCAGTGCAAGAAAGAACGCCGCCGAAGCGCGAATACCCAACGTCATGATCAGAACTCCCGCCGCGCCATGATCTGTACCAAAGCGCGCGATCGCGTCGCTTCGCCCTGGGTCTCCAGAGTGCGTCCCAGATCGAAGCTCACGTTCAGTTTGCGATAGCGCCATTGCGCCTTCGCCGACGTAATCGACCGCCTGCGTGGAGTCGCTCCGCCGGTATCGGTCTCGTGGCTGTAGTTGGCCGATAGATCGACCCCTAGCCGGAAGCGCGCCCAATATCTTAGGTCGTAGCCCTGAAGGTTGACGTTTTGCGCCCCGCTTTCGTATTCGACCCGGGAGCGGCGCGACGACACCCGTATGTTGCCGAAACCGAAGAACGGATCTTCGGTCTGGAAATAGATATCCCGCGCGTCGCGCCGGTAGGGGGAAATGGTCTCACGCCGGTTTTCGCGCTCCACGCTTCCACCTACGACCGTCTCTACGCGCAGTTTCAGCGGCACGTCGGTGCGCGCGCCGAAGACATCGCTGCGCACGATATTCAACGCGTAGGTGGGAGTCCCCGAGCCAAGGCGCGGATCCGATTCGAAGCGTCGAACGTAGGCATTGAAATAGTTCAGCAGCCCCCAGTTCAGGTTCAAAGTCTGGTCCGCCTGACTGTAGGCGAAGGTGCCACCCACGTCAAAGGAGTAATCGATCAGAAGTTCCTGCCCGTCGAGAATGGACCCGCCGATCAAGCGCTGGACACGCGTTTCCGCGCCGATCAGCGTGAGCACGTAGTCGTGGCCTTCGACATAGGTCTGGGTGCGCGTGGCATTGCTGACCACCAGCGTCCCGGCATTGACATGCTGATGGCCCAGCGCAACCAGGGTTGTGCCGGCCAGGGTGATCCGCTCGCCGACCACGCCGGTTTGTGCAGCGGCGGCCGTCTGCTCGCGCTGGTCATAGCGCACGGCATAACTCGCGGTCGCTACGCCCAAGGGCAGTGCCTTTTGGTAGCGCACCGATCCGTCGACCCCTCTCGTATTCGCCGAAAGCTGTTTCGTCTGGCTGTCGTCGCCGTGCAATCCCGCACCCAGCGTGAGATCGGGCCGCGGCGTGTAATTCAGTCCCGCCGACGCCGAGTTGACGACCGAGCTCAATTCGCCCTGAGTGCTGGAACTGTAATTGTAGAAACCGAAAGACTGGAGCTCATTCGAATGCCGGCTGCGAAGATCCAGGAACATCCTGCCGTCCCGCCGCTCGGGAATGGGATTCTGGCCCTGCAGCGTATAGGCCTGTGTGTTGAGCATGATCAGATTCGTCAGGTTGTGCTGTCTGGCGCTGCCGAATTGAAAGCGCGAATCGACGCTGAGCCCCTGATTGCTCGAATCGCTGGACTGGATCGGCAGGTTCGGGCTCCCGCTCATTGAAGTCTGCTGCGATGCCTGATATTGAACCTGCGTAGAACCGAGCGCGCCGAAACTGCGGCTCGCCCGCAGATTGAACCGGCTGATTTCGTCATCGACGACCCGATCCGCTCCGCGCCCCTGAAAGTGCGAGCGCGTCGCATCCATGTAGATCGGCACAGGCGTCACCGGTGCGAGCAGGGAAAAATCCGCTCCGTATCGCGTATTCTCCTGGGTGATCACCTGCCCCGGCGCCACGTTCAGTGTCGGATTCAGGTGCTCGTAGAACACCGACCCGCGATACGGCTTGTCACGCAGGAAGGTCGCGCGCCCGGTGAAATTGTAGAGCGCTCCCTGAGACCGTGTCTCATCCGAGTCGTTGACATAAGTCCCGCGCTGCAAGATCGGCCCACCGCCGATGTCGAGCGACAGGAGGTTCGGGTGATAGACGTAGCTATGCGTCATCAGGAAGAACTCTTCCCGCAAATCCGACTGCCCCATGCGCGAACTCGTGCCCGGCGTGGACCCGGACCCCGGTTGCCCGGTTACGAATTGGTCGCGCATGTAGCGTATCGTGTTGTAGCCTTCCACGCCTGTCAGCTTGAACGGAACGATTTCCTGCGCGGTGCTCACCCCGCAGATCCCGCAGAACGAAATGAGGCCCCACGCCAGCGCCGCCCCGGCACGCGCGCCGAGCCGGCGACGGCTGCTTCCCGCCGGATCAGTCTCGGAATGCGCACCGGATTCCGCACCGGCGAAGTGTGCAGCGCCATTCAAAGCATGACCTGACCGTGTCGCCCATCGCCGAAACGTCGTCCGCGGCGCCGTCAACGGCCCGGCCTGGCGGCCGTCTTCGGCGCCGGACCTGCATCAGACGGGTATTCCATGCCGGCCATCTTCCCGTAACCGAACACATCGACCTTGTTCGGGCCGAATTGGCTCACCACAAAAACCAGATATTCGATATTGAAGCGAGGATCGCCGTAGGACCGGAAATACTGCACATTGTCATAGTCTATTGTCACACCTGCGGGCAGATTCAGCCCCTCGACATCTCCCCCCGGCTGGCCGAAAAAGAGAAGCAACCTGCCGTCGTTGTCGAAAATCTGCACGTTCTGGAATGCGGCATCGCCGACATACAAGCGCCCGCTGTGATCGAGCGCAAGCCCCTTCGGCCGCGAAAAATTGCCGCGCTCGGCGCCGAGTTCGCCGTACATCCGCACCGGCTTGCCCTCCGATGTGAATCGTTGCACGCGAAAATTGCTTGTTTCGACCACATACACGTCTCCGTCGGTGCCGATCGCAATGTTGGTCGGGTGATAGAGCTCACCCACCTTGGAGCCGGCGCTACCGAAGTTGAACAGGGCTTTGCCCGTCCGCTTGTCCAGGACCTGCACCTGGTGGTGCTGAATGTCGACGACGTAGAGCCGCTCACCGCGGATGGCCGTGTCCACCGGCTTGAACTGGCCTTCTGCGCCGTAGGCCGCGACAAAGCGATCGTCCCGATCGAACACCAGAACCTGATCGCGGCCGGTGTCGGTGATGTATTTGGTGCCGTCCGTGTCGATGGTGATGTTGATCGGGCGTTTCATGCGTCCGTTCGGCGCCCCTGTCAGCACCTCGAAGCGCTGTTTGGCCAGATCGAATACGGCAAGCCCGGGCGCACGGCTATCGACGACGTAGAGTTTTCCCTGAAAGATGCCTACGCCGTAGGGCTGTTTGAGCTGCTGCGCCTTGGTGTCGTCGCCCAGGACGAATTTGGCGAGCCCGCTTGCCGGCGCCCCGATGTCGCGCTCGCCAGTCAACGTCTTCAGATGCTGTATGCGCGGTGGATTCGGCAAGGGCGGATAGAACCCCGTACCCTGCACCTGCGGCGCCTGGACCGGCGCGCCGGCGCATCCGGCAAGCGCCAAGAGAACCAGCATTGCCGCCGGGCCCGACCACGCTTTTCGTCCGATCACTTTCATTCCCGCTTCACTCATTCTGACTCCACGCGTCGGAAGCGTCGGAGCGAAGTCCGCGCTGTTTCCGTCGAATCGATAAGAACCCCAGTTGACGCGGTACGCTTCGCACAATGCACGCCGTCGCAACCAACGTCAGCAGAGCCCTGTTTCGCCGGCAAGGCGAACTCTCCCGCCTTGCCCGCCAAGACGCGCCCGCCCGCCCCCCTCCAAAGGCGCCTTACTTGTTATGGCAAGCGACGCAAAGCGAACTGCCCGCTGCGGCCATTTTCACCATGCCCGAGCCGTTGCTGCCTACGGTGAAGGTGTTGTGCACGTCATGGCACGAAGAGCATTCCATCTTCCCGGCGAACAACATGTTCGATGCGATGGTTCCCACCTTGGACGAGGTCCCGGCCCCGATGGTCACGGCGGTCCCCGGGTCGCGCAACGACGGGTTTTTGCTCACCAGGTTCGTGTCATAGGTGAAGCCGATCGGATGATCGTTGCGCAGGTCGGCGCCGATGTTGTTCGCGGAAGAAATCGTCTGCGTCGTGGTCGGCGTTCCGCCGAAGCTGTCGATGGCGACGGTACCGTCGTGACAGGACAGGCAAAGCTTTGAGTTGCCGCCGATCGACAAACCGGTCGCCTGCAACGTCGGGCTCGTGTACATCTGGAAACTGGACGCCGTTACCGTATGGTTCCACAGGGGAGCATCCGAGACGCTGGTATTGCTGTTGTGCGGCGTATGGCAAACCACGCAGACCTTCTGGTCGAGGTTCCAGGCCGGCACCACACCGTTCACCCTGGAGAAATCATGCGCCGATCCCGCCAGCGTTCCTGCAACGCCCGCCCTCGCCGCAAACATCATCAGTACGGCCAACATACATTTGACTGCAATATTGATTTTCATCTCGTTAGTCCTTTCGCTGGTCCGAAAACAAATTTACCTGCCCGCCAAATCGCCCCTAGCCGCGCACGTCAAACAGCTTTCAGAGGACGAGCGAACTGTACGAAATAGCGGAGACCACCGGAAGTAGTACGTTTACCCATTTTGACGACACTGTGTTCAAAGCCATAATCCGGCCAACGATTTCACACGATTGCCACACCAGGGAATGTCGACACCATGAATTCAGAGGCGGTCCTCGATTCTCCGACGATGCCGCCGGCGGCCGCCGCGCGAGCACAACGATTGCGCGCCGTGGCGCAGTGCACGGTTGCGCTCGCGCTCCTCGCACTGCTGATATTCGCCGGTTGGGCGGTACGCAAGGGTGCGTATTACAGCTCGGGCAAGGGCTTGGGCTACGCTCTCGGCCTCATCGGCGGCACGATGATGCTCGGCCTACTCTTCTACCCGCTGCGCAAGCGCCTTCGCTTCATGCACGAATGGGGGCCGCTCAAGTATTGGTTTCAATTCCACATGGCGGGCGGGATTCTCGGACCGCTGCTGGTGTTGTTTCATTCCAACTTTCGCGTTGGTTCTTTCAACGCCGCAGTGGCTCTGAGTTGCATGCTGCTGGTGGTTGCAAGCGGCCTGATCGGACGATTCATCTACCGCAAGATCCACAACGGGCTATACGGCAGCCACGCGACCCTGAAAGAAATGGAACAGGCCCTGGCGAAGGAGTTCGAGGCGCTGGCGCCCGTGCTCAGCCGCATGCCCCTGATCAAACAGGAGGTGGAGCGCTTCGCCGCGCTGGTTTCCCACCGGCCCGAGGAACGCGGCGCACGCGCTGTCCATTTTCTTTCGCTGGGCGCCAAACGACTAATCGCCGCGCGAAACCTGCGCCGCACTCTGGACGCATATGCGGCCGCGAACACCGACAGGCTGGTTGCATCGCACGACAATCTGAATACTTTGCTGCATACCATCAACGGCACCTTGCAAGCGGCGCAGCGCCGCGCCCAGTTTTCCACCTACGAGCGCCTGTTCTCCCTTTGGCACGTCATCCACATCCCGTTTCTGTGCATGCTCGTGATCACGGCGATCGTCCATGTCGTGGCCGTCCACGTCTATTAAGGGGCTTGCGCTAGCCGCAGCCATCCTCGTCGCGCTCAGCCTCTGCGCACAGCCTGCGCGCGCCCAGAGCCTGGAGTCGGCGATCATGCCAGGTGAGGTCGCCCGTGCCCACATCAAGCAGGAGGCCGACTGCAAGAACTGCCACGTTCGCTTCGATCGCGACCGGTTTCCGCCGATGTGCGCGCGAAAACCGGCTATCACGGCCGTCTGAAGGACGACCCGGAATGCCGAACCTGCCACACGGAGCACAAGGGGCGCGACGCGAGAATCGTGCAACTGGAAGAGAAGGCGTTCGACCACAGGCAGACCGATTTCGCGCTTCAGGGAAAGCACAGAAACCTCGCATGCGAAAAATGCCACAAACCGAAAGTCAAGCACAGTGCTGCACCACAAGCCTGCGCCGGCTGTCACCGCAAGGACGACAAACACAAGGACACCCTCGGCCCGAAGTGCGAAACCTGCCACAACGAGAGCAACTGGAAGGAGACGCGCTTCGACCACGCCAAGACGAAATTTCCCCTGCTGCTGCGCCATGCCAAGGTCAAATGCGTCGAATGCCACGCCGATTCGGAGCACCTCGCCAACACTTCGCGCGAGTGCGTCTCATGCCACCGCAAGGACGACAAGCACAAGGGCAGTCTGGGGCTGGAGTGCGGCAATTGCCACACCGAGCGCAACTGGAAAGAAACGGCCAAGTTCGACCATGACAAGAGCCGCTTCCCATTGCGCGGCGGCCATGT
>JAPLRD010000074.1 GCA_026399375.1 Pseudomonadota bacterium
CTTGCTCGGTTTTGCGGTCGGTGTCATCAAGCTCGACCAGATGGCGCAGATCGCCACCGAGGGCACGCGAACCCCGGGCCTCGCCTTTCGCATCGCCGACGTCGTCGCGGGCCAGAGCAGCCCGGTGTTTCAGTCCGAAGACGAGCCTCCGCCAGAGGGCCACGCGTCCATTCTGAGAATCCCTCTACCCATGGCCGACCGCACGTGGGAACTCAGCATCTATCCCACCGCCGCCCACCAGGCGGAGCACCGGCCGTGGGCCGCCTGGGGCACCGGTGCAGCCGGGGTGCTGCTGGCGACGCTCCTGCTGGTCCTGTTGCTGGTCACCACCGGCCAGGCCGCCGTCGCCGAGAGAAAAGCCACGAGACAAGGAACTGAACTGGAGACGCAAGGCGCCGAACTGAAGGACCGGACCGCGTTGATCAATATGCTGTTTGAATTGAGCCCCGACGGCTTTGTCGCGTTCGGGTCCGATGGCACGATCCAACTGGCCAACCCCGCATTTCACAACATGACCGGCATCGGGCCAGACGAAATCGTCGGCCAATCCATCGGCAGCCTCAATACTCGCCTGCGCCAGTGCATGGCACAGCCGGAACGTTTCACCCCGATCGAAGCGCTGTTCGTCGAGGGCCGGGCCGGAACGGCCCAGGAGACGTTGGTGCTGGCCCGGCCGCGCGCGGTCGTGCTGCAAATCATCGGCGCGCGCAGCAATGCCGCGAGTATCGACCGCTTTGTCTATTTCCGGGATGTGACCCACGAGACCGAAGTTGATCGACTGAAAAGCGAATTCCTCTCCACCGCCGCGCACGAATTGCGCACGCCGATGGCGAGCGTTTTCGGCTTCTCCGAATTGCTGATGACGAAAATGCTGGACGAGGCGACGCAGCACGACCTGGCCGAGACCATACACCGCAACGCCGGCCTGATGTCTTCGATCATCAACGAGCTGCTCGATCTGGCGCGCATCGAGGCGCGCCGCGGCGAGGATTTCGTCTTCGAACCGGTGAATGTACGAACCCTGGTGGCGCAGACCTCGGCCAACTACATGGCGCCGCCCGGCCGCGATGCGCCGCTGCTCGATCTGCCTGCGCAAGCGCTATGGATGCGCGCCGATTCCAAGAAAATGGAACAGGCGCTGAGCAACGTCATCTCCAACGCCTACAAGTACTCGCCCAAAGGCGGCGAGGTGCGCATCGGCATCGCCCCGCCGGGCAGCGAGGCGAATGAAATCGGCCTGCGCATCATCGATCAGGGATTGGGCATGACGCCGGAGCAAGTGGCGCGCGTGTGTGAACGCTTCTATCGCGCCGATACCTCAGGAAAGATCCCCGGCACCGGCCTCGGCATGAGCATCGTCAGCGAAATCCTGGCCCTGCACAGGGGGCGCGTCGAGATCACCAGCGAGCGCGGCGCCGGCACCGAGGTGACACTCTGGATCCCGGCGGCCGCCGCTGCGGCGGGCGGCGGCTGACCGGCCTTTGGCGTTCGATTTCTTCGATGGCGGGCGTCGATGTCGCGATCCAATCCGACTCGACATTGTCCACGGAGCAAGACTCCTCAGGCAGGAACGGCGAGCCTGCCCCGCGCGATGCCCTCTATTTCGGCCGGCGTGAATATTTCGCGCATCAGGCGCGCGAAATTGGTGCCGCTGTTCTTGAGATAGTCCGGGTTGAGTTGCTTCAGGTAGGGCTCGCCCCACAAGCCTTCCCACAAGTGAATGCTGTAGGACCTGCGCGCGCGGCGATAATGCCACTCGCTGCCGTGCAGCCCGTGGAAGGTCTGGTACAGGGCGCGCTTGATCGGATCGCTGTTGCGCTTGAGCCACATGGCGGCGAGCTTCAGCGCGTTCTTGCCCATGCGCAGGGCAAGTGCCGCGCGCGACGGCTTTGCGCCCCAGAGGTAGGCGCAGACCGGGTCGTTGTGGGCCGGATAGAAGAAGTTGTACTTGTCGGCCAACTTGATCTGGTCCGGGGATTCCTGCGCCATCCGGCCGGGCAGCACCACCGAGTGGTGGTTCCATTTCTGACCGTCGAAGCTGCGGTATTGCGCCTGCCAGCGCGCGATGAAAGGCGCCTGCGGCTGCGCCAGGATCACCGCGTTGCACAGGCCGGTTCCGGGCTCGATTCCCATCACCGCCGGGTTTTGCAACAGGGGATCGAACGGGTTCACGCAGATCACGTCGAGGTCGAGATAGATGCCGCCGTGGCGGCGCAGCATCTCCAGGCGGATGACATCGGCTTTGTGTGCGAGGTAGGTCACCGGATTGCCGAACACCTCGGTGACGTCGGGCACCCGGTTCATCGTGACCAGGGGCCGCGCCAGGTTCCACCACGCGCCCGAAGTCTCTTCGGTGTGGTGCAGGTAGATGAGCTCGGGACGATTCACCTTCCACGCGGTGTAGACGGCGAGAAAGTGAACGAACGAGAACGGCCTGCCACCGACGTAGATGAAGTGAATGATTTTCGGGATCATGCGCCCCTCCTCGATGCGCGCGGCTTGACGACCGCGGGTATGCCCACGGCGAGCGCGCCCTCGGGAACGTCGCACAGGACCACGGCATTCGCGCCTATCACCGCGTCGTTGCCGATCCTGATGGCGCCGAGCAGCTTGGCGCCGGCGCCTATGTCGACACGGTCGCCGATGACCGGCGCGCCGCGCTTGCCCGTGGTGCGCAGGCCGATGGTCACGCCCTGGCGGATGACGACATCGTCGCCTATCACCGCGTCGCCGCTGACGATGATGCCGCCGAAGTGCTCGATCAGCAGGCGCCGGCCGACGCGCGTCTCGCAGTGCAGCTCGATGCCGGCGACGATCTGGACAAGCGTTCGCAGCAGCCGGTAGGCGAGGGAGAAGGGTTTTCGCAGCCAGGCCGGGCGCACGCCGTAGCGCCAGTTGCCGAAGCGGTAGACGCACATCGCCCAGAAGCCCTGGCGCCAGAGGTCCCTGCCGTAGGTCTTCCAGTCTTCCCGCAACAGCTCGAACATCGACGCCCCCGGTAGTTGCACCGATCCATTAGATGACATCGAGCGGCCGCTGCTGCGAACAGACGAAGAAAGCATTGCAAACTCTTTGTTCACGTTCTCACCAGGGGCGCGGCGGGCTGAGCCTGCCGCAACGGGTTTCCAGCCATGCCTGGCGCATCAGCGCGACCACGCGGCCGGACTCCCGACACTTGTGCAGATTGCCCAGAAGTTTCGCGCGCAGGGCGCGCAGCTGGTGCCAGCCGCCCTCGAGCAGCGCCACGAGCGAGGTCACCGCCGCCCCGTGGTGCTTGCGGTAGTAGAGCAGCGCGCTGCGCATGCGCCACAGCGTCAACTGCGATCCGGAGGAAGAGAGCTCAACGTGCTCGACCGTCTTCGAGGACTCCCCTCCCCAGTGCCTGACCACGACATCGGGCCAGTACCAGACAGACCAGCCGGCCTGGCGCAAGCGCAGGCACAGATCGACCTCCTCGTAGTAAAGGAAGAAACGCTCGTCGAACGGCCCGACTGCCGCGAGCGCCGATCTGCGGATCAGGGCGAAGGCGCCGGGCACCCAGTCCACGCGCGCCGGGCGATCGCTGTCGTCCCAGGTGCGGTCGAAACGCCCGAAGAACTTCGATTTCGGAAAGCGGGCGGCGAGGCCCGAGAGCACCAGGACCTCGTTCAGCAGGGACGGATACAGCCGCGCCGAAGGCTGCTTTTGCCCCGACCTGTCGAGCAGGCGGCCCCCGCCCATGCCGATCGCGGGGTCGGCTGCAATGTGCGCCAGCGCCTTGTGCAGGGCGCCCGGCTCGAGCAGCGCGTCCGGGTTCAGGAGCAGGATGAATTCGCCGCTCGCCTGCTTGAAGCCGAGATTGTTGGCCGCGGCAAAGCCCAGATTGACGCCGCTGC
>JAPLRD010000346.1 GCA_026399375.1 Pseudomonadota bacterium
CTTGATCTTGCCAAGCGTGGGAGTGCGAAGCAGCCGCAGGCCATTGGCGAGGCGGTATTCCGCCACACCCTCCACCGAGGTCACTGCGCTGGCCCCCGCCGGGGGGGGCGTTACGGGGACGGGCTCGGCCGAGATTGCAGGTGCAAGGCCGAGCGCGAGCGACAGCACCAGGAAAACGAGCTTTCGAATCATGGAATGGTTCCACCTGAAAACCGACATCTCTGGAGACAACGGATGCCGGTAGAAGTTCGGCATTCTAGCCGAGGACCGCAAGCCTCAGCAGGTGCACGACAGCCATGCCTAAGAGGATGGTGAGCAGCGTGTTCCGGGTTTTCCAGGCGACGAGCGCGGCGACCATGGCTGCCGCCGCTCTGGGGTTGGACAGGCCCAGTTCGATTGTGCCCGAGCGCACGAATATGTCGGGAACCGCCAGCGCCGTGAATACCGAGGCCGGTACAAAGCGCAGCCCCTGCTGGATCCTGCGGGACAGGGTGACGTTCGACAGCAGCAGGATGAATGACGCCCGCGAGGCGTAGCTGATCACCGTGAGCAGGGCGATCAGCGTCCAGACGAAGGCAGGTTCCACTTTTCCACCAGTAAGCCCGTGACAACCCCTGCGGCCGCACCAAGGATGAGCCCGACGCGATAGGGCAGGCCGGCCGAAAGCAGAGCCGTGGCGCCGGCCGCGAGCGCCGCAAGTGCGCTTGCCCGGTCGCGCATATTGGCGACGCCGAGTGCGACAAAGGTGAGGGAGGCGATGAATTCAAGCTGCCACTCGCGCGGAATGGCTGCGCCGGCCATGATCCCGGCCAACGAAGCGAGCGTCCAGACGGCCCAGATTGCCGTTGCGCAGCCCAGATAGTACGCGGCTTGGCCGGGTGCTTCGGGGTGGAGCGTGAAATGGGTGATGGCCTGCGCGTACCCGTTGTCCGAAAGGGCGTAGGCGAACAGCGCCCGCGTGCGCCCCGGCAGCGCCTTGAAGTAACGGGAAATGGACAGGCTGAACATCACGAAGCGCAGATTGATGATGATTCCCGCGATCGCGATGACTAGCAGCGGGGCACCCGTGGCTGCCAGTTGCACCGCCGCCAGTTGCATCGTCCCGGCGAACGTGAGCAGGGTCATGGCGGTCGCGGCGGTCCTGGATAGCCCAGCTGCCACCATGGCGGCGCCGCATATCATCCCGAAGGTGGCTACACCGGGCAGGACGGCGAGGCAGGCCCTGGCGCCCTCCAGGAACGGGCCAATCTGGTCGGAGCGTGTGCGGAGCACCTGGACGGGTCTCTGGCCCACGGGAACATGCCGGCAGGCGGGTCCCGGATCCTGTGAATGTTGGACGGGAGGCCATTCTAGCCGATCGGCGCCCGCCGCGGACTTGAAAAGCCGGCCTGCAGGCCCCATTTCCCGTCCGGAGCGTGCCCCAGCCGTGCTGCGCGCCTCAAGACTATCCGCGCCAACGCATTTTCGGAGATCAGAACTATGTCGGCCACGACGACCAAGGAAACACTCGGGTTCCAGGCAGAGGTGAAACAGCTCCTGCAGCTAATGATCCATTCGCTCTACAGCAACAAGGAAATTTTTTTGCGCGAATTGATTTCCAATGCATCCGATGCCGCGGATAAGCTGCGTTTTGAAGCGCTTTCCGATGC
>JAPLRD010000305.1 GCA_026399375.1 Pseudomonadota bacterium
GCTTTTGCAGCGGTTCGCCTTTCTTCGCCACCGCGGTGCCGGCGGGGTCCGGCGCGGCGACGGGCGCTCGCGCTTCCTTGCGCGGCGCCGGTGTCGCAAGGGCAGCGGAAGGGGGCGTAGCGCCAGCCGCAGAGGGAGCCGGGTCGGCCGCACGCGCGACCTGCGTTGCGCCCAGCAGCAGCGCCGAACCGGCAATCAGGACGAACGTCTTGGCAAGAAAGAGGGGAGACAGGCTTGTGTTCACGTCGGCATTCCTGTTAGCGCCGCGGCGCAGCGGCTGGGTTGAAACGACAAAACGCGCGATGCCGATCGAACGGCGCAACGCGCGTGCATGGGAGTTGCGTGCATAGGCGTCCCGGCTTCACAGCGGCATCGCGACCAGATCGCCTGGCCGGCCGAGGGGGGCAGGGCCCGCAACGCGTTTCGCCACCGCACGGTCCGTCGCCGTGGATTGGACTTCGAACAGCGCGGCGCGATCGAGTGCGCCCGCCTCCAGCATGTTGGCGGGGATGCGCGTGCGGTCGACCAGCAGCAAGTGGTCCCCGACGCGCACGCCGCTGCGGCTGCCGGCGTGCACGGTGAGATCGCCCGACTCAGGGACGCTCACCGCGAATTGCAGCGGTTCGCAGCGCAGCGCGGCGCCCATCTGCGCGCGCCAGGCAAGCAGGGTCTCTTCGAGCGCCTGGGTCAGGCCGGCAGGCAGCGGCGGGCGCTTTCCGTCCACATCCGACTCCGGGTAATGGAACGGTGCCTCTTGCTGCCACAGCGCTCGCCCGGAGCCGCGCTCCTCGACCCGCAGTGTGAGAAGCAGCGGCCTGACGGGCACGCGATGCGGCGGCGCCGAAAGCAGGTCCACCACCGGCGTCTCGGCCCACGACAGGACCACCGGCAGCGTCCTGATCGCCCCCAGGTGCATGCGAATCACATAGGGCGTGGCCGCCGGCGTGTCGCTCCCGAGCAGCGTGCGCTCGTAGGCGGTGTGCGCAACGGCGGCGGGCGTCACCACCCAGCCCTCGTCCTGGGAAAACGTGCGGATCAGAAATTTCGCGGTCCTGTCGGCGAGTTCCGGCATGAAGTGGTAGCCCGACTTGCCGTCGCCCGGCGCATGGGTTTCGATCAGCGCCGCGTGGCGCCGGAAGCGCGAGCCCGGCTGCGGGCAGCCGTTCTTGGCGGCAAGCGATGCCCCGGCATCGGCGACAACGTTCGCTTTCGCACCGCCGGACTCCTCGAGATAGGACAGGACGCGGATGCCGCGCAGCTTGATGTCGGAATCGATCTGGGTGCTCTCGCGCAGCCTGCCCGACTCGTCCACCCAGGCGGCGGAGCGCACGCGGGTGGGGGCCTTCAGTGCCTTGTCCACCAGGGCGTTGCGCAGCGATTCCAGCCGCGCGCTCGCGCCGGCCGGTGCCTGCTCCTCTGCCGCGCACCAGGAGGGCAGCGATGCGGCCGCCAGCCCCAGGGCCCACAGAGCGGCGAAGGCGGCGCGCGCCGCGCGCGACTGCGGCGCAGACGAAGTGCGGGCGCGGCGCATGGCTCAGCGCCTCTTGCTCGCGACGTGGTCGAGGTAGAGCAGGCGCATGTCGTTGACCGCACTGCGATCGAGCGACAGCGTCACCTCGTAGGTGTCGTTGTTGAGCGGGTTGATGCTGGTGATCGTGGCGCCGTAGATCACGCCTTCGACCCGGGTGCGGAAAGTGTCGCTCAAGACGGTCTGCTCCGACACCGTGGTGTTGGCGTCGAGGTAAAGGCCGTAGACCTGTTCGGCCAGACTGCGGTAGGCGTCGATCTTGGCTGCGCGGATCGCGAGGATGCGCTGCTGCGGCGCGTTCTTGTTGTTCTGCACCCCGATCACCGCGTAGCCGGTGGCGATGATGGCGTCGCGGCGCTCCAGCAGCGGCTTCATCATGCCCGCGTTTGTGCCGGCCGGCTTGGCGGCCTCAGCGGCAGCCTCCTGGTGCGCGGACGGGTTCGGCGGGAGCCCGGTGCAGGCGCCGGTGATGAGGCTGAACGCGGCGGCGAGGGCGGCGGTATGTAGTTTCTTGCTCATGGGCGTGATCGCTCGGTTGTGTCTCGTTGTGTGTTTCACCGCCCCGACGCGAGCCGGGGCACCCGATTGCGCAACGCGATTCTGCAGCGTGCGAAAAAGAAGTCGTCAGCAGATCCGGGGTCTTTAGCGCGCTGGCGAAAAAAAACCGGCCGGAATAGTGGTTGGCATCGGGGCGGGGATGGGGCTGGCATAGAGGTTGGCCAGGGCTTGCCGCCGGCGGGGCCCGAGAATATATTTTCATATCCGGTTAAAGAACCTCACTCTGCAGTCGAACTTCAAGTCAACGTTGTAAAAGCGATGCGCCGCAAAGGACGAGTTCCCGCGCATCAATCCCTTATGGTCCGGGATGCCGGAGCCGCAGCGACGCAAGCACTTAAGATACAAGAGGTTCGAACATGTCGGACATACAGTCAGTGGGTTTTTCGCCGGCAGCCGGAGCGCCGGCGGTGGCGCATAGCGCGCCAGCGGCCCCGGCGACCCAGGCGGCCCCGGCGGTGAAAGCGAAGGCGCCCGCGCCGCGCATAGACCCGCAGGAACTGCATTGCCAGTTGGAGGACGCGGTGGCAGAACTAAACAGGCAAACGGAACACTCCGGCGTCTCCCTCGGTTTTTCCATCGACGAGGACATAGGAAGAGGCGTCGTCATCAAAGTGGTCAACAAAGACACCGGCGAACTGGTGCGCCAGATCCCCAACGAAGTCGTGATCCGCGTCGCGCACAGCATCGAATCGCTGAAGGGCATCCTGTACAACAAGAGCATCTAGATCCCGCGTTTCGCTCCTGCAGACATTGTTTTGTGGGAGCGAGCTTGCTCGCGAATCAAGCATTCGTAATCCCCAAAACTGTCATTCCGAGCAAAGCGAGGAATCTGCTTCTTCTTCTTCGTTCGAAGAAACATTCAACCAAGCACGACCACACTTGCCTGTCACAAGCTCGTCGCCCGAAGAACCGCATGCAGAGCCGCTCTCCAGTCAGTTTGCGAACATGAATTGCGGCTGCGATCGCCCTGGGCCCGCATCAAAGATGCCTGCTCACGAATCAAGCATCCGCCACGCCCCAACAATGTCATTCCGAGCCCCTCAGGGGGACTTCCTTCGGGGCGCAACGCGAGGAATCTGCTTCTTCTTTGTTCAAAGAAACATTCGACCACGCACGAACCTATATAGATGCAAGCGCAGCGCCGCCGTCACGCAACGCGAAAATGAAAAAAATCAAAAATATTTTCAAGCCGCGTTAAAGAACAAAAGTCTCGCGACGATTTCATGAGTTACAGAACAACGAATCATGAACGCGAATTTCATGTTCTGTACATTCAACCACCATGAAATTTGATGTCCACTATTAAACGGAGAAGATAATCATGACAGTCATCAACACCAATGTGAACGCGATGTTTGCGGCCAACGCGCTTACGGCCAACAGCCGGGTCTTGTCGAACACGATGGAGCAACTCTCGACCGGGTCGCGCATCAACAGCGCAAAAGACGACGCAGCCGGCCTGGCGATCAGCGACAAAATGACCGCCCAGATCCGCGGCCTCAACATGGCCGTGCGCAACGGCAACGATGCGGTCAGCCTGCTGCAGACCGCTGAAGGTTCCATGATCCAGCAGACCAACATGCTGCAGCGCATGCGCGAACTGGCGGTGCAGGCATCTGGCGATACAACGCTCGCTGCGGACAAAACCTATCTCAACACCGAATTCACCAGCCTGCGGGCGGAAATCGACCGGATCGGCAAGAATACTCAGTGGAACGGCGCCAATGTGCTGGATGCATCAGGGGGAGCTGCCACTAATGGCACCTATAATTTCCAGGTCGGCGCCAATGCGGGCCAGACTATCAGTGTTGCGATCGGCAAAATGGTTGCTGTCGACGGTTCCGGTAGCATGAAAGACATAAGCCTTTCGGCAGTGACCACCGCGGCATCCGCCTCGGCCGCAATTACCGCCATCGACTTGGCTATCGCCGCGGTTGACTCGCAGCGGGCGACACTGGGCGCCGGCGTGAATCAACTGACCTACGCCGTGGACAATCTGACCAACGTTTCTCAGAACGCGACGGCGTCGCGCAGCCAGATACTTGACACGGATTATGCGGCAGCGACCTCCAAGCTCGCCAAGTCGCAGATCATTTCACAGGCAGCTACGGCCATGCTGGCGCAAGCCAACCAGCAACCGCAATCGGTGCTGGCGCTGCTGAAGTAAGCCATCTCATACCGGTTCCGCAACGGAACCGAGTCGGTAGATGGGGTCTGAAAACCGCCGGAGGCAAGTCCGGCGGTTTGTTTTTTGGTGCTTCCGGCCTGGGCGCATCGGAACAGAGACGGGTGCGCAAGCCAAGGGGAGTAAATCGGCGAGAGGAAGTGTCTCTGAGTTGACCGCACAGGCATGGGCAGTTCAGTGCCGCGAAGCGGCAAGAAATTGCCGCTGTTGCAACAAGGCAGCGGTGCGGTGGCCGGGCTGACGGGGCGCGCTGGAGCGAAGAGTGCCGCTTCGGGTACTGGCATGGTTACTGCTCTGCATGCAGGATCTAACAGTTAAGGATATTCCCCCGACATGCCAGGCTTGTACCTCCATGACAGGCAATCCCCACCTCAACGCCGGCTTGGCCGAGCGACTGGCGTGCCACGCCTACCGTCGCCACGAACTACGACGCTGCGATCCGGATCAGGCCTGATTACGCCCAGGCCTGGAACTACCGTGGCAAAGCGCTCAAGGATCTTGGTTGCCTTGAAGAAGCCGTTATGAGTCTTGACCACGCCATCGCGATCAAGCACGACTTCGCCGAGGCGCAGCTCAATCGTGGTGTCGCGCTTTTTGATTTGAAGCGCAATGAAGAGGCGTTGGCATGTTTCGATCGGGCGCTTGCAGTCAATCCCGACTACGCCGCAGCCCACAACAACCGCGGAGTATTGTTTCTCGAGCTGAAACAGCCCGAAACCGCGCTGGCGAGTTACGAGCGTGCGCTCAGGGTCAGCCCGCACTTCGCGGCCGCCTATTTCAATCGAGGCGTGGCGCTGCAGGCGCTGCAGCGCTCTGCCGAAGCGTACGTGGATGCGCATCGGAACCTGTCCGCGTGCCGGCTGCTGCTGGGTGATTTCGGGCGTGGCTGGGAGGAGTACGAGTGGCGCTGGAAAACCGAGGAACTGAAGGACGACAGGCGCGATTTCCCTCAGCCGCTATGGCTGGGCGAAGAAGATCTGGCCGGGGCGACGATACTGCTGCACGCGGAGCAGGGCATAGGCGATACGCTGCAGTTCTGCCGTTATGCGAGCCTGGTAGCCGCGCTCGGGGCGAAGGTGGTGCTGGTGGTGCAGGCGCCGCTCTTGCCGTTCCTGGCCGGAGTGGAGGGCGCGAGCCTGGTGCTGCCCATGGGCGCTCAGTTGCCGGCCTTCGACTATCACTGCCCGTTGCTGAGTTTGCCGCTGGCATTCCGGACCGGACCGGACACAATACCTGCTGGCATCCCCTACCTGCACGGCGACCCGGGCCGCGTGGCGATATGGCGCGCGCGGTTGGGCGAAAAGACGAGGCCGCGGGTAGGTCTGGTATGGAGCGGCAACCCTAAACACAAGAACGACCACAACCGCAGCATTCCCTTGGGATGTCTGGCACCGCTGCTCGGCCTCGATCTGGAATTTTTCAGCTTGCAAAAGGAAGTCCCCAAAGCCGATGCCGAGTTGCTCGCATCGTTTCCGGGGGGCCGCCACTTGGGTGCTGAACTGGACGATTTTTCCGATACGGCGGCAGTGGTCGAATTGATGGACGTGGTGGTGAGCGTGGATACCAGCGTGGCGCACCTGGCCGGGGCGATGGGCAAGAGGGTTTGGATACTGCTGCCCCACGATTATTCGGATTGGCGCTGGCTGCTGGATCGTGACGACAGTCCCTGGTATCCGACGGCGCGGCTGTTTCGACAGGAAAACAGAACAACCTGGGATCAAGTGATTGATCGCGTGGTTAAGGAGCTTAGCTTGCAGTTCTCCAAAAGCAGCAGCCAATTTGATAGCGAAGACAAGAAAGATGCGCCGAATGAAAGCCGCTCGCCCGCGTCGAGTCCGGCTCGAACGATGGAGCAGGTGCTGGCCGCATACCAGTGTGGCGAAATGGCTGAATCCGAGCGCCTGTGCCGCTCGGTGCTGGTTGAAGATGCCGATGATTTCGATGCGCTGCAGGTGCTGGGGACCATTCTGGCAAGGGGGGGCAGGTACGATGAGGCGGCTGAGGTGTTGTCGCGGGCGGTGACCGCCAATCCGGCCAGTGCTTCCGCACACAGCAATCGGGGAAACGTGCTGCAGGCGCTGCGGCGGCCCGAGGAAGCGGTTGCGAGCTATGACCGCGCTATCGAACTCAAGCCGGACCATGCCGAAGCTTTGAACAATCGCGGCGCTGCACTCGTGGTGCTGGAGCGCTACGAAGAAGCGCTGGACAGCTACGAGAGCGCGATTGCGGTCAAGGCCGATTACGCCCAGGCCTGGAGCAACCGCGGCAATGCGCTGAGGTATCTGAAACGCTATGACGACGCGGTGGCAAGCTATGAAGTCGCGATTGCGATCAAACCCGACTACGCCGAAGCCTGGCACTACCGTGGTTCTTCGCTGCAGAACCTCAAGCGTCTGGAGGAGGCCTTGGCAAGCATCGAGCGGGGAATTGAGATCGATCCCGGCTCGGCACCGGGCCATTACGATCGAGGCAATATGCTCGATGATCTCAAGCGCCATGAAGAGGCGCTGGCGAGTTACGACAGAGCGCTAACGATCGAACCGGACTACGCGGAGGCTTGGAGCAACCGGGGAAATGTGCTCAAGCTTCTAGCGCGTTTCGAAGAGTCAGTGGCGAGCCTTGACCAGGCGATAGCACTCACTCCCGAGTACGCGGAAGCGCACAATAGCCGTGGCGCTGCGCTCACCGATCTCAAGCGCCATGAAGAGGCGCTGGCGAGTTACGAGCGCGCGATAGAGATCAGGCCGGGGTATGCCAATGCGCACTATAACCGCGGCAATGGATTGCACGCACTCAAGCGCCATGAGGCGGCGGTGGCAAGTTATGACCGGGCAGTCGAGATCAACCCTTGTTTTGCCGACGCTCACCGCAATCGCGGCAATGCACTGCGCGAATTGAAGCAATACGAGGCTGCGCTCGCGAGTTATGATCGCGCGATTGCAATCGCGCCAGACTGCGCGGAAGCCCATAACAATCGCGGTATCGCACTGCAAGATCTGCGGCGTAACGACGAGGCGCTGGCGAGTTACGGGCGGGCGGTCGAGATCAATCCCGGCTATGCGGAAGCGTACTTCAATCGCGGCAACGCCTTGCGTGAGTGCGAGCGCTACGAGGTTGCGCTGGCGAGTTATGAGCGCGCAATAGAGATCGAACCTGAGTATGCGCAAGCCTACAATAATCGCGGTATCGCGCTGCAGGACCTGCGGCGTAACGACGAGGCGCTGGAAAGTTACGATCGCGCGCTCGCCATTGAACCGGAATATGCCGATGTTTACTGCAACCGCGGCAATGCGTTGCGCGGGTTGAAGCGGTTCGACGAGGCGATCGGGAATTACGATCGTGCGATACAGATCAAGCCGGACCATGTCGATGGCCACAATAACCGTGGCGTCTTGTTGCTCGACATGAAACAGCCGGACATGGCCCTGGAGAGCTATGAGCAGGCACTGAAGATCAGCACCCTCCACGCCAACCCGTACTTCAATCGAGGTGTTGCCTTGCAGATGCTCAAGCGCCACGACGAGGCGCTGGAGAGTTTCGGGCGCGCATTGGAGATACGGCCGGAGGGAGGATTTGTATCCGGCCACTGGCTGCACGCAAAAATGAAGGTATGCGATTGGACCGGCCTGGCGGCTGCGGTCTCCCGACTGGTCGCCGCCATTGTTGCCGGCAAGGAGGCGTCGCTGCCGTTTCATGTTCTCGGAGTATCGGATTGCCTGGCGGTGCAGAGGAAAGCCGCGGAAATATGGCTCAAAGGCAAGGCGCCGGCGAGCGATGCGCTGCCGGCGCTGGCGCAGCGGGCGAGGGGCGCGAAGATTCGCATCGG
>JAPLRD010000056.1 GCA_026399375.1 Pseudomonadota bacterium
GATTCGGCACCGATCGCGGCGAGGGCGCCGCTCCCACAGAATCGGCGCGTGGTTGTAGGAGGCCCGCCCCCGGGCCGACCGATGTCGGTCCTGGCGCATATCGGGGCGAGGGCGCACCTCCCACGCCCAACGGAAGTCCTCCTGGAGGATAAGATCGGCGCAAGGTTGCTCCTTCACAACATCCACGCCTGCAGAATAAAATCTACCTATGGGATATAGCCATCTTCGCCGCGGCCGCGCGTCTGTAAGCGGACAGGTCTATCACATTATCGCCACGACGCTGCAACGCGCACCTGTATTTTCGGATTTCAATCAAGCGCGCATAACCATTCGAGTTCTGATGGAAGAGGACAGGCGGGGCACAGTTTCCACACTGGCCTTTGTATTGATGCCAGACCACCTGCACTGGTTGGTTCAACTTGGAGACAACTCCGAGATTCAAAAGGTAGTCGGCAGGGTCAAGTCTCTGATCGCGCGGCGCCTCGACGGGGCAATTTGGCAGCCGGGATTCTACGACCACGCCCTGCGAAAGGATGAGGATATCGCTACGGTAGCGCGATATATCGTAGCGAACCCGCTGCGCGCGGGGCTCGTAAGCCGGCTGGGAGATTATCCCCATTGGGACGCCATCTGGATGTAAGGTCCCGGTCGGCCCGAGGGCGGGCCTCCTACAACCACGCGCCGATTCTGTGGGAGCGGCGCCCTCGCCGCGATCGGTGCCGAATCGAAGTCCGATCGGCCCGGGGGCGGGCCTCCTACAACGACATCGAACCCCGATCGGCCCGGGGGCGGGCCCGGCACTTCAATTCGGCGTCACACCGCAGCCAGGCGCTTGACGGTATCCGGATAGCGTGCGACGAGGCGGATCAACAGCGCTGCCTGGGCGTTCGGCTTGGCACGGCCTTGCTCCCAATTTTCCAGCGTCCGCTCGTTGGCGCGCAGGTAGCGGGCGAACACGGCCCGCGACAACTTCAAGCTCTGCCGGAGGCTCACGAGTTCCTCGGCAGTTACTGCAATCGCCGGTTTTCTCTTGATTGCATGCGTACGCAGGGTGATCTTGCCCTCGCGTTCAGCCTTCAAGGCCAGTTCCTGCTTCAGCATGTCTTTCAATGCCGCGCGCTCCTTGGCGCTCAAATCGTCGATCGTATCCTTGTCGTAAAGCGTGTAGAGCCAAAACTGATCCCCCGCACCCCACCAAGAGTAGATAACGCGAAAACCACCTCACTTGCCTTTCCCGCGGCGCGCGTCGGCATGGCGTACCTTGCGCAACCCGCCCGTGCCCTCAATGACGGCCTGCCTCCGGATTGGCCAACAAAGTGTTCTGCAAGCCCCGGAACCCCTCATCGTCCAGATATGCCGAACGGTGACGAGCAAAAGCAGGTAGCTCGACGAACAAGACTTTCATTTGTTCATTATACGCAACTTACGTATATTATACAGGAATCGACACAACGCCGTCACCCCTGCCCCGACCTATTGCTTTGCCCCCGCCAGCGCCTTCCTGCGAAGTATCTCGTCGCGCAGCTGCCGAAAACGGCCGCGGGTTTCGTGTTCGACCATGGCTCGTCCGATAATCGGCGGTAGCCAGACGTCCGGAATCGATTCCAGGTGGTACACGAGCCGGGTGCCGTCCGCCTCGGCGACGAGCCGGGTCGTGGACTCGTTTTTCTTCATGTTGCCGCTGATCATGCGCCCGTGCAGCTGCTCATACGGGGTCAGGCGCACTTCGGTCACGGTTTCTATGGCCAGAGAAAAAGGTCCAAAGCCCATGGTGCCCTTTTGCGCCACCAGCAGCATCTCGTCCGAGCGCGACAGGACCACGCTTTTTTCCAGCTTGGAGATGAACTCGGTCGCATGATCGTAATCCGTCACCACCGCCCAAACCTCCCGCGGCGTGGCACGCACGTGGAAATTGACGTCGACGAAAACCTGTTCGTCCTGAATCCGGACGTCGATGTCTATTCCATCGCCGGCATCTGCAGCCACGTCCATTGCGAGCAGGCACAGCAGCGCCGCCGCGACGCGTCGAAATAAGTGCCGGGCAGGAAGACAATTACTTAAAGCGTATTTCAGAACGAAAATTCCATAAATTGTCATTCCGAGCGCAGCGAGGAATCTGCTTCTGAATCAAACATAAAGCAGATTCCTCAGCCTTCGGCTTCGGAATGACAGTTAAATTTGAAATGGCCTCTTAGCATCGTCAACAAACGGCTGCAATCAGAGGTGGCCCGGTTTGTTAGGACAGGTTTCGGGGTTTCTTAAGTGGAGCCCCTGCCGCTGGTTGCGGTTATCCACGGTGCCGTCGCCCGCCCCTTTGAGGCGGAAGGCGAGCGGCGCGGTGGATAACCAGATGCGCATCACGCCGCCTGTTCAATCGGTTGGCTTTTGAAGTATGTCATATCCGGTGTGTGCCCACCCAGTGATGAATGGGGCCGCCGCGTGTTGTAGAAATTGAAGTAGGTCGCGAGCTGTTGCTTGGCGTCGCTGACACTTTCGTAGGCATGCAGATACACATGGTCGTACTTCACACTGCGCCACAGACGTTCGACAAAGACGTTGTCGACCCAGCGCCCCTTGCCGTCCATGCTGATGCGGATTTCATTGGCTTTG
>JAPLRD010000310.1 GCA_026399375.1 Pseudomonadota bacterium
GCCTCAATCTTCCCAATTTCTCCATGGTGATCATCCCCTTTGTTCCTGCCTATAAATTAGGCAGGATAGGCTGAACACCCTGGTCAATTTTGAACGCGCAGTACCTCGTTCAAATGGTCAATTTACGTCGCGCGCCAACAGCAGGGGCCGCTTCAAGGCGTGAAAATCATCGATGTTTCATCGGTGCTGATGGCTCCGTTCGCCGCCCAGATTCTGGGAGACATGGGCGCCGACGTCATCAAGGTGGAACCACCCGACGGTGACACCATCAGGCGCATCGGGCCGATGGTGCATCCTGGAATGGGGCCGATGTATCTGCATGCCAACCGCAACAAACGCAGCATCACCCTGGACTTGAAGAGCAAGCCCGGCAAGGAAGTCCTGTTCAAATTGGTCGAGCGTACGGATGTGCTCCTCTATAACGTACGTCCACAGGCGATGACGGCGCTGGGCATGGGTTATGAAGACCTGAGGCATTTCAATCCCGGGCTGATCTATGTGGGTGCATTTGGCTTCGGCAGAGACGGACCTTATGCGAAGCGACCGGCATTCGACGATTTGATACAGGGCCTGTCCGGGATCCCGAGCTTGATCGCGCAATCGGCAGGAGACGGAATTCCGCGCTACATCCCGCTGGCGATGGTCGATCGTTATGTCGGCGTCAACACGGCCAACGCGATTCTGGGTGCGCTGTTGCACAAGGCCAGGACCGGGCAAGGACAGTCAATCGACGTTCCGATGTTTGAAACCATGGCCGAGATGGTGATGGCAGACCACTCGGGGGGCGCGGCGTTCGACCCTCCGCTGGGCCCCTATGGCTATCCTCGTTTGCTCGCGCCGGAACGCCATCCGTACCGCACGCTCGATGGTTACGTCTGCGTAATGATCTATACTGATCAGCACTGGAGGAGATTTTTCGAACTCATCGGCAGCAATGAAGCCACGGAGAACCCGAAGTTTGCATCCATAACAACCCGCACGATCAACGCGCGCGAAATTCACCAGATGCTGGAAGACAAAATGCGCACGCGCAGCACTAGCGACTGGCTCGATGCGTTCTACAAAGCGGACATACCGGCAACACGGCTGCATACTTTGGAGAGCCTTGCAGACGATCCCCATTTGAAGGCGGTATCGTTCTTCGAATGGCATGAACATCCATCGGAGGGGCGGGTGCGGATGACGCGCCCGCCAAGCAGGTGGTCGGAAACACCGCCGACAATTCGCCGCCCGCCACCGAGGATCGGCGAGCACAGCCGTGAAATCTTGAACGAATTGGGCTATTCCGCAGAAGACATCCGACGCTTGGCTGCGGAGAGCGTTACAACGCTGGAGGCGCCCGGATGAATGCAATCGGCCAACAAGAGGCGCGCGTTCGATACCAATTGAGCGGGAAGGCCGCATTGGTGACCGGAGGGACCAGGGGAATCGGCCTGACGATAGCCGAACACCTGGCATACAGCGGCGCGCGAGTGACGGTGTGCGGGCGCTCATCGGAGCGAGGGCAGCAGGCCGTCGACAGGCTGAAACGGATTTCGCCTGATGTCCATTTCGTGGAAGCGGATTGCGGCCAATACGACGATGCGATGCGAGCCGTATCAGCCGCCTCGGGACCTGATGGTTCGCTCAACCTTCTTTGTTGTGCAGGGGCGCAGGGGTCTTCAGGCCCCACCTTGTTTCATCAGTTCAGGCCGGAGGAGATTGAACCGACGCTCACGAGCCGCCTTATGCCAAAAATATATCCGATTCACGCCGCCTTGCCGAATTTGCGAGTCCAGGGCGGTGCGGTGCTGATTGTTACTACGGACGCCGGCCGGCACGCAACCCCGGGCGAATCACTAATTGGTGCCAGTGGTGCGTCGCTCATAGCGTTGACGAAGGTGATGGCAAGGGAGTTCTCCCGCTGGAATGTGAGGGTGAACAGCGTTGCGCTGACGCTGACCTCCGAAACGCCGTCGTGGGACAGGATATTTTCCAAGCCCAGTTTTGAAAAGAATCTTTTTGAAAAGGCACTTTCGCGCTTTCCGGCGGGCCGGGCGCCCACCGCCGAGGAGGTGGCGCAGGTGGCCATTTTTCTTCTGGCCTCGCAGTCGAATCAAGTGACCGGTCAAACGATAAGCGTCAATGGTGGATTGTCGTTTGGAGGATGGTAATTGTTATGGGTCGAACGTAAGCCGCTTCGAGACTGATTGTCCAATAAGGAGATTGAATGAAGAGCTTCGCCCGTATTGTGATTGCCGCAGCGGCATTGTTTTGCTCTTTTTCATCATTCGGCCAGTCAGGGGATTTTCCCAACCGGCCGATTACTATCATTATCCCTTCTGCGCCCGGCGGGGTATCGGACGGTGTGGCGCGCTTTTTTGGCCAGGCCTTTCAAAAGGCGTGGGGCCATACGACCGTGGTTGATTTTAGACCCGGGGCTGGTGGCATCGTCGGGACGCAATACGTCGCGAAATCGCGCCCGGACGGCTATACCCTGCTGCTCGGCAACATCGGGCCTTTGGCGGTTGCGCCTTCGCTGAACTCAAACATGCCCTACGATCCGCAGAAGGATCTCGCGCCGGTCGCCCTGGCGATTTCATTTGGAAATGTCCTGATGGTCAATAACAACGTCCCGGCAAAGGACATCAAGGAACTGATCAAGTATGCCAAAGAGAACCCGAAGAAGCTGAATTTCGCGTCGGCCGGCATTGGGCAATCGCAGCATCTGTCAGGAGAAATGTTCAAACTCCTGGCGGACGTGGATATCACGCATGTTCCGTATCGAGGGACCGGTCCCGCTACCACCGACTTGATTGCGGGGCAGGTGCAGATGATGTTTGGAAACATTCCTTCGGGCAAGCAGTTCATCGAGGCCGGGCGGCTGCGCGCCCTGGGTGTCACCGGTCCCAAGCGTGACAGGGCTTTGCCCAACGTACCCACCATTGAAGAGGCGGGCGTGCCCGGCTATAACGTCACGTCCTGGCTCGCGATTGTGGCGCCGGCCAATACGCCGAAAGACGTGATCGCGCGCCTCAACGCTGAAATCATGAAGGCGTGGGCGACCCCCGAGGGCAGGCAGTTTGCGGAATCGATAGGTGCCGAAGCGGGAAGGGGCTCAGCCGAGGAATTCGGGCAATTCATGCTGTCCGAGCGGGAAAAATGGCGTGATGTGATTACCCGTGCGAACATCAAGCCGGAGTAGGGGATCACGGCCCGCCTGAATCATTTGTCGGGCAGGTCATCGAGCGCCGCATCGAATAGGGTTGGGCCCGGCAATTGGCGAGCGCCAATGTGGTTTGCATGCCGACTTTACTCACCGGTGCAATTCTACTAAACGAGACTACAAGGAGTGCAGCAATGGATTTGGATCTGAAAGCCAAGTCGGTCGTGGTAACGGGGGGCGGGTCAAATATCGGGCGGGCAATCGTGCTGGCTTTTGCGGACGAAGGCGCAAGCATTACGATCGGCGACATCGATGAAGTGCAGGCCGGCCGGGTGGCGGAGATGGCGCTCGAGCGCGGCGCCATGGGTGTCCAGGTGGTAAAAACGGATGTGACGAACCTGGAGCAGGTCAAGGCGATGTTTTCGGCGGCGGTGGACAAGTTCGGCACGGTCGACGTGCTCGTAAACAACGTCGGATGGGATCAGTTGATGTTCTTCACCCAGACGACCCCCGAATTCTGGCAGAGAATCATCCAGATCAACTATGTGGGCGTGCTGAATTGCACCAAGGTTGCTCTTGACGTCATGATTCCGCGAAACTCCGGTGCCATAGTGTCGATCAGCTCCGATGCAAGCCGTCAGGGCGAATCACGGGAAGCAGTGTATGGCGGCGTGAAAGCCGCAATTAATAGCTTCATGAAAACCATTGCGAGGGAAAACGGGCGATTTGGCATACGCTGCAACGTGGTGTGCCCCGGCGTCACGGTGCCGGAAAGCAACGAGGAAGTGGGCGATACCAGCATGTGGGCCGTTTCGGATGCCATGTTCACGGCGGAGCAGTTCGAAAAGATTGCCAAGGCCCTGCCGTTGCGCAAGCTCGGGCGGCCGGCCGATGTGGCAAACGCCGTCGTGTTCCTGTCTTCGAATGTTGCCGGCCATATCACCGGGCAGGTGCTTTCAGTCTCGGGCGGCTACAGCATGGCAGGTTGAGTGTTTTTCAAGCTCTCCGTTGTGCAATGCCGACTTTTCAATGTTCGTGCCAATCCGGAGGAAATAGGCGGGTGATCCGCACGAACCAGTGCAAGATGTACGCAAGTGCGCCAGGTAATTTCACGCGTAATAAAGGAAATGTCATGTCAGACCGCTATGCTCGCTACACCCGGTTGAAGTTCGATCGTCCCCACGCGCGCGTATTGCGCGTCACGCTTGCATCGCCCCTGAAGATGGGGGCCATGGATGCAGATATGCATCGGGAAGTCTCCGAAATATGGACCGATGTCGATGCGGATCCGACAGTGTCCGCAATCATCATCACCGGCGAGGGCAAGTCATTCTCAGCCGGTGGAGATTTGAACCATGAGCGCAAGGTGGCCGACGATTATGACCTGCGCATGCAGGTGATGAAGGAAGCTCGCAGCCTCGTGTACGGGATGATCAATTGTTCAAAGCCCATCGTCAGTGCAGCGCGTGGATGGGCTGTGGGCGCAGGCCTGGCGTGTCTCATTCTGGCAGACATATCAATAGCGTCAAAGGATGCCAAATTCTCCGATGGGCATCTGAAGATCGGTATCGCATCAGGCGACCATGCGGCGATTATCTGGCCCTTGCTGTGCGGCATGGCCAAGGCCAAGTACTATCTCCTCACGGCGGACACATTTACTGGTGAACAGGCCGAGCGCATGAACCTGATTTCGCTCGCCCTGGACGATTCCGAAGTGGAAGGCAAGGCGGTGGAACTGGCTTCCCGGCTTGCCGATGGCCCGCCGGCGGCCTTGCGCTGGACCAAACAAGCGCTGAATAACTGGCTGCGACAGGCAGGCCCGATTTTCGAAGCCTCGCTGGCATTGGAGATGATGGGCATGGGCGGGCCCGAAGGCAAGGAAGGAATCGACGCGTTCCTGCAGAAGCGTCCCCCCAAGTTCGATCCCAATGCGCCAATCTGATCGGCGTCCCTCTTTGTTGAAGTGGGGATGCTAGCCTTTCTTACACTCCAATGAGACAAGGGGGAACAATGATTCGAATCGGAAGGTCGTGCATAAGTGTCATCGCTTTATGGGCCTTGACGGTATCGGGGATCGCGCTCGCCGATGACGTTTATCCGAACAAACCCATACGCGTGGTGATTGGTTTCTCGGCCGGCGGCGGCACCGACATGGTGTTGCGCTCGCTCGCCGGAAAGATGACTGAACTCCTGGGCGTTCAGGTGCTGGTCGAGAACAGGCCGGGGGCGAACGGCAACATCGCCGGGGAACTGGTGGCAAAGTCTCCGGCGGATGGTTACACGCTGTTGTATAACACCTCGTCCGTCGTGCTAAGCCAATATTTCTATTCCAAGCTCGCCTACGATCCTGGCAAAGATCTGATGCCGGTAGCCTTGACCATCAACTCGCCGCTGGTGATCGCGGTGCATCCGGGGGTGCCGGCAAACACCATACAGGAGTTCGTCGCCTATCTGAAGGCCAATCCGGGCAAGGTCAATTACAGCGCCGCGGGGGCGGGCAACATTACGCATGTGGCGGCGCTGCATTTTCTGCTGGCGGCCGACGCCCAGGCGACTCACGTGCCCTACAAGGGCGAAGCGCAGGCGCTTGCCGACCTGATGGGGGGGCAGGTGCAGTTCTACGTTGGCACCTCGCCCGCGATGGTTCCGCAGGTGAAAGCGAAAACAATACGCGGACTGGCCGTGACGAGCGCCAAGAGGATGAACGCGGTGCCCGACATCCCGACGCTGGCCGAGACGATTGCACCCGGGACGGAACTTGGTTCGTGGTCGGGGGTAATGGCACCGGCGAAAACACCTGCCGTTGTCATCGCGAAACTGAGCGCAGTGATCAATCGCGCACTGCAGGATCCGGATTTGAAAGCGAAGATCGAGGCATCCAGCGCGGAGGTGCGCGGCTCAACGCCGGAACAGTACGCAACTTTTCTGCGAGCGGAATCCGAGCGCTGGGGTACCGTATTCAAACGCGCGGGACTTAAGCCCGATTGAGAGCAGCGGCATGTGAAGGCCTGCCGGTGTTGAGCGAATGCAGGAGTCCATTCGAGTGCAAGATGGCGGGCGGGGATGCGCGAAGCGTATTGCCGATTCCGTACCTATCTGCAGGGCCGCGGCTTGGTGAGAAAATACTTTGATTGGACTAAAGCAAAAGGGACATTTCCATGACAGCAGTAGCACGGCATCTTGCGATGATGATAACTGCGGTGATAACCGTCTGTGTCTCCGGTCCAGTGAGCGCGGACGAATACCCTTCTCGGCCAGTCACCGTTATCGTCCCGTATGCTCCTGGCGGGGCCACCGACATCTTGGGTCGTTTTGTCGCGCAGAAGTTGAGTGAGAGATTGGGCGTGCGCTTTGTCGTTGAAAACAGGGCTGGCGCCGGCACGCTAATCGGCGCCAGCGCGACGGCCCGGTCGGCGCCGGACGGATATACCTTGCTGCTGGCAACCAGCACTACGCTTTCCATCAACCAGCGGATCTACAAAAAGCTGCCTTACGATGCCGCAAAGGATTTCATTCCGGTTGCGCTTGTCGCCAGCGTGCCGTTCGCGCTTTTGGTCAATCCTTCGCTGCCGGCAAATACTACCGGAGAACTCGTGGCGTTAGCTAAGTCAAAGCCCGGTCAGCTGAGCTTCGGCCACGCGGGTGTAGGTTCGCCGCCGCACTTGTTTGCCGAACTGTTCAAGAGCATGAGCGGAACCGACATCGAGGGCGCCGCCTACAAGGGTGAGGGCCCTGCACTCGTCGACCTTGTCGCAGGGCATATTCCGATCTCTTTTGCCACAATCTCCGCGTCGCTTTCGCTTATTACCAGCGGCAAGGTGCGCGCTCTAGGAATATCGTCGGCCAACCGCGCCGCCGCAGCGCCGCAGATCGCGCCGCTCGGAGATGCGGTGCCCGGCTACGATGCCTCGGCCTGGCAAATGCTCGTCGCACCCGCGGGCACCCCGCGCGCGATCATCGCCAAGCTGAACTCGGAGGTCAATGCGATGATCAAGGTGTCGGAGAACACTGAATACCTTGGAAAGATCGGCTTGATCCCGTTGGGGGAGGGCAGCAGCGAGCAGTTGACCCAGTTCGTCAGCGCTGAGACGCTGCGCTGGGCGAAGATTGTTGACCAGGCCGGCGTTGCCGGTACTCAGTAACGGGAGAGTTCATGGCCGTCATCGACGTTCACACCCATATGCTTTCGCTGCAATGGATCGAATTGCTGCGGGCAAGCGGTGGTAGATATACCGTAAAGAAGAATGCTGCCCGAGAGGAATGCATCTACGTTGAAGATGCGCAGTTCATGACGTTGTTCCCGGGCATGTGGGATTACGACCTGCGCATCGGCAAGATGGACGAGGCCGGCGTGGACATGGCGATCGTCTCGCTCACCTGTCCGAACGTCTACTGGGGCGATTCGGCGACCAGCCTGCGGGCGGCGCAACTGGTCAACGATTCGATGGCGGAGCAGCAACGCGCGCGCAGCAGCCGCATCGCCTGGATGGCGTCCCTGCCGTGGCAGTATCCGGACGTGGCGAAACAGGAACTCGCCCGTGCCGTTGCCGCCGGCGCAGTCGGCGTCATGGTGCTTGCGAACATCGGTGGCCGGAACCTGACCGATCTGCTCTTCGCCCCCGTCTGGCAGGAAATCGACCGGCTTGCCCTGCCCGTCCTGGTGCACCCGACGATGGTGCAGGGCATGGAGGCGATGGACCTCGGCGAACTCGCGCTGGCAGGCGTCGTCGGTTTCACCTGGGATACCACGCTTGCGTTCACGCGCATGATCTTTTCAGGGTTCCTTGATCAATATACCAAGCTTCGGCTGATCGCCTCCCACGGCGGCGGCACCCTGCCTTATGTGGCCGGCCGCCTCGATCGCTGCTTCGAGAAAATTCCCGCATGCTCGGCGAAGATCAAGGAAAAGCCCAGTACCTATCTGCAGCGGATTTATTACGACACCGTGCTGTACGACGTGGGAGCGCTCGGGCTGTGCCTCTCGGCCGCGGGTTCCGCCGACAACCTCTTGTTCGGATCGGATTATCCGCACAACATCGGCGACATGTCCGGCTGTCTTGCGCGGGTGCGCACGCTGCCTGAAGGCCAGGTCCGCCTGATCACGCATAAGAACGCCGAGCGCATCTTCAAATTGTAGACGGACTGCCTCGGATTAAACGCGGCGCAGACGGTTTCTGCCGCCACCCAATTCTGTGAAAATAACGCTTGATAGGTCCGCGCGTAACTTATTGATTCTGCCGAGACCGAATTTCGGTGCCTGGGGAGTTCGACACCAATGGTGAGGGCAGGGGTGGAGAGAATAGAGGCTCCGAGAGAGTAGAATTGGGCCGGAACAGGGGTAAGCGCGATATTTCGAAGTCCACAAGACCACGCGGGAACCCGCGCACGCAGGCGGGTTTGCAAGAAAAATCACCAACCGCAGATAAGGTTGGTGTTTCTTATCGGTGGATGTGAGAGGAAACAAGGCTCCGTTCGGAAGGATGCTCCCGGGCGGCGTCGTTCGTCCGCACGGCGGCAATTGCATATAGACCGACGCGGCGTTCCATCATCGGCCAGAACAACTACTATACAGTCTGACAACTGGAGCGAGCATGCTGGAACTCAAATCGACTTACATCGGCGAACTTAAAATCGAGGTCACGGGCACTTACATGCTCGGTGGTTCGCCGCTTGGTCAGCGCAGGCTTGACCGGCTCGACAAAGGTCACTTTAAGGGGCCAAAAATACAGGCTGAGATCATGGCTGGCGGCATGGACCTGCTGCTTGGCGGCGCTGACGGGGCCGTTCGGCCCGATGTTCGCCTCGTGTTGAAGCTAGATGACGGCGAGACTCTGCTGATCGCTTACCGCGGTGTCAGGCACGGGGTACCGGAGGTCATGGAGCGCATAGCCAGGGGTGAGGAAGTGCCGCCCAATGAGTACTATTTGCGAACTGGACTCGTGTTTGAGACTGCCTCGCGGAAATATGACTGGATGAATCGGATCGTTGGGGTTGGCGTCGGTCGCCGCGCGCCAGGTGCCGCGATCTACGACGTTTTCGAGATTCTCTGAAGCCCTGTAGTTTGCGTGGCGCGAATGCTGCGCTGGCTGCGCCTTGCCCTCTCCAGCTAGGGGATGAGTTGAAGATAAGTGATTGCTCGAAGTCGTGCAGAACGGCTGATATTGTCTTGGACCGCGAACAAATCCGGAAGTCACAGACAAAATGTGGAGAACTGCAATGAAACTAGCCAGCGCAATCGCGATCTGCGCCATGACGGCGTTGACATCCGGTGCCGCATACTCACAGACATTTCCCGGCAAGGCGGTGCGCCTCGTCGTCGCATACCCGCCAGGAGGCGCGACGGACATCACCGCGCGTGTTCTGGCCAAAGCCCTCAACGCGAAATGGGGACAGCCGGTCATCGTGGAGAACCGGCCCGGCGCATCCGGGATGATCGGCGCCGAGGCAGTGGTGAAATCAGCGCCCGACGGATATACCTTGCTGGTCGGCTATACGCCGGAAGTCAGCCTCAACAAGCTCTTCTTCCGCAACATGAGCTATGACCCGGACCGCGACTTGCTCCCGATTACGCTCCTGACATCGAGTCCGCTGGTGCTGGCCGTTCATCCTTCCGTCGGGGCAAAGTCAGTTGGCGAGTTGATCGCTTTGGCGAAATCGAACCCCGGAAGCGTCAATTACGCTTCTCCGGGAATCGGCGGCCAGCAGCACCTCGCTGGCGAAAGCCTTGCATTGGCAACAAAGACCAAGCTCATGCACGTACCGTACAAAGGCACGGGCCCGGCGACAACCGACCTTCTTGGCGGGCAGGTGCAGATGATGTTTGCCTCGATCGCGCCCCTGCTTCCGCATCTGCGCGCAGGAAAGTTGATTCCGGTCGGAATCGCGGACACGAGGCGTTCTCCGCTGCTTCCCGATGTGCCTACGTTTATCGAGTCCGGTGTCGCTCGATTCGAATTCGTCAATTGGTTCGGCCTGTTCGCGCCCGCAGGAACGTCATCGATCGTGGCCGAGCAGTTGAATCGTGATGTTATTGCGGTCATGCGCCAAGACATTACCAAGAACGCGCTGGAGGCGCAGGGTCTGGATGTGAGGACCGGCACGCCGAAGGAGTTTGCCGATTTCATACGGGAGGAGATGGCGAAGTACGGTCACATTACGCGCGAGGCGAACGTCAAGATCGAGCAATAAGGACCAAGGACGCATGCCGCATCACGAACCACGGCGGTGCGCGAACTGGCCGGCGACCGGATTTCATTGAGTGCCAGGCCAGTTCAATCGATAAAGGAGCGAAGTTGATGGGCAAGGGTCGTTCTATTGACTGGAATCAGGAATTGCGGGGCGCGCGTGAGCCGTCTGGCAAAAGGCTGTTTTCGTTCGCAGTCATTGCCGATACGCACGTAAACGAACACGAGGAACGTTCCGCCTCGCCGTTTGAAACCAACGCGCGCGCCAATGGCCGGGCGCGCTACGCCTTCGCAGCACTCGCGGCGCTAGACCCAGTGCCGGAGTTTGTGGTGCACTTGGGTGACATCGTGCATCCCATGCCCGGGCTGCCCGTGTACGCCGAGGCGGCGCGCCGTTTCAAAGAGCTTTCCGCGTCTTTGCGCGTGCCCCTTCACCTCGTGCCGGGCAACCACGACGTGGGTGACAAGGCCGTGGACTGGATGCCGGCGGACATCGTCACCTCCGACTACGTTTCCCAGTATTGCGCGACATTCGGCAGGGATTACTACGCCTTCGACTGCGGCCCTCTGCGCGGAATAGCGATAGACGCGCAATTGTTGAACTCGGGTTTGCCTCAGGAGGCCGAACAGCGCGCCTGGCTCGAGGCGGAGTTTGCCGCCAACGCCGGCCGGCGCATCTTCGTCTTCATCCATTACCCGCCCTATGTGCTCAAGCCGGAGGAGCGCAGCACCTACGACAACATCGATCAGCCCGCACGGCAGTGGCTGCTCGAACTGCTGCGCGACAACCGCGCCGAGGCGATGTTCGCCGGCCACGTGCACAACTTCTGGTACGACGTGCACGGCGGAACCGAATTGTATCTGCTGCCCTCGACCGCGTTCCTGAGGCACGACTACAGTGAGTTTTACCGCATTAATCCGGGCAATGAATTCGGCCGCGGGGACGTCGGGAAATTCGGTTATAGCGTGGTGGACGTGCATGAGCGCGGGCACGTGATGCGCCTGGTGCGTACCGACGGGCGCACGCTGCCGCCAAAGGCGACCTACACGCCGCGCCGCACACCTCCTCCTGCGAACGTGAAGAATGCTCCGTTTACCGGTGTCGGTGTCGAACTCAGGCATCCCTGGGCGGAGATTCTCGACATACCGTCTACCGGCGGCGTGCAGGAGTTCGGGCGCAAGCCCGCGCGCAACGATTATCCGGTGATGGCGCTTTGGGAGATGGGCGCCAGATTGCTGAAGGTTCCCGACCACGACATCACGCAGGGCGCCGTGCGGGAGCGGATGAAACTGATGCAGGCCGTGGGCCATCGCTTTATCGCCACGTCTTTCGGCGTTCCGCGTGACGAATTCGTTGCCGCCCTGAATGACGCGCGGGAGGTGCTTGACGCGGTCGAGATCAACGTCAGCCGGGCGGCGCTGGAGCGCGAAGCCGCACGCCTCGCCGCGTTCAGGGAGAAGGCGTCGGTTCCGCTCTACTGGGCGAAGCTCAGGATGCACGAGGATGCGCGCTACGACGGCCAGCACGTCAGCCATTTCATCAAGACCGGCCTGACACCGCCGGAACTCGACACGGCCGAGGCGGTCATGGAGGCGGCGGGCGTGCGTACGCTCTTCGACGGGGTGGTCGTTCGCATCGACCGCGAGATCGACCTGCTTGCCATTGCACCCGGGCTCGCGCAGTTCGCCGAGCGCACGGGCCTGGCGGTGCTCGGTGCGATCAAACTCACCGACGCGAGCATCGCGCGTTGCCGCGACGACGACGTGGACACCGCGCGCCTCGCCGCGGAAGCGCTACTCGCCGCCCGGCTCTCGCCCCGCGTGCGCTACGTCTTCGATACGTTCATGGACGTCGACCGGGGCTACTTCCCGCGAAACGGCTTTATCGATCGCATGTTCAATCCGCGTCCGGCGCTTCGGGCGTACGCCGCCATGGCCCATCTGCTCGGCAGGGACAACTCTGTCACCGTGGAGCCCGCGGTGCGTGAAGGCACTGCACAACGTGTTCGTTTTTGCGTGAGCGGCGCTCCGCACTTCCTCGTGTCCGGCATGGATCGAGCAAGCGCTGGAGCATTGGCAAGAGAAGCCGGCGCTGGAGAGGTGCTCGATCTTTGCACCGGTGAGTTCACGGCGCCTGAGGCCGGAAGCGGGGAAACAAAGCACGGCGTGTGGGTTCTGACGAATGTCGCAAATTTCTCCTGACCGCCCCCCCATGCCAACGCCGAACTTCCAGGAGAACCTTCCACGTGCGCGGCGGCAAACTGCGGGCGTTGGGCATAACCAGTGCCACGCGCCCGGTTTGTCGAACTGGGCGTTGATCCGGTAGGAGACCAGGTTGAACAATACAAATCCGAAATAGAATGCGCCGCGCGCAAATGGGCGACAATTGTGCGCAAGTCCGGCGCAACAGTGCAATAGCGGGAGATCCAATCCATCATGTCCTGGCGCGAATATTCGGTTGATGCGGAATTTCAGTTCAATCCACAGGCAAACCCGGCAATAGATGCGAAAGCCGAGTTCGCCAGGCGGGCCGAATTGAGCGCGTCCGCCCGCAGGCGCATGCGTGGCGAGTTGGACGTTCGCTACGGCCCGGGGGCGCGACAGTTATTGGATATTTTTCCCGCGGGCGATGGGCGCGGGCCCATCCACATGTACATACACGGTGGCTATTGGCGCATGGGCGACAAGGGTTCGCAGAGCTTGCTTGCCGAGCCCTTTGTCAATGCGGGCATTGCCTGCGTCTTCCCCGGCTACGATCTATGTCCGCAGGTGAGTCTGGACCAAATCGTGGCTGAAGTGCTCGACGCGATCGAATGGACATTTCGTAACGGGGCGCGCATCGGCGATCCGAGCCGGCTTTATCTGTCCGGCTCGTCCGCGGGCGCGCACTTGTGCGCGATGGCACTCGCACATGACTGGTCGAGCCGCGGTTTGCCCGGGGACCTTGTCAAAGGCGCCACGCTTCTGACGGGCATCTACGATCTGGAACCCGTGCTCGAGATTTCAATCAACAAGCTTGTGAATTTGACGCAAGACCGTGTGCGGGACAATAGCCCCGTTCACCACCCGCCGAGACGCAGGCTGCCATTGCTGATGGAAGTCGGCGGCAACGAGCCGCCGGGTTGGCAGGCGCAGACCTTCGAATTTGCGGATGTCTGCCGCACGGCGGGCTGCGACGTGGAAGTTCTGGTGCTGCCCGGGGAAACGCATTTCTCGATATTGCGCTCCTTGGCACAGGCGGATCACCCGCTCACCAAGGCAATGATTGCGCAGATGTTGGGCGGATGATGCACAGGTCTTCTTGACATTGTTTTCGCGTTCGCCCGTCCCGGCATTGGTGCGGCGGGCGACTGAGAGAACGACCGGCCAGGAACGGCCCCCTGACCGAGTGCCAAGTCAGCGATTCCGGTGCGGGCCGCACTTGGTAGCAGACTTCGCCTGGAGTTGGTGCAGCCAGTGAGCGTCAACCGGAGCAGCCAGTCCATCCGGGGACTTGCGGCGGGTGCGCTACTGTCATGTCCTGATGTGCGCGTTATCGCGCCGGCGGGGCGTGACATCCGGCGACGCGTGACCTGACAAAGGCCGCCGGGCGATCTACACTGCATATTATGCCTTCCGAAAACAAGGGCAGTCCGGTCCTGCGCGCGCTGGGACTTGTCGCCGCGCTTGCTGGCGGGGGTGCCGAGGCGCAGGACCCGTACCTGCGCGAGCGAGCCGCCATGCTGCAGGAGATCGCGGCCTTGGCAAAAGAGACCGGCGTGGAAACGGGGCGCCCGGTGTTCAGTGCGCGAACGATGGCGGCCATGTCCAAGGTGCCGCGACACCTTTTTGTGCCTGCGCCATACGGCGCTCTTGCCTATGCGAACCGGCCTCTGCCCATCGGGCATGGCCAGACCATCTCCCAGCCCTACATCGTCGCCCTCATGACGGACCTGCTGGACCCGAAGCCCGGAGATGCGGTGCTGGAAATCGGCACCGGCTCCGGCTATCAGGCTGCGGTGCTGGCCGAACTGGTCGCGCGTGTGTATTCGATCGAAATTATCGAGCCGGTTGGAAAAGATGCGGCGCAATTGCTGCGGCAACTTGGCTACAAGAATGTCGAAGCCAGAATAGGCGACGGCTATGACGGCTGGCCGGAACGTGCGCCTTTCGACGCCATCATCGTCACCGCTGCCGCGCCGCAGGTTCCGCCGGCGCTGGTCGCTCAACTGAAGACCGGGGGGCGCATGGTTGTTCCCGTCGGTGCGCCGGCGGAGGTGCAATTCCTTCATGTGATGGTGAAGCAGACCGACGGATCGCTCTCGATCCAGCGCGCATTGCCCGTGCGCTTCGTGCCCCTCACGCGCAGCAGGTGAACGAAGCAGCCTCGTGGCTGCAAAGTTACCTGCCAAATCGGGTCGGGAAACGCGAACCATTGGTTGTCGTATCATTGGTCGGACTCAACACATTCTGCAGGCCTGACCATGGAAGCGATCGAAAGCTTTGAAAGAGTGCGGGAGGTATTGGGGGCGCCAAATCCGGCGGCCTACAAGAAGATCAAACAGCGGCTCAATGCCAGGATGGTGGAATTCATTGCAAGAACACCCCTGGTCATGATCGCCACAATCGACCGCGATGGTTTCCCTACCGTGTCCCCGAAAGGGGATGCCGCAGGTTTCGTAGCGGTAAAGGATGATCAGACCCTGCTTCTCCCGGAGCGCAAAGGGAACAAGCTCGCATTTTCGTTCGAAAACCTTGTGAACCACCCCAAGGCCGGGCTTATCTTTATCGTGCCGGGTACTTCGGAGACCCTGCGCGTGCACGGCGATTGCCGCGTATTCCATGATCCGGAACTAGGCAGGGAAATGGCGTCATCCACGCACGATGCCCTGCTCCTGATAGAGGTGAAAGTGACCAGCTGCTATTTTCACTGTGCCAAGGCGTTCCTGCGCAGTCAGGCATGGGCGCCGGAGACGTGGGGCCCGCGCCAGAAAATATCGTTTGGAAAGGAAATATTGGGTGAATCGACCGACGCGGAGATCGCCGCCAGGCAACTGGATGACGGCATTGCGGCACGCTACGTGACTGATCTTTGAAAGGTCGCAGTCGCGAGATGCCGCATTATTGTGCAAGCGCAGGAATGCCGTAGCTTAGGCACGCCTAAACGCAACCATGGAACGCCGCAACCACTATCACGTCTACGTAATCGAACTGTCGAAAGACGTGCTTTACGAGGGCGGATTCAAGAAATCCAATCCGGGTTACGTCACGGGCAAGCCCTGCGTCTATGTCGGCATGACGGGATTGGACCCTGACGTGCGGTTCGACAAACACAAGGCCGGCATCCAGTCGAACCGATACGTCAAGGAATTCGGATTGCGGCTATTGCCGGAAATCTACGAAGCCTATAACCCGATGTCCTATGATGAGGCGCGCGACATGGAGGTGGAGGTGGCGATTGATCTGCGCGAAGACGGGTATGGAGTGTGGCAGGCGTGAGCAAGCTGCCGCCGAAGGACCTGCGGCTGCCCTCAGACCGTGCTTGTTTTCAGCATGCCCGCTCGTTTAGTGTTGCGTGCGAATCGATTTCAACATGAATAAACTGACAAGCCTGTGCGTTTATTGCGGTTCCAGCAGCGGACGAATTGACGCCTACGCCGCGGCGGCACGCGCGCTGGCGCAGGCCATGGTCGAGCGCGGCATCCGCCTCGTCTATGGCGGCGCCAGCGTGGGCATCATGGGGGCGGTGGCCGACGAGGTACTGCGCCTGGGAGGCGAAGCGGTCGGAGTCATTCCCGAATCGCTGATGCGAAAGGAACTGGCGCATGCGGGGCTGACTGAATTGCATGTCACGCCGTCCATGCATGCACGAAAGACGTTGATGGCTGAGCTGGCCGACGGCTTTGTGGCCCTGCCGGGCGGCATCGGTACCATGGAGGAAATCTTCGAGATATGGACCTGGGGCCAGCTCGGATTCCACCGCAAACCCTGCGGCCTGCTCAACGTCGCCGGGTACTACGACTCTCTCATCGCTTTTCTGGACCATGCCGCCGGCGAGCAGTTCGTGCGCCCGGACCAGCGCCGCATGCTTGTCGTCGAGTCGGTACCGGCCAATCTGATTGATCGCCTCACGACGTACACACCGCCTGAATTGTCCAGGTGGATGAGACTTGGCGAAACCTGAGCACGCCGTCTTGTTATCAACTGCAAGTGGCTATTGAATAATCCGGTACAAATGATCGTCAATCGACTCAAGACAGGATGCTGGAAGCTCTCGCGGCAGGGGTGATCCTCGGACTGACCGCAGGACTCGCCCCAGGGCCGTTGCTGACCCTGGTCATATCCGAGACGCTCCGGCGGGGCGTCGGTGCCGGCGTCAAGGTTGCACTTGCTCCGCTCATCACCGATCTGCCGATCATCATCGTGACCATGTTTGTGCTTGGCCGGCTATCCGGGGTGCAGTCGGTTCTAGGCGTGATCTCGTTAGTCGGAGCGGCTTTTCTGCTTTTCACTGGCTACGAGAACCTGCGGTCGACCGGATTGTCGAGCGAGCCCGGTGCGGAGGCGAACACCTCGCTGCTAAAGGGGGTGCTGGCGAATGCGCTGAATCCCCACCCGTATCTTTTCTGGCTTTCCGTTGGAGGAGGTTATCTGACCAAAGCCATGTCGTCCGGCCTTGTCGCGCCTGCGCTTTTCCTCGGCGGCTTCTACTCGTGCCTGATCGGCTCCAAGGTCCTGCTCGCTGTTTCGGTCGGCGGCTCGAGGGCATTGCTTCGCGGATCGCTGCTGAATTACATCTACAAGGTGCTGGGAATGCTCCTGTGCCTTCTGGCGCTGGGAATGTTTCGGGATGGACTGGCCTTGCTGGGTTTCATCGAAAAGACCTGAATGCGAAGCGGCCCCGCAGGGCCGCCTCATCACCAGTTTGATCGAACAGTTGTTTCGCGCTATTTCCGTGCCGCTTTCACTCCGAGGTAGGCCAGCGTGGCGAGGCCGACGACCGGAAGGGCAAGTATGTAGGCCAGTCCGATGAAGGGCGACGCGAAGAACAGCGCGACGTTCTTGACGTGTTTGGCGACCGCGGCCCAGTTGGCCGCCATCAATTTCGCGCCGTAGTACACGGTGAGCGCGACGCTGATCACCGGGAGTGCCAGCACGAACATCAGGCCAAGCAGCGGGGCGCCGGCGAGCATCACGACTGTTTTTGTGGCCAGCGTAACGTGCTCAGTGGCGGTGTTGAATTTTTCCGCAGCGTGTTCCAGCGCGGCAAGCGCGACTTCCGGGGCGGTCATCGTCAGGTTTTTGGTGTAGGTGCTCATGATTTTCTCCGTTTCCAGTCTAGTGTTCGTTTCGGTGTTGCTTGCCCTATCCAATGCATACGCCGTGCCAGGTCTGGTAGTCCGGCGGAAAATTTCATTAAACGCACATTTAATCAATAAATTGCAGACCATCAGTCGAAAACCTGAAGCGCTTGTCGCGGTTGTGGATTTGCATGTGAAGTATGAAATACTTATTCAGGGTAACCTGGTTGCGAAAAATTCATGATTGAAATCAACGAAGAAGAGGAAGACGCGGTGAGTATTATTTGTATGCGTCTGACGCTGGTGCTGGCCAATGTCGTAAAGGGGGCTGCGAGGACAATCTCAAACTGCATGGGACCTGCCGAAGTACCGGTGCAGGCGCAAAGCTTCGATGACGTGCTTGGTTTCGGTGCTGTCTCGAAATCCGCCCGAGGTAGTGAATGCGCCCCGTCCGTGGCACTGACTCGGCCTGTGGAACAGGCAAGCGTTCTGCCGCACGCCACTGATCCAAGAGCGATATCATCGCAACATCTTCCGGAGGATAGACCATGAACGCCAAGCAGCAACCCTCGCAGTCGGCCAACCTTGAACACTACTGGATGCCCTATACGAACAACACGGCGTTCAAGCACTCGCCGCGGATGATCGCATCGGCTGAGGGCATGTACTACACCACTGTCGAAGGCAAGAAAGTGATCGACGGTCTGGCGACGCTGTGGTGTGTCAATGCAGGGCATTGCCGTCCGAAGATAGTCGAGGCGATTCGCAAGCAGGCGGGGATTCTCGATTTCTCTTCGTCGTTTTCGCTAGGCCATCCGCTGCCGTTCGAAGTCGCGCGCCGCATATCGGAGCTTGCTCCAGAGGGCATGGATCATGTGTTCTTCGTCAACTCAGGTTCCGAGGCGGTAGACACGGCACTGAAAATCGCGCTGGCCTACCACAGGCTGAAGGGCGAAGGCACACGCACCCGATTTATCGGACGCGAGCGCGGGTATCACGGCGTCAATCTCGCCGGCATTTCGGTCGGCGGCGTGCCGGCGAACCGCAAGGCTTTCGGTGTGATGATCCCCGGCGTGGACCATCTGCGCCACACCCACGATCCGGCGCGCAGCGCTTTCTCGCGCGGCCAGCCGGCGGCGGGCGCCGAGTTCGCCGACGAACTGGAACAACGCATCATTCCACTGCACGACGCGTCTAACATCGCCGCGGTGATCGTCGAGCCGGTCTCGGGTGCGGGCGGGGTGCTGGTTCCGCCACAGGGCTATCTGCAGCGCTTGCGCCAGATCTGTGACAAGCACGGCATCCTGCTCATTTTCGATGAAGTGATCACCGGCTTCGGTCGCCTGGGCAAACCCTTCGCGAGCCAGTATTTCGGCGTCACGCCCGATCTGATGACCTTCGCCAAAGGCATCACCAGCGGCACGGTGCCTATGGGCGGTGTGATCGTGAAGCGCGGGATTTACGACACCTTCATGCAGGCCGCCGGCGCCGGTGTCGACTTCTTCCACGGCTATACCTATTCAGGACATCCGCTTGCGAGTGCCGCGGCGCTGGGTACCCTGGACACCTACGCCGAGGAGGGGCTGTTGACGCGGGCGCAGACACTGGCCGCGGATTTCGAGAACGGCGTGCACTCGTTCAAGGGGCTGCCGCATGTGATTGATTGCCGCAATCTCGGCCTGATAGGCGCAATCGAATTCGCGCCGCGCCCGGGCGCGCCAGGCGCGCGCGCGAAGGAGGTGTTCGAAAAGTGCTGGGACCGCGGCGTGTTCGTGCGCCCGATCGGTGACAACATCGCCTTCTGCCCGCCGTTGATCGCGGAAAAGAAGCACCTGGATGAAATCTTTGGCGTCGTGACCGAGGTGGTGCGCGGCTTGCAGTAGCCTCTCGCGGGTCGCATCGGACGGGCAGGCGTCCGAGAGA
>JAPLRD010000104.1 GCA_026399375.1 Pseudomonadota bacterium
GCCGCCCATGGCGAGTTCAAGTCCGCCGCCCAGGCACTGGCCCTTGACTGCGACCAGAACCGGCACCGGCCATTCGAGCATGCTGAGCAAAAGTGCGTGCAGGCTGGCCAGCATTCCGGCGCAGCGCTCGGCCAGGTGCTCTTCCACGCTGGCGCCGAAGGAAAAATGCGGCCCTTCGGCGTCGACGATCGCGGCGAGGATGCCGGTATTGCCGCGGTGCGCGTCGAACGCGCCCTGCAATGCGGCGATCATCGCCGCATCGACGATGTTCGCCTTGGGCCGGGCGAGGCGCAGCCGCAGCAGGGCGCCTTCGCGCTCGATCCAGACTTTCAGCGGTCCGACGCTCTGTGGTGAGGCTGCAGTCACGGCATCAACCCTTTTGCTTGTTCTTCGGCTGGATCGCGTTGTGCAGGGCGTCGCCCCAGCCTTCGCCGCGCGCCAGCCTCTGGCGCAGGCCGACGAAGTCGACTTCACGGTCCTCTTTCGTGCCTTCGTTGAAAGCGGTGAAGCCGGCGCGCGCTTCGGTCATCATGTTGAGCGCGAGCCAGGCGCGCGAGTTTTCCTTGTTCGCGTTCCATGCGATCAGTTTCGGTTTGCGCAGCTCCTCGATCGTCTTGGTGGTGCAGTCGGGAAAGGTGAGCAGCATCTTGGCGCACAATTCCTCGACCTTGGCGTCGAGCAGCGACAGGTCCACCGTACCCTTTGACAGCAGCGCCTTGCCCTGCTTCGCCGCGTCACCGGTCTTGAAATCGCCGAACACGATTCGGCCGAAATCGTCGGTCATCTGCTTCGTTTCCACCAGCGGGTTGGCGATGAACTTGCCGTCCACTTTCAGCGCTGGCACCACGTCGGTGAGCACGCCCATGTAGTAGGCCTTGTGCGCCGAGAACGGCTCGCACAGCACGCAGGCGGCCATGGCACGCTCGGCGCCGATCACGACCGGAAGGAAGTCGGTGGCACCGCCGATGGGCGCGGAACCGTGCTTGGGGCCGGCCTGGCCGAAGCGCGCCATGTCCTGCGCCACGGAAAAGTCGCAGGCCATGCCGATTTCCTGCCCGCCACCGATGCGCATGCCGTTGACGCGGCAGATCACCGGTTTGTCGCAGGCGAGGATCGCCGACACCATGTCGTTGAACAGGCGCATGTACATGCGGTATTCCTGCGGGTGTCCGGCGTAGTACTCGGCGTATTCCTTGGTATTGCCGCCGGTGCAGAAGGCCTTGTCGCCGGCGCCGGTGAACACCACGCAGTTGACGTCGCGTGCGTTCGATGCGGCACGGAAGCCGAGAATCACGCCTTTGACCATGTCGGTGGTGTAGGAGTTGAACTGCGCCGGATTGTCCAGGGTGATCCAGACGTTGTAGAGTCCGTCCACCACCTTGCCGTCCGGCGTCTTCGCCGGGCGCTTTTCGTAGCGCACACCGGGGCGGGCGAAGTCATCGTCTAGTTCGTGGTTCTTGAATTCCTTGTTTGTGGCCATGGGTAAATCTCCTTTGGACGTCGTTTCAGAATTGAATTCGCGGAGCGCGCGATTTCGCAGCGCTCACCGGGTGTCACGGAACCAGGACGGCGCGGCGCTTGATTTCCTTGTGGTGCGTTCCCTCGAACACGCCGTTGATTTCCGCCAGCGGATGGACTTCGACGAAGGGTTTGACCCTCACCTTGCCCGCGAGTACCAGTTCCAGCGCGGCCGGATAGTATTCCGGCGTGCAGCCCCAGTTGCCCAGAGCGCGAGCATCGAACGCCATCAGATTGGACAAGCGGATCTCCACCTTGTCCATGGTGAAGCCGACGACGCACAATGTGGCGCCATGCACCAGCAATCCGTATGCCGTTTGCTGGCCGGCGGCCGTGCCTGAACACTCGAATATGAACCATTCCGTGGCGCGCAGGCCGTTGTCCTTGGCGAACTTCGAGATGGCGCCCTTGAGAGCCTTGGGATCGAGTTCCTTCGGGTTCAGCGTGAGCGCGGCGCCGTGCTCCGAAATGGCGGCGAGTTTGGCCGGGTCAACGTCGATGGCGACCACTTTCGCGCCAAAGGCGCTCGCCATCTGCACGCAGTAGCCGCCGACACCGCCGGCGCCGATGACGACGGCAAGGCTGCCCGGCGTGACGCCGGCGCGGTGCACAGCCTGGTAGGGCGTTGTGACGGCGTCGGCTACCACGGATACTTCCGCCAGCGTGAGACCCGCGGCGGCAAGGCGCTTTTCGTCCACAGGGCAGAGCCCGCGCGCGGGAACTGCGATATGGCTCGCGAATCCGCCCTGGATATCGTTGCCGGGCATCTTCTGGCTGCGGCAGATCGCCGCGCGGCCGCGCTTGCACAGGTCGCATTCGCCGCAGGGAATGACGGCCGGGATGATCACAGCTTTGCCCATCCAGTTCTCGGCGCCGCTGCCCGTGGCGACGACGCGCCCGCTGATCTCGTGGCCCAATGTCAGCGGCAAGGGGAGATTGGTGCGCACTCCGTCGTAGAAATATCCGAGATCTGTGTGGCAGACGCCGCAGCCCGCCACTTCGACCACTACCTCGCCGGCTTGCGGCGGGAAAGGATTGAATGAAGAATCGACCATGGCGACATTGGGTGCCGTCATCATCCAGCGGTGTGCTTCTGTGCTCATGCCTTGCCTCCAGTGTTTTAGCGTGCCGCGATTGTAGTTTGGACCGGTATCTTGAGTTAGGCTTGACTTTTTCAGCCTTATTTAAGTATTATGGTACTAGAATGCGTATTTTGAAGTCAAGCACAAATCTGAAGTCAAGCACAAATGTCAAACTGGGAACACAACTGATCAGGCAAGATCGCATATGCCGCGCAAACTGCGCGGAAAGACGGAGGCCATACCATGTCAAGCAGTAAGAGCAAGGAAAAAGAACAAGCGAGCATTTCGATCGCGATTACCGGCAGCGGCGGCGCCGGCGTCATGACTGCCGGCACCCTGCTACTCGAAGTGGCGGCACAAGCAGGTTGGTACGGGTTGATGGTCCGCACCAGCGGCCCGCAGATCCGCGGCGGCGAAGCGGGAGCGCTGATGCGCCTCGCGCACACGCCGGTCGATTGTCTCGGCGACAAGTTCGACATACTCATCGGAGTCGACTGGCTGAATCTCCACCGCTTCGCCGACGAGATCCCGATGGATGCGAGCGGTGTCATGATCGGCGACCCTGAGCAGGGCGAACCGCCCGAGATTTTCCTCAAGCGCGGCGCGCGCCTCGGCGCGGTGCCGATCAAGCACCTGGTCAAGTCCATTCCGGGCAGCTGGGCCAACATGATCGCGCTCGGCCTTGCCGCCGGTCTGGCCGGACTGCCGATGGAATCGGTCAAGGCGGTGCTGCAGAAGTCTCTTAAGAAAGGCGGCGGAGAAAAAATGGCGGCCAACCTCGCCGCGGCCGAGGCCGGCTA
>JAPLRD010000283.1:0-407 GCA_026399375.1 Pseudomonadota bacterium
CAGGCCCATGCCGACGATGCGATTCCGTACATCGAAAGCCTGGGCAACTACTGGGGTGAGCTCTGCGCCTCCCCGGACCTCGCGACAGAATGGGCAGAGCGGTTGGTTGGAACCGTCGAAACGATATGGAGCCGTAGCCGGGCAGAATATGGCTTTTTTCACGGAACGATCCTGTGCCTGTCAGCTTTGCTCGCCGCCGGAAAACACGAACAGTTGCTCGCCTTGCTGGACAAGTATCCGCACCCGTTCTGGTCCTACCGCGAATGGGGCGTCAAGGCGCTCGTTGCTATGGGCAGAAAAACCGAGGCATTGCATTACGCGGAAGCTTCGCGCGGTAGGAACGAGCCCGCAGGCCTGATTGCCGAAGCGTGTGAAGACATTCTGCTCTCCTCTGATCTGGCGGAGGA
>JAPLRD010000283.1:468-3069 GCA_026399375.1 Pseudomonadota bacterium
AGCGTGTGAAGACATTCTGCTCTCCTCTGATCTGGCGGAGGAGGCATACCAACGCTACGCCTTCGACGCCAATCAGGCCGGCACGTATCTGGCAAAATTTGGCGCGATCTGCCGGAAGTACCCGCACAAGAAACCGGAGGCGATTCTCGAAGACCTGATCGCCAGTACACCTGGCGACGAAGGTAAATGGTTTGCTGCGGCCAAGAATTCGAAACTATACCGCCTCGCGGTGGAGCTCGCGCAGAAATCGCCCGTGGATCATCGTACCCTCATGCGCGCAGCGGAGGATTTCGCCGCAACGGAGCCGCTCTTCGCACTGAATTGCGGGCTGATGGCGCTCTATTGGATTTGTGCGGGTCGCGCGTACGATCCGACAACCGGCGAAATCCTGACTGTATATAACCTAATACTGAGCGCCGCTGAAGTCGCGCAGTGCAAGGAAACAGCGCTGAAGCAGATCCGAGACATGCTCGAAGAATTCCCGCAGGAGCGCCTGGTAAAAGGCGCTCTCGCGCGAGTCGCAGAGCTATGGCATTGCGGTCCGTCGGGCTGAACTAGACTACAGGGCCTGCTGCGCTACCGACCATGCGGCTTGACGCCGTCTACACGCCAGTGCTTGCGTTTCAGGCAGAAAAAAAAGCCAGAGCAACGTCTGGCCTTGGCGCAGATGGTGGTGCGGGGGCGACCCGTCTTCGTCCGGCTATGTCAGGGATTGTCTAGGTACTAGATGGTAATAGATGGTCAGCGTATATCCCTACGCAATTTGGCTGTTGATCCCCGCGATCAACAATCGAACTCGCGACCGTCATAGTTCGAACCTACGGTTGCTGCACAGTAGGCCATCCTCTCACACCCAAGGATTGAGTACGGTCAATCCATCGATGCCTCTGAAGTCCTTGCCGTTGCGTGTAGCCAGCGGCAGCTCGCGGCTCAATGCGGTAGCTGCGATCTGACCATCTTCGGTCGAAATTGAATGCCCCCGTCTTACTCGTTCGGCGACCAGGAGTGCGTATTCGGCGGCACAGTTGTCGTCAAACGGCAGAGTGCGCCCAGTAAAGTCCTCGTTGAACATCTTCTCGGCTGCCAGCGCCAGGCCGTTTCGACGCTTCCCGGCAGGCAGGAGAGCGATACCCAGCAGAATCTCCGCGCGGGTAATAGCGCTGACGAAGTAGGTTGCATTCTTCTGGCGGCTGAACCAGTTAAGCACCTCTGCAGCAGGTCTGGCGCGCATGAGTTCGGAAAGCACGTTTGTATCAAGCAGTATGCCTCCCATGCTCAACCTTTTGGAGCGGGCGGCAAACGTGCCGCACGACGCTTCGGAATCGGCAAATCCTCTTCCATGAGACCGGCGAAACGCTGATGAATCCGTTGCGCAAAGCCGGCCCCGGCGGCGCGCGATCGTACCGCCTTGCGCAGAATTTCGCGTGCCTCGTGCTCCATTGAACAACCATTACGGGCCGCCTGCTGGCGTAACAGGCTCTTGAGTTCTTCATCGAGATTTCGGATGGTAAGGCTGGCCATTTGGTTGCCCTCGTTGATTGCAATGCATGCATTCTAGCAACCGACCCAAAGCAGGGCAACTTGATGGTCAAGGTTCGATTCCTGGATCTTGTGGTTGAACAGGCTAACAGGGGCCCCAGTTGAACCACCGGGGCCAACAGCATTTTCTAATCATGCCCCATCACTATCCATAACTTGCAATAGCCCCGTATATCTTGCGTAATGTGTCGAAGTAAATAACGCGCGAGGACGCAAATGGAATCAGTCTCGTATCTCAGTGAAACCCAGGTTGCCGAACGCTGGGGCTTGAGTCCAAAAACTTTGCAGCGCTGGCGTGCCTTACATGCAGGCCCAGACTATTTAAGAATTGGTAAATATGTTCGCTATCGACCTTGCGACGTTGAACGGTTTGAAGAGACCGTGCTCACCAAATGTGATGGAACTCGGCGTAGTGCGAAACCGCGCATGCAAGAGGATCAGCCGCAGCCGATCACGCCCCGCTACCCCACGATTAAGGATGCTCTCCAGGCGATCTACTCGGACGAGGTCGCTCGCTCTTAGGTTCGATGAATGGTCGAGAGTTCGATCCCCGATTGAACAATCGAACTCACGACCTACTCGAACCGGTCGGCATGCGCGGCCCAGCCGCCGGTAAGGGGTGAACAAGCCATCCAGTTGGCGAGCGCTGCCATCTATCTTCTATCCGCGCGCAGCAGCTCGCTTGACATTGTGCAATGGTTGCACAATAATGCCATCTATCTTCTATCCGCGCGCAGCAGCTCGCTTGACATTGTGCAATGGTTGCACAATAATACAGTCATGCCCACCTTGCATCGGCTGCCGAATTGCAAGATTGAAATGCGCACTCGCGACCATCGCCCGGCGCACGTGCATGTGCTGTTCTCCGATGGACGCGACATGCTGGTGTATCTGGACAACCTGCGCGCGATCTCACGCCAGCCAGTACGCGCCAGCGAGATGGCTTCTGCTCTGGAATGGATAGCTGAGCGAACCAGCGAACTGATAGCCCAATTTGAGGAGTTACAGCAATGACCAACGACCCCCTTCGCATCACCCATGTCGACGCCCTGCCCGATCAGG
>JAPLRD010000021.1 GCA_026399375.1 Pseudomonadota bacterium
GCCCAGGTCCACCAGCCGCTGCCCGCCGTAGGAGAGTTCTCCGCCCTCGATCTCCTCTATGCCTTCCAACCCCAGGAACTTGATCAGTTCCGCGGTCTCGGCATGGACCGCAGCGTAGCTGTCGATATCGCGCCAGGCGTTGAAGCGCGCCGGATGCTGCGCCTGCAGCGACAGGCGCAGGTTTTCGTAGATCGTGAGGCCGCGGAACAGGCTGGTGATCTGGAAGGATCGCGCCAGGCCCTGCGCGCAGATGCGGTGTATCGGCAGATGATGGATTTCGGCGCCTTCGAGGCGCACGCTGCCCTGGTCCGGCTGGAACAGGCCCGACACGAGGTTGAACAGCGTGGTCTTGCCGGCGCCGTTGGGGCCGATCAGCGCATGCACTTCGCCGGCGTGTATGACGAGGCTGGCGTTCGTTACGGCGTGGATGCCGCCGAAGTGTTTGGACACGGCGCGGACTTCGAGCACCGCGCCCTCGCGCGCGCCCAGGCGCAGGAAGGCGGGCAGGGGCAGGCCGTCGTAGATGCGGCGCTGGCTCATGGCGGCGGCGTTCTCGGGCGCCGGCCGCCAGCGCCGCTTGAGTGTGGCCCAGATACCGACCAGTCCGCCGGGCGAATAAATCACGAAGCCGACGAAGACGAGGCCGAACCAGAGCAGCCAGTTCGAGGTCCACATCGAAAACAGCTCGCGGAACAGGATGTAGAACAGCACGCCCAGCGCCGGTCCGAGGATATGGTGCATGCCGCCGATCACCACCATCGCCAGCAGTTCGCCGGAAAATGCGACCGAGGTGGATTCCGCGGAAACGAGATAGTGCTGGAATCCGGTCAGCGCACCGGCGAGGCCGGTCACCACCGCGGAGAGCACGAATGCGGCGAGCTTGTAGCGCTCGACGGGATAGCCCTGGAAGGTGGCGCGCAGCTGGTTCTCGCGGATCGCCACGAGCACGTGTCCGAAAGGCGAGCGCACGACGCGCAGCAATGCGTAGAGCACGCCGAACCCGATCAGGGCGACCAGGCAATAGTAGACGAGCGAGTCATCCAGGTTGACCGGTCCGAAACTGCCGCGCTTCAAGCCACCCAAGCCGTCCTCGCCGCCCGTCACCTCGGTCCAGCGAAAGGAGACGGTGTAGGAAAGCGCGACCAGCGCCAGCGTCAGCAGCGAGAAGTACACGCCGCGGCGGCGCAGGATAAGTGCGCCCACGACGGTCGAGAGTACGGCTACGAAAAGGAGGGCGAACAGAACCGGAAATGCAAGCTGGCCGGCGAACCAGTGCCTCTGCGCGAGCGCAGCGGCGTAAGCACCGATGCCGAACCAGACGCTGTGGCCGAACGACACGAGGCCGGTGTAGCCGACGAGCAGGTTCAGGCCCATCGCCGCGATGGCGAGGCACACCACGACCGAGGCCGTGTCCACGGTCAGCCCGAGCAGGCGCATGGCGAACGGCAGCGCGGCGAGTACGATCGCCGCGGTCCACAACAGCCGGTGTTTGGTGGTCATCTGAAATCACCCGTCATTCCGAGGCCGTCTCCCAAGGGGACTTCCTTCGGGGCGAAGGTCCGAGGAATCTGCTTCTTCTCGAATCAAAAGCAGATTCCTCGCTGCGCTCGGAATGACAATTCTTGACCTGGTCAATATTGCCGCACACATTTTCTTGTATTGTGCCGAGCTGGTCGTCATTCGAATTTCTCGATGCGTTCGCCCAGGAGGCCGCGCGGGCGGAACATCAGCACCAGGAACATCAGCACGTACATGGAGGCTTCCCCCGCCGCCGGGACGAAATGGATGGTGATGCCGCGCACCACGCCCACCAGCAGCGCCGCGAGCACCACGCCCCAGAAGCTGCCCAGGCCTCCGATCACCACCACGACGAAGGCGACGGTCATGATTTCGACGCCCATCGCCGGATGCACGACGGTGATGGGCGCGAACAGCGCGCCGGCGAGCGCCGCCATGCCCACGCCGAGCATGACGATGGCGGTCATGTAGGGCTGCAGCCGGATGCCGAGGGCCGCGACCATGTCCGGCCGCTGTATGCCGGCGCGCACCACACGGCCGAACGCGGTCTTGTTGAGCAGAAACCACAAGCCCGCCATCACCAGCGCCACCGCGGCGAGCAGCATCAGGCGGTAGCGCGAGAACATGAAGTCGCCCAGCATCAGCTGGCCCTTGAATCCGGGAGGCATCGAGGCGGGCAGGGGCGCGGCGCCCCAGATCATGCGTATCAATTGCTCGGCCACCATGGCGAGGCCGAAGGTGACGAGCAGCGAGAGGATGGGATCGGCCGTATAGAAGCGCCGCAGCAGATAGCGCTCGAACAGAATGCCGAGAATGGCGACGGCGACCGGAGAGAGCACGACCGCCGGGCCGAATCCCAGGTGTTTCGCGATTTCGAGCGAAGCGTAGGCGCCGAGGGCATAGAACGCGCCGTGCGCCAGGTTCACCACGCCGCCGACGCTGAATATCAGCGACAGGCCGAGTGCGATCAGCAGGTAGTAGCCTCCGAGCACGAGGCCGTTGACGACCTGCTCGAGCAGAAACAGGAACTGCATTGCTATTGAGTGTCGTGAGAGTGCATGGCGATCTTTCCCCTCACCCTAGCCCTCTCCCCGCAGGCGGGGCGAGGGAACACTCCCTCTCCCGCCC
>JAPLRD010000053.1:0-6820 GCA_026399375.1 Pseudomonadota bacterium
GACCGACCCGGATCTTGCAGGTCTTGTGCGACTCCTCGTTTCCGTCCACCAGTACGCCGCCGCCCGCCACCATGGCCTTGCCGGCGCCGCCGCTGTCGGCGAGGCCGGTCAGCTTCAGCAACTGGTTCAACTGGACGAACTCCCGGTTCAACTCGAACTCGATGTGTTGCATGGCGCCTTTCTGCATGGCCGGTCGCGAGTCCGCGGTCGCGCACTCCTACGCCGGTTTTCCCAAGACTAACATCGCGCCGCGCTCCGCGATCATCAATGTGGGCGAATTCGTGTTGCCCGAAGTGATCGTCGGCATGACGGAAGCGTCGATCACCCGCAGGCCTTCGATGCCGCGCACGCGCAGCTGCGGGTCGACCACCGCGGCCGGGTCGTCCGCCCGGCCCATCTTGCATGTGCCCACCGGGTGGAAGATGGTGGTGCCCACGTTGCCCGCCGCCTTGATCATTTCCTCGTCGGTCTGAAATCCGGGTCCGGGCAGAAATTCCTCGGGCGCGTATTTCTTCATCGTCTCGGTGCCGAGCACGACGCGGCGCGCGAGGCGCAGCGACTGGACCGCGATCGCCCGGTCCTCCGGTGCGGAAAGGTAGTTGAGCATGATCGCGGGCGCGGCGCGCGGGTCGGCAGACTTGATGCGTATGTGGCCGCGCGATGCCGGGCGCAGGTTGCACACGCTGGCGGTGAACGCGGGAAAGGGATGCAGCGGGTCGCCGAATTTGTCCAGAGAAAGCGGCTGCACGTGGAATTCGAGATTGGGCGTGGCCTGCGCCGGGTCGCTCTTCACGAACGCCCCCAGTTGCGACGGCGCCATGGTCAGGGGGCCGGTGCGGTAGAACGCGTATTCGAGCGCCATCTTCGCCTTGCCCCACCAGGAGTTGGCCATGGTGTTGAGCGTGAGCACGTTCTTCACCTTGAACGCGGCGCGCAGCTGCAGGTGGTCCTGCAGGTTCTCGCCCACCGGCAGTTCGTGCGCCACCGCTATGCCGTGCCCCTGCAGCAGCGCGCCCGGCCCGATGCCGGAGAGTTGCAGTATCTGCGGGCTTCCGATCGAACCGGCCGACAGTATGGTTTCGCGTCGTGCGGCGGCATACATCTCTTCACCGCCCTGGAAGAACTCCACGCCCGTCACGCGCCTGCCCTCCAGGCGCAGTCTCTTCACCTGCGCGCCGGTGATGACCTTCAGGTTGGGCCGGTTCATCGCCGGGCGCAGGAACGCCTTGGCGCTGCTGACGCGCACGCCGCTCCTCTGGTTCACCTCGAATCTCGAACTGCCGGCGTTGTCGCCGCGATTGAAGTCGTCGATCTTGGCGATGCCGGCCTCCGCCGCGGCGTCGCGAAAGGCATCCAGGATTTCCCAGGACAGGCGCTGGCGCTCGACGCGCCATTCGTGGCCGGCGCCGGTGTTCGAGCTGTCGTCAATGCCTCCGGTCGCGCCGTGAAAACCGTCGCCGCCGTGCCAGTGGTCTTCCGAGTGCTTGAAAACGGGCAGCACGTTCTGCCAGGACCAGCCCGCATCGCCGCTCTGGCGCGCCCATTCGTCGTAGTCGCGCTGCTGGCCGCGCAGATAGAGCATGGCGTTGATCGAGGAGCTGCCGCCGAGCACGCGGCCGCGCGCATAGAGGATGGAGCGGCCGTTGAGCCCGGGGTCGGGCTCGGTCTTGTAGCACCAGTCGGTGCGGGGATTGCCGATGCAGTAGAGGTAGCCGACCGGGATGTGGATCCAGATCCAGTCGTCCTTGCCGCCGGCTTCGAGCAGCAGCACCGAATGGTCCGGATTGGCCGAAAGGCGGTTGGCGAGCAGGCTCCCCGCGGTGCCTGCGCCGACAATGACGTAATCGAAGGTGTCCATGATTTTCAACGTACCCGGTTTTGCTGTGGTTCAAAGCGTAGTCCGAACCGGGGCCATCGGCAAGCGCGTGACAGCGCGCGGGAAAAGCACGCCCCGGATGGCCAATTATTCTGCTTGACCGGCGGAAGACGGAGGTATAATCCGCCCGAAATTGGCCGGAGTTCCCAACTTAAATTGAGCAGCATGGCCCGCATTCCACAGCGCCAGTCCGCAATTCAGCGCCCAGATGCGCACGCGTCCGCGTACGCGCATCTGCGCCTGCCCGCCTGAAACCCGCTTGAGCCCGATACCTGCAGTACAGGGGCTTTGTTGCCCTGATGTCCGGAGAACCGCATGAAATTCCGTTTTCCCATTGTCATCATCGACGAAGACTTCCGGTCCGAGAACACCAGCGGACTCGGTATCCGCGCCCTGGCCAAGGCGATGGAAGAAGAAGGCATGGAAGTACTGGGAGTGACGAGCTACGGCGACCTGTCCCAGTTCGCGCAGCAGCAGAGCCGCGCCTCGGCCTTCATCCTGTCGATCGACGACGAGGAGTTCACCCCGGGGCCGGAACTCGATCCGGCGGTGCTGAATCTGCGCACCTTCATCGAGGAAATTCGCTTTCGCAACGCCGACATCCCGATCTACCTCTACGGCGAGACCCGCACCTCGCGCCACGTGCCGAACGATATCCTGCGCGAACTGCACGGCTTCATCCACATGTTCGAGGACACGCCGGAGTTCGTCGCGCGCCACATCATCCGCGAGGCGCGCGCCTACCTCGACGGTTTGTCGCCGCCTTTCTTTCGCGCCCTGGTGCATTACGCGCAGGACGGCTCGTATTCCTGGCATTGCCCCGGCCACTCGGGCGGCGTGGCGTTTCTGAAGAGCCCGGTGGGGCAGATGTTCCACCAGTTCTTCGGCGAAAACATGCTGCGCGCCGACGTCTGCAACGCGGTGGACGAGCTCGGCCAGTTGCTCGACCACACCGGACCGGTGGCGGCCTCGGAGCGCAACGCGGCGCGCATCTTCGGCGCCGACCACTGCTTCTTCGTCACCAACGGCACCTCGACCTCGAACAAGATGGTGTGGCACGCCAACGTCGCGCCCGACGACATCGTCGTGGTGGACCGCAACTGCCACGTGTCGATCCTGCACGCGATCACCATGACCGGCGCGATTCCCGTGTTCCTCACGCCGACGCGCAACCACCTGGGCATCATCGGGCCGATCCCTTTGGAGGAATTCAGCCCGGAGAACATCCGCAAGAAAATCGAAGCGAACCCGTTCGCGCGGGCGGCGAAGCGGAAGAAGCCTCGCATCCTGACCATCACGCAGAGCACCTACGACGGCGTGGTCTACAACGTCGAGATGCTGAAAGAGACGCTGAATTCCTCCATCGACACGCTGCACTTCGACGAGGCCTGGCTGCCGCACGCGACCTTCCACGAGTTCTACAAGAACATGCACGCCATCGGCCGCGACCGGCCGCGCACCAAGGATTCGATCATTTTCGCCACCCACTCCACGCACAAGCTGCTGGCGGGGATCTCGCAGGCGTCGCAGATCCTGGTGCAGGAATCGGAAACGCAGAAGCTGGACCGGCACTCGTTCAACGAGGCCTACCTGATGCATACCTCGACTTCGCCGCAGTATGCGATCATCGCGTCCTGCGACGTGGCGGCGGCGATGATGGAGCCGCCCGGCGGCACGGCGCTGGTGGAGGAGTCAATACTGGAGGCGCTGGATTTCCGCCGCGCCATGCGCAAAGTCGACAAGGAATGGGGCAAGGACTGGTGGTTCCAGGTATGGGGGCCGGAGAAGATCGCCGCCGAAGGCATAGGCTCGCGCGAAGACTGGGTGCTGAAGGCGAACGAGAAGTGGCATGGCTTCGGCAATCTTGCCGCGGGCTTCAACATGCTCGATCCGATCAAGGCCACGGTCATCACCCCGGGCCTGGACGTGTCGGGCAAATTCGCCAAGACCGGCATTCCGGCGGCCATCGTCACCAAGTATCTGGCCGAGCACGGCGTCATCGTCGAGAAGACGGGCCTATATTCGTTTTTCATCATGTTCACCATCGGCATCACCAAGGGGCGCTGGAACACGCTGGTGACGGCGTTGCAGCAGTTCAAGGACGATTACGACAAGAACCAGCCGATATGGCGCGTGCTGCCCGAGTTCTGCCAGAAGCATCTGCGCTACGAGAAACTGGGCCTGCGCGACCTGTGCGAGCAGATCCACGGCATGTACAAGGCGAACGACGTGGCGCGCGTGACCACCGAGATGTACCTGTCCGACATGCAGCCTGCGATGAAACCCTCGGACGCGTTCGCCGCGATGGCGCACCACGAGATCGACCGGGTCGAGATCGACCACCTGGAAGGGCGCGTGACCAGCGTTCTGGTAACGCCTTATCCGCCGGGCATTCCGCTATTGATTCCGGGCGAGCGCTTCAACTCCACCATCGTGCGCTACCTGCAGTTCGCGCGCGACTTCAATACGCGCTTTCCGGGATTCGAGACCGACATACACGGGCTGGTGAAGGATGATGGCGGGCGTTATCACGTGGACTGCGTGCGCCAGGCATAGCGGCAACGGCGCGGAGCCCCGCGCACAAGGCGAAAAAAAAGCCCGGTTTCCCGGGCTTTTTTCATGCAGCCGGCAGATGGGGTCTTACGATTTGAGGGGATATATCCCCTCAAACTCCCCTAAGTCAGTGGCCGTTTCGGTAATTCCGAAACGGCATCCAATTATTCTACGGGCTTGATATTGACAGCCTGGTCGCCTTTCTGGCCGGCCGTGATGTCGAACGTCACTTTCTGGTTTTCCTGGAGGCTTTTGAAGCCGTTGCCCTGGATCGCCGAGAAGTGCGCGAACAAATCCTTGCCGCCGCCGTCGGGGGTGATGAAACCGAAACCCTTGGCGTCGTTGAACCACTTAACAGTACCTGTACTCATGTGTCTATTCCTAAAAAAATTAATGAAGGCTTGCGCCCGAATGCGAGAACTTCAAGGAGGAATACGACGACCAGAGGAGTACCGCGAACGCGGCTACGACGGACCAGCAAATTCCACAACCTTACATTCCTGCACCGCCCTTATACAGGCCTGAACGTGCAGGGTCAAGACAATTCGGATAATTCTTCCGGATTTCTCTAATAACGCTTCCCGGTGCTGAATTCGACTTTCATGCGCGCAACCTGTTTGCGCATGATTTCCAGCGCCGCCGTGGCGGCTTCGGCGCTGCGCATGCATTCCTCGCTGGGCACGCCCTCGCCCTGGGGCAGCTTCTGCCGCGCGACTTCGGCCTCCGTCTCGCGGCAGAGTTCGGAGGCTGCGTTCCAGCGCTCGACCAGTTGCTGCTCCTGCTCGCGCCAGCTTCTTCTCTTGTCCATGACTCTGCCCCCGCGCAATCAAGGGAGCGTACCGGTTTGGCCCGCTGCCGCTTGCGAATGGTGCGTATTGTACTCGCACTGCCGCCGGCGCCGCGGCGCGTGTGCGCGGAGCCCGCTGCAACTGTGATACCTTTTGCATTCGCTGAAATAGGAGAACGGGGTCGTACATGGCGCAGTCATTCAAGGCGGTGGATCCAAATTTCGAAGCGCGCGTGCGCGACAGCTTCGCGCGCCAGGGCGCGATGCGCCTGATCGGCGCCAGCATGGGCAGGCTCGAGCCCGGATATTGCGAAATCGAGCTGCCGTATCGCGACGACCTGACGCAGCAGCACGGATTGTTTCACGGCGGCATGGTGAGCGCGATCGCAGACACCGCCGGCGGCTACGCCACCTACACCCTGTTTGGGGCCGAAGACTCGCTCCTGACGGTCGAGTACAAGATCAATCTGCTCGCGCCGGGCGCGGGCGACAAGCTGGTGGCATGCGGGAGGGTGAAGAAAAGCGGCAGGACGCTCACCGTGTGCGAGCTCGAGGTCATGGCGGTGAAGGGAGAAAAGACGACGCTATGCGCCTGCGGCTTCGCCACCCTGATCCGGCTTGCTGACCGGCCGGACCGGCCGCGGGGAGCATGAGGAGAGATATCCCCTCATGCTGTAATGAATTCTCAGGCCTTGCGCTCGTAGCGAACAAAATCGTAACCGAAAGGCGCGCCCGCATCATCGCTGTGCGCTTCGCGCGCGATTTCATGCCACTCGGTCGTGGAAAATTCGGGGAACCAGGCATCGCCCTCGAACTCCGCTCTGATCTCGGTGAATTCGAGGCTGTGCGCGCGCGGCAGCGACTCGAGGTACAGCTCGGCCCCGCCGATGACAAATATGTCCGCTGCGCCGCGGCAGGCGGCGATCGCTTCGTCAAGCGAATGCACGATCTCGCAGCCCGGGGCGCCGTAGTCGCGGTTGCGGGTGATGACCAGGTTGCGTCTCCCCGGCAGGGGCTTGCCGATGGAATCGTGGGTCTTGCGCCCCATCAGCACCGGATGGCCCATGGTCAGGGCCTTGAATCGCTTCAGGTCCGCGGGCAGGTGCCACGGAAGCGCGTTGTTCCTGCCGATGACGCGGTTGGCAGCGATCGCGGCAAGCAGGCAGATGCGCGGTTGAACCAAAGCCTCGTGATCGCTGGCGGGCACGGTTTCAGTTTTGCCGCGGTGTGCGCGGTCAGACCGCAATCGGCGCTTTGATCGCCGGGTGGGGATCGTAGCCCTGCAGCGTGAAATCGTCGTACTTGAAACCGAAGATGTCCCGCACCGCAGGATCGATCCGCATCTGCGGGAAGGGCCGCGGCGCGCGCCCGAGCTGCTCGCGCGCCTGATCCATGTGGTTGAGGTAAAGATGCGCGTCGCCCAGCGTGTGCACGAACTCGCCCGGCTGCAGCTCGCACACCTGGGCCACCATCAGGGCGAGCAGGGCGTAGGAGGCGATGTTGAACGGAACGCCGAGGAACAGGTCGGCGCTCCTCTGGTAGAGCTGGGAGGACAGCCTGCCATTTGCGACGTAGAACTGGAACAGCGCATGGCACGGCGGCAG
>JAPLRD010000053.1:6870-9167 GCA_026399375.1 Pseudomonadota bacterium
CCAGGCGCTGACGATGTGGCGGCGTGAATCCGGATTCTTCCTGATGCCGTCGATCAACTGCGCGATCTGGTCGATGGAGCGCCCGTCCGGGGTCTTCCAGTTGCGCCACTGATAGCCGTAGACCGGGCCGAGATCGCCTTCGGCGTCGGCCCATTCGTCCCAGATGCTGACGCCGTTCTCCTGCAGGTAGCGCACGTTGGTGTCGCCCTGCAGGAACCACAGCAATTCGTGGATGATGGACTTCAGGTGCAGCTTCTTCGTCGTCAGCAGCGGGAAGGGCGACAGCGGATAGCGCATCTGGCAGCCGAACACCGAGAGCGTGCTGGTGCCGGTGCGGTCGCTTTTCCTGGCGCCGTTCTCGATCACGTGGCGCAGCAGGTCGAGGTACTGCTGTTCCGGGTGGGTCGGCTGCATGCGCGTCAGCCTCGCTCCAGCGGACGGCCGGGGTCGCTGCACCACTCGCTCCACGAACCCGGGTACAGCTTCGAGCCGTGCAGGCCCGCGATTTCCATCGCGAGCAGGTTGTGGCAGGCAGACACGCCCGAGCCGCAGGAATGCACCACGGACTCCGGCGCAGCATCGCCCAGCAATGCCATGAAGGCCTGGCGCAGTTCTGCCGCCGGCTTGTAGCAACCGCTCGAATCCAGGTTGTCCTTGAAGAAGCGATTGAGCGCGCCCGGAATGCGCCCGCCAACCGGGTCCAGGGTTTCATTTTCCCCGCGGTAACGATCGGCGGAGCGCGCATCGAGCACGATGCGGCCGGGGCGGCCGAGCGTACCCAGAATGGCGTCGGCGCCGACCCAGGTTTCGTGCGGCGCACCGCCAAAGCGTGCCGGCACGGGCTGCGGGACGGCGCCGGTGACCGGCCGCTGTTCGCGCATCCATTTGGCGTAACCGCCGTCGAGCAAGGCGACTTTTTCGTGTCCGAGCCAGCGCAGCATCCACCACAGCCGCGCTGCATACACGCCGGTCTGGCCGTCGTAGGCGACAACCTGCTTGCTTGTGTCCACGCCCGCGGCCCCCAGCTTGCGCATGAACGCCTGCGCATCGGGCAGCGGATGCCGGCCGTTTTTTCCCGTGGTCGGCGCGGCGAGGTCGCGGTCGACGTGCAGGAAGCGTGCGCCGGGGACGTGCCCGAGCACGTACTCTTTCGTTCCCGCATCCGGATTGGCGAGGTCGTGGCGGCAGTCGAATACCACCCACTCCGGGTCATCGAGATGTCCGGCGAGTTCCTCCGTGGCGACAAGGGTGGTGCGCGTCATACGAATTACTCTTCCTTCCCGTCGTCTTCGATCCAGCCGCGCGCCTCCTCGGCGTCGTCGAACACCTGCACATCGGCGTTGATGAACATCTGCGACAGCCACGCGCTCCAGATCACCCACTCGCTGTGGGTCACGACCGCGATCTTGCCGAAATCGTCGGGGTGGCTGCGGGTGTACTTGATGTCCTCCCAGGCAACGTCGAGGGTGAAGTCCGCCATCTGGCGCAGGTCGATCAAAAGGTTCACCCGGCCTCCGGGCACCAGGGTGGCGCGCACCATGTCCTCGAATTCCTTGTAGTCGGCGAGTACGAACTCGCCGAGGACGGTCACGGTGACCAGTTCGCCGCTGTGGTCGATGGCTATCATTGTCGGTCTCCGTTGGGCAGTGCGTGTTCTGGATACAGGCTGTCGGACGGTGCGGGACCGGCCGTGACGCGCGGACGCAGAGGCATCAGGCGGGCCGGCCCAGTTCGCGCCGCAGGTATTCGTGGAAATGCAGCATCCCGTCCTCCATCGGCGACTGATACGGACCCGCCTGGCTCATGCCCTGCTGCATCAGCGCCCTGCGGCCGCGGTCCATGCGCAGCGCGATTTCGTCGTCCTCGATCGCGGTCTCCCAATAGGCGGCCTGCTCGGCTTCGACGAATTCGCGCTCGAACAGCGCGATGTCCTCGGGATAGTAGAACTCGACCACGTTCGTCGTGGCCTGGGGTCCGCGCGGATGCAGGGTGCTCACCACGAGCACGTGGGGGTACCACTCGATCATGATGTTCGGATACAGCGTGAGCCAGATCGCCCCGTGCGGGGGAATTTCGCCCTGGTAATAATCGAGCACCGCCTTGTGCCAGCGCGCGTAGGTCGCGCTGCCGGGTTTGGCGAGGCCGTTGTTGATGCCCACTGTCTGCACCGAGTGGCGTTCGCCGAACTGCCACTCCAGGTCGTTGCAGGTGACGAAATTGCCCAGCCCCGGATGGAAAGGCACGACGTGATAATCCTCGAGGTAGACCTCGATGAAGGTCTTCCAGTTGTAGTTGCA
>JAPLRD010000093.1:0-543 GCA_026399375.1 Pseudomonadota bacterium
GCGACAATGACCACGTGAAAACGCCGCAGCACCCTGCCCGAGCGGTCCTGCACCATGCCCCAGCCGTCGACGGTGCCGTTGAAATAGTTCCTGATGTCGAGCCGGGGCTTTTCGGCGCGGTAGGCCTCGACGCCGGTCGTGGCGCAGCCCGCGAGCACGAACAGGCCCAGCAGGGCCGATGACAAACGTTTGATCAATTTCATTGGTGATTTCCGGTTGGAGTAAAGGAAGGAACGGGCCCCGCGCCCGGTGGCATCACCCACAGCGCGGCCGCGGCTGCAAGTTTCAACGCGCAGGGCACGATGCAATAGACGAAAGACAGCGCCGCCGCACCAGCCGGGGCGCCGATGGCGCCCGGCGCGTAGCCCAGCGCTCCCAGCAGCGGCAGCGAAATTCCTGCCGCGAGCGCGAGGTTGAGCTTGGTCACGAGATTCCACACGCCGAAGTAGGCGCCCTCGCTGCGCGCGGCGGCAGCCTTGGCGTCTTCGTCCATGACGTCGGCGAGCAACGAGGGCGGCAGCGCCAGATCGGCGCCCAGCGCCA
>JAPLRD010000093.1:710-2949 GCA_026399375.1 Pseudomonadota bacterium
ACATCACGCAGACCACGGCGTAGGCCGCCGCATCGCCCGCGCCCAGGCCGTAAGCCCAGACGAAGGCCGCGACCGACAGCAGCATCGCGCCAAGCCAGGCTGCGCGCTTGCCGTAGCGGCGCGCAAGCGCCACCCACAGCGGCATGCCGGCCGCGCCGCTGACAAAGTACAAAGCCAGGAACAGGCCGGCGCGCTCGCCCAGCAGCAGCACGTCCGACATGAAGAACAGCACCAGCGTGGCCGGAATAGCCGAGGCGATGCCGTTCAGCACGAACACCAGCAGCAGGCTGCGAAAGGCCGGATTGCCCAGGGGCTGCACCAGCGCCGCGAACAGGCCTCCGGCCGCGCGCGGCGGCGCGCTCACTTCGGGAGACAGCGCGAGCGTGAGCGCACCGCAGGCGGCGAGCAGCGCCACGAACAGCAAGGCAAAGCGCGACAGTTGCTCGGCACCGCCCGAACCCAGCAGCGCCGGCAGGGCCGCCGCGGCCACCACGCCGATCAGCGTGAAGGTTTCGCGGCTGGCGGTGATGCGCGTGCGCTCATTGTGATCGGATGAGAGCTGCGCGCCCCAGGCCTGATAGCTGATCGACGCCATGGAAAAGCCGAGGTACACCACCGCCAGGCAGGCGAGCAGCCACAGCGCGAGGGCGCCTTCGGTGAGCGCCGGCGGGTTGAACAGTCCCAGCATGCCCGCAGCGAGCAGCGGCAGCGCCGCCAGCACGAAGCGCTTGCGCCCCGGCGCGCGGTCAGACAGGTATCCGAGCAAGGGATCCTGCAGGGCATCGAGCAGGCGCGCCCCGAGCAAGATGCCGCCCACCAGTGCGAGGCTCATACCCAGCTCGTCGCCGTAGAACTTGGGCAGATGCACATACAGCGGCAGCGCCGCCATGGCGAGGGGCAGGCCGAACAGGCCGTAGACGACCAACTGGCCTCGATCGAGTCGCGCGGCCAACTATTTCTCCGCGATCAGCGCGCGGCGCAGGCCGGGCTCGGTGGTGCGCTCGTCGAGCCAGATGGCGAAGAATGCGCGCGCAAACGCGCCGTCGGCGACCGCGCCCGCCGGCTTGCCGTTGAAATAGAACTGCGCCCCCTTGCCCGGCAGGTGCACGCCCACCAGTTCGTCGTCGGGCTTCACGTCCGGGAAAATGCGCCGCATCTCTGCTTCCCAGGCCTCGTATCTGTCTTCGAAGCCGTAGCGCATGCCGCGCCATTGCTTGACGCTTTCTTCGGCCAGCTTGAGGCCCTTGATGTTGCGCGCATAGCGGATGCCCAGCGCGTAGGTCGCCTCGGCGTCGAAGCGCGGTCCGGCCGTCCACAGTTTTGCGTCGTACACGAGCAGCCCGAAATAGCGAAACGCGCCACCACCGGCCTCGCGTGCACTGGGCAGGATTTCCGCCGCCGCGGACGGCAGCGTCTGCGCCACCGCGGGCACGGCTAGGGCAATCCACAACAGAACACCCGGGACCAGCGCAATCGGGCGCAGGCCGGAGAGGAGCGGCGCGCCGGCCCGGCTGATGCGGTCGTTGTCCATCTGCGCCGGTCCGGGCTCAGGCTTTGACCAGCTCGAACTGGTAGACGTCGGTGCAGCCGCTGTCGAAGCTCGCTTCGCAATAGCAGTAATAGAATTCCCACATGCGCAGGAAGCGCTCGTCGAAGCCCTGCGCACGCACCGCCGGCAGCTGCGCCATGAAGCTCGCGCGCCAGCGCCGCAGCGTCTCGGCGTAGTCCGGGCCGAAGGCGTGCGCACCGGCCAGCGCGAGCCCTGCGCCCGCGGCCTCGGCGCGAAAGCGCGACGGCGAGGGCAGCATGCCGCCCGGGAAGATGTACTGCTGGATGAAGTCGGTGCCCTTGCGATAGCGCTCGAACAGCGCGTCGGCGATGGTGATCGATTGGATCAGCGCCCTGCCCCCGGGCTTGAGCGCGGCGGCGACGGCGCGAAAGTAGTCCGGCCACCAGCGCTCGCCCACCGCTTCGAACATTTCGATCGAAACCACATGGTCGAACTGCCCGTCGAGGTCGCGGTAATCCTGGAAGCGCAGCTCCGCCTTGCCGGCGAGGCCCGCTCGCGCCAGGCGCTCCGTGGCGTAGGCCAGTTGTTCGCGCGACAGCGTCAGGCCGGTGACGTGGCAGCCGTAGTCACGCGCCGCCATTTCGGCAAAGCCGCCCCAGCCGCAGCCGATCTCGAGAATGTGCGCGCCCTGCGCGGGCTGCAGCCGCTCTAGCACGCGCCGGTACTTGG